>JAYSQD010000037.1:0-17630 GCA_043721835.1 Arenimonas sp. | reverse complement strand
GCGAACCAGGAAGGTTCCCAGCAGACTCAGGGAGAATGCGGCTATCGCCAGTAATATCGTCCAGCTCTTGAACGCGCCGCGCTTTTCCGTGACGGCCAGAGAATGGATCAGCGCCGTGCCCACCAGCCAGGGCATGAAGGAGGCGTTTTCCACCGGATCCCAGAACCACCAGCCGCCCCAGCCGAGTTCGTAATAGGCCCAGAAGCTGCCGAGTGCAATGCCGAGCGTTAAAAATGCCCATGCAATATTGGTCCAAGGTCGCGACCAACGAATCCATTGGGTGTCTAGTTTTCCATCAATCAATGCGGCAATGGCAAACGCAAACGCAACCGCAAAACCGACATAGCCGGTGTAAAGCAATGGGGGGTGAAAAATAAGCCCAGGGTCTTGCAAGAGCGGGTTGAGATCAACGCCTTCGGGCGGAGTTGGAAATACGCGAGTGAAGGGATCGGAAGTAAAAATGGTGAAGGCAATAAAGCCCAGGCTAATCATGCCCATCACGGCCAACACGCGCGCGATGACTTTATCGGGTAATTGTTTTGAAAAAATTGCGACAGCGCAGGTCCAGATGCATAGGATCATTATCCAGAGTAATAAGGAACCTTCATGGGCGCCCCAGACGGCGGATAATTGATACGCAAACGGCAATAATGAATTTGAATTTCTTTGTACGTACGCGACCGAAAAATCGTGAACGGTAAAACTATAGGCCAAGATGCCAAACGCCAGCACAATAAATAATAATTGTGCATAAGCCAAAGGCCTGGCCGTTTGCATCAGTGCGGCATTATTTTTATGCGCGCCCCACAGCGGAATGCAAGCCAATAGAGCTGCAATCAACAATGATAAAATTAAACTTATCTGGCCAAGTTCAGGCAGCATCACAAGGCACCGCAGGATTTGGTGTGTAACTCTTTGGCTTTTTTCATCGCATCCAGCACTTCTTTCGGTGTGTAAGTTTCATCGTGCTTAGCCAGAACTTCACTGGCAATAAATTTACCGTCTTGCATTTTTCCGGTGGCGATGATGCTGGTACCTTCCTTAAACATATCCGGCAGAATGCCGTTATGGTTCACGATGATTTGATTGAAACGATCGGTTACCGAGAATGAAACATCAAGTGTTCCTTCGCTGCGTTTTACCGAGCCTTCGCAGACCACACCGCCTAGACGAAAACGTGAGTCTGTCGGTGCTTCGCTATTCTTCACCTGGCTTGGTGTGAACAAGTAGGTCATGTTTTCCTGCATGGCGAAGGTAATCAACGAGCCTGCTATTGCCGCAACGACCAGCAGTAAAACAATTAACCAGATTCGGCGGATACGGGTGGGATTCATCAATAAAATCTCGAAAATTATTTTGTTTGGCGGCGGGCACGCAGACGAATATTACGCAGCGTTTTTTTGTAATCAAGGCGTGGCGAGAAATAGTCCCACAGCAATGCCAAGGCGAAGATAATATAAGCAGCAGCGACGAATTTCTGATGCAAATAAACCATTATTCAGCCCCTGCTAGCTTTTTCGCCCAGTCTTTATTGGCTTCATGCTCAAGATTCATGGCGCGGGCACGTTGCAGCACCGAGCCGATAAACCAGAATTTGGTGGCCAGTGTCATCAGGATAAGCGGCCATAATAATTCCGACGCCATTTTTGATTCGCCAACAACACGAATGGTTTCACCTTGATGCAAGGTATTCCACCAGGTCACTGAAAAATGCACGATAGGAACATTGATCAACCCAATAAGCACCAAAAAAGCAGCGGCGCGCGCAGCCGAGCGTCGGTCTTCGATGGCGTTGTATAAGCCGATAATACCCAGATAAATAAACAACAGAACCAGTTCTGAGGTGAGCCTGGGATCCCAGGTCCACCAGGTGCCCCAAGTTGGCTTGCCCCAAATGGCGCCGGTGATAAGCGCAATGGCGGTGAACATTAGCCCGATATGCGCACTGGCAATCGTCAATAATTCGCAAATTTTGATACGCCAGACTAAAGCAATAAATGCCTGTACGGCCATCACTATAAATACAAATAAACTCATCCAGGCGGCAGGTACGTGGATGTAGATGATGCGAAAAATTTCGCCTTGCTTGGAATCGGCGGGTACTAAAAATAATCCGCCGACAGTGCCAATGAGCAAACATAGAAATGCCAACGCAAACCACAGCGGAATCCAGCGTTGTGCAAAACGCTCGAAATTAGGTGGCGAGCCCGTTGTGTTAAACCAAAGTAGTAGAGGGTTCATGTGTTTTTTATGTCAGAGAAATTTTTATCGCTGCAGCGGCAGCGACGGGAGCCAGCACAATAGCAATCACCAAGCCCGCGCCGAGTAAGCTAATCGCGCCCAACCATGCGAGCCCTTGCGATGCTGCCACAACAGCGCCCGCACCGAATACTAAAATGGGGACGTAAAGTGGTAGTGCCAGCAAGGCGAGTAGCATACCAGAGTGACGTATTCCCACTGTCAAAGCGGCTATCACAGCGCCGACCAAACTTATCAGTGGCGTGCCAATCATCAGTGAGAGCATTAATGGTGCCAATAAATCGGCGGGAAGAAATAGCATTTGCGCCAACAGCGGTGTCAATATTACCAGTGGCAGCACCGAACTTAACCAATGCACAAAAATGCGTGCGCCGATCAACAAGGCAAGCGGAGCTGGTGACATCAGCATTTGCTCCAGGCTGCCATCATCAAAATCACTTCGATAAATGGCGTCCAGTGATAACAAACCCGATAACAAAATAGCCACCCAAATGATTCCAGGCGCCAGCTCTGCCAATTTTTTTGGCTCGGCACTGGTGGCTATCGTGAAGAGCGTAATGACCATTACCGCAAACAAAATGGGTTGCGCAATATCGCCACGACGACGCAAAGAAAGCCTGAGATCACGTCGGCATTGGGCAACGAATAAGGGTAATAATTTTTGATTCGCGCTCATCGACTGCCACCGTCTTCAAGCACCAAAGTTTGACAAGGAACGGCAGGGGCAGCGTAGGCGCCATGGGTCGTCAATAGCACCGCACCGCCAAGTTGCGTGTGTTCGGTAATGAACTGATTGACCAGCTCGATTCCTTGTAAATCCAGATTGGCGTAGGGTTCGTCCAACAACCAGCAAGGGCTATGGCAAAGTAATAGTCGAGCCAAACCAAGGCGCTTGTTTTGCCCGGCCGAAAGTTTTTTGGCGGGCGTATCTTCCAAGCCTGCCAACCCAACTTTAGCGAGCGCTGTTTCGATCAATTCAGACTTTTTAAGATGGAAAATAGCTTGAAGGTATTCCAGGTTTTCAAGGCAGCTAAGTTCAGCCTTGTGGCCGGGCTTGTGCGCCAGATAAGCGCAGGCATGCGAAAGGTCTGAATGTGTATTGCCAGGTTTATTGACGATAATTTCGCCAAATTGCGCTTTTAACAAGCCGCTTAGAACCCGCAGAAGCGTGGTTTTGCCCGAACCATTGGCCCCAGTCACCAATAAAGCGTTACCGGCATCAAGCGTAAAATTTATCGGGCCGAAAATTTTGTCTTCATTTCTGAAATAGCTGAGTTCTTTGACTTGGAGAACGGCTGAATTGGTGAGCAAATCATTCATTTATTCGCAAATATTAACTTTTATGGTGATACCCGTCCACGGATTGCAGCGTGTAGCGTTCAGTACCGATGTGTACGGTCAGACAATTAGCAACAGAAAATTATTTTTGTGAGCTTGTTCACGTTTTTCCATTCGTCACCTATCTAAATTGTGGGAACTTCTTGTTTGAAGCGTTTAATTGTAGAATCGAGAAGTAATTCACACTTTATCAGTACAGGACAGCAAATATGCGTGCGTCTCCACTAGTTTTAGCCGTTGCCATTGGATTGGGTTTGGGTCTTCCCGCGAATGACGCGGCGAATGCAGCCTCTAGCAAAATAGAAGCCGTAAAAACCTCCAGTATCAATACTTATATTGTGACCTTTGAAGAAGAGCCATTGGCCAGCTTCCACGGTTCCAATGGAAACAAATCCGGCGGCATGCCCAAAATGTCGGCTACCAGCCCTAGCGTAACGGGTGAGTCCAGATTCAATCTGAATTCGGTCGCCTCGCAAAACTATCGCAAATATTTGGCGAAAGAGCGTAAAAACCGCCTTGAGCTGGCTTCCAGCAAGCTCGGCCGCACCTTGACGCCGACCTTTGTTTACGATGTGGCCACGCATGGTTTTGCTGCTCCCATGACGGAAGCAGAGGCAGCGCAACTTCGCACAATTCCCGGTGTCAAGCGCGTTCAACAAGAAGTAATTCGTCGCTTGATGACCGACCGTGGGCCGGCCTGGATTAAGGCTGATCAGGTTTGGGCGGGTGGCGGTACGCCTGCGCTTACCTGCACTGTAGGTACTACCTGTAAGGGTGCCGGCATCATTATTGGTGTGATTGATACAGGTCTCAACCGTACTCATCCATCATTTGCCAATACGGGCGCTGTTGGAAATACATTTGCTGAAAATTTCACCATTACAAACCCTCGCGGAGCTACAAAATACGGCAACTGCGTTGCAAATCCGGGCAATTGTAACGGCAAGATAATAGGTCTATGGGATTTCACCGCTTCAAGTTCCGGTACAACAACGGATGCACCTGATACCGATGGTCATGGTACGCATACCGCGAGTACGACCTCCGGTAATCCAATCAAAATCACCATTCCTGGCGGATCAACGCCTTACACACCCACCATGTCGGGTGTTGCGCCACGAGCCAATATCATCGCCTACAAAGCTTGTAATGCTACCGGCTGCCCCAGCTCGCTGACCTTAGCGGCCATTAACCAATCGGTCATTGACGGTGTCAATGTCATTAGTTATTCCATCGGTGGTGGTCCGAGCGATCCTTATGTTGGCTTCAGTACGCCCGCAGTTGATGATGACGCTGAGGCATTCCTTGCAGCTCGTGCTGCTGGTATCGTCTCGTCGGTAGCCGCAGGAAATGATGGCCCATCGCCCGGTACGCTTGGTAGCCCGTCAAACGCACCTTGGGTTATGTCGGTAGCGGCCACGACTCATGATCGTGCCTTATTAAGGCCATTAGTTTTAACAGGGGGTAATACTCCGCTTCCTGGTGGAGGTACGCTTTACGGAGCGGGAAGTGCTAGTTCAGCTACGCTGGGCCCAACTTTAATCACCAAAGATCCCGCCTATCCACTTTGTGCAACGGGTACTGATCCTGACAACAGCGGAACCGGAATTAGTAAACCACCCACATGGACAGCAGGGACTTTCTTTGCTAACCGCATTGTGGCTTGTCAACGCGGTTTTTATGCTCGGATAGCAAAGTCCGCAAATGTTGCAACTGCTGGCGGCGTTGGCATGGTTTTGTACAATCAACAGTCAGAGGGTGACAGCGTTGTCACTGACTCTTACGGAATTCCAGTTGTGCATTTGACTTATGCCGATGGCCAGTCTTTTTTGACCTGGCTAAACTCTGGCACTGGCCATACTGGACAGATTCAAGCAGCAAGCTGGAATATTGTTGCAAGTGCGGGTGACAAACTTGCGTCTTTCAGTGGTCGTGGTCCAGTTATACCTACAGGTATTATTAAGCCCGATATCGCGGCTCCCGGCGTCAATATTTATGCTGCTGGGTTGGGCTCAGGCGCTACTTGTACAGCCGATAGTATGACTGGTAGTAATTGTGCTGCTTCTCTTAGTGGCACCTCGATGGCAACCCCGCATGTTGCAGGTGCCATGGCATTGATCAAGGCGGTCAATCCTTCCTGGACCCCTAATCAAATTGTGTCGGCTTTAATTTTAACTGCTCGGGCAAGCGTCACCGTGAACGGGGTTGTTGGAACGCCGCATGAAATTGGCGCCGGTCAAACCGATGTTTCTAAAGCGGTGCGTGCTGGTTTGTTCTTGCCAGTGACTGATGCTCAATTCAAAGCTACGAACGCTTCGAATGCAAATACACTCAACCTGCCTACGCTGGGAAACAGCAGCTGTTTCGAGTCCTGCGTATTGCCACGCACCTTTACCGATATGGTCGGTGGTGGTGCTTACACGATCGTTAGCAGCTTGCCAGCGGGAGCAACAATGACCCCGAGTGCTAGCAGCTTGACTTTCACCAATGGCCAAACACAGTCGGTTAACTTTACATTCAATGTGAATAATCCGACATTGACCGGCAGTTGGGTATATGGCTCGGTAACGCTTCAAAACAATACACCGGCCAATGGTCGTCCGAACTTGACACTACCTGTGGCAATTTATGCGAGTGCATTTTCGAATCCATTAACAGCGCCAACCTCCATTGATATTCTTACAAATTCTGAACGCGGCGTCTTTGACTATAACTTTAGTGGAATGACTGCTTTGCCTGATGCACGTTTTGTAGCAGGTGATTTAGTTACACCAAAGGTCAGTTCACCGTCCTTAGCGCAAGACCCTACGGTAGCAGATCCGTTTGATAGTCTCACAACAGGTATCTTTACCGACACTTTCACTATTCCTGCCAGTCCAGTTGCCGGTGCGATTGTTTACAAAGTGAGAATCAACACTTCTTCAGCCACTGCCTCCGATGCCGATCTTTTTGTCGGAACGGGTAGTACGCCTAGTGCCGCAACACAAACTTGCTCATCCACTTCAAGCACACCTACAGAGGTTTGTGAATTCGAAGTTACGACAAGCAGCAGCCCACAAACGTACTGGTTGTTAGTCCAAAACTATGCCGCTGGTCCTAGTCCACCGGATGTTGTTAAAGTTGAGTCTTATCAGGCACCTGTACAAGCCGGTACAACAGGCACTTTGGTTGCAACTGGACCGGGTAAAGTAGTGTCTGGTGCCAGTTTCAAAGTACGTATAGCCTGGGATGATCCGAGTTTCGTGGGTGGTCAAAAGCGTATTGGTTTCTTGCTGGTTCAATCCACCAATGGTCATACGGCATTTAAAATTCCGGTAAACCTCACAAGATCAGGAACAACGGTAGAGCCTTTTGCATTGACGAATAATGTCGCACGTAACGTGACCTTGGCGGCAAATGGTGCGCACGATAAGCTGTACTTTGTTGTTCCACCACATGCAACGTCGGTTACATTCAGCACTACGAGTACGAGTAACGTAGATCTTTATGTTGCCAAATCGTCAGTAGCTGACGACCCAAGTGTATCTGCAATTCCTGCGGCACCTGCCAGAGGCTTGGCTCAGTATGGTGTCATTACTGCTAGTGGTAACGAAACAGTTACTGTTACCGGTAGTGCTTTGTTGTCAGGCGGGCGTTGGTACGTAACTCCTGTCAATATGACTGCAGGAACTGTGGACTTGACGGTTAAGGCAAACATCAATACCCAAGGCACACCACCTGCTTTCCTATCTGGGCAATATGTAAATACCAGTCGTGACGGTCACGGCATGTTTGTTGATTTTGCAGGACCGATTGGTAATCCTGATCAGTGGGTCGCCGTTTGGTACACCTACTTGGAAGATGGCACCCCAACTTGGTATTACACACAAGCACCGGTTCCTACTGCGAACGGTGTTTGGCGCTCTGATTTACTGCGTGTCGTCTGGAATGGTAGTGCCGCGTCTGCAACTGACGTGGGTGATTTGATCATTACTGAAACCGGGGCTACCACGATGACTGTTAGTTATAATATTGACGGCAAGAGTGGTTCTGAAACCATGGCCCGTGTCGGTGGTGGTAGCTGCCCATCCTTTAACGCGGCCAACCTGGACGTAACTGGCCATTGGTATTCTCCTGACAAATCAGGCTTCGGTTATAGCTTCATCGCCACTGGTGGTGGAAGTCCTCAAGAAGTGATGATTCCTTATGTTTATGACAGCGTTGGATTCCCGCGCTGGATTTACGGCCAGAAAGGTTTCGATTCGGCTGTCAATAATTTCAACTTCCAGTGGTTTAGTGGCTTCGCTCCAACAGCTACTAAAGTGGCTTTGACAGGAACGGCTGCGGGTTCTGGTACACGTACCTTGGCGACCAACAACATCACCAATATGTCAGTTAACAGTACCTTTACGGGACTGCTGACCGGTAGTTGGATAGAGAATCGTCCAGTTGCACAGTTGTCGCAACGGAAAAGCTGCCAGTAAGCTTAATAAGAAGTCGATGAATTGAACGGGGCCCTTGAGGCCCCGTTTTTTTTCTACAAGAAAAAATGATTGCAATGCATAATTAGTACTGTCCACATACCAACATCAATGGCGCTATGAATCTGGTAACCAAACTTCCAAAAGTCGAAACCACTATTTTTACCGTGATGTCGCAGTTAGCGATGGAACATAAGGCGGTTAATCTGGGGCAGGGTTTTCCTGACTTTGATGTACCACGGCGTTTAGTAGACGAGTTGGCTAAAGCCATGCAACAGGGTAAAAACCAGTATGCACCGATGCACGGCGTTGCTGCGCTAAGACAGGCAATAGCTGATAAAACATTGCGTTGCTATGGCAAACCAGTAAATGTCGATTCCGAAATAACCGTCACCAGCGGAGCTAGTGAAGCTATCTTCGATGCTGTACTTGCGGTGGTGCGTCCCGGCGATGAAGTGATCGTGCTGGACCCTTGTTACGACTGCTACGAGCCCGCTATTGATCTGGCCGGTGCCAAGGCAGTTCATGTTGCCCTGGAGCCGGGCACATTTGCCGTTGATTGGAATAAAGTAAGGACGGCTGTCACTTCTCGTACACGCATGATATTTATCAATACTCCGCACAACCCTTCGGGAGCAATGCTGAGCTCAGATGATATGCAGGCCTTGTCCGATATTGTGAAAGACACCGAAATTCTGATTTTGTCAGATGAGGTTTACGAGCATATTATTTTTGATGGTCGCCAGCACGAAAGTGTTTTGCGTTATCCGGAACTGGCAGAACGGAGTTTTGTGATTTCGAGTTTTGGTAAGACCTATCACTGTACCGGTTGGAAAATTGGTTACTGCATAGCGCCACCAGCACTGACAAAAGAATTTCGAAAAGTCCATCAGTACAATACTTTTTGTACTTTTGCACCGGCACAATGGGCCTTTGCTGAAATGATTCAACAAGAACCCGAGCACTACGAACAATTAGGCGAGTTTTACCAAGCTAAGCGTGACGCCTTCAAATCCCAATTATTGAGCACGAGGTTCCAACCGCTGGCGGTACCGGGCGGTTATTTCCAGTTGGTGGATTATTCGGAAATTAGTGATATGCCAGATATGGAATTTTGCCGGTGGTTAACGATTGAAAAAGGGGTGACCGCCATTCCCTTATCACCGTTCTATGAGAAAGCGCCGACAGAGCAGCGTTTAATCCGTTTATGTTTTGCGAAAAATGCTGACACACTTGATGCCGCGATGGAACGATTGGTGAAAGTTTGATGCAAGACTTTTTACACTTGAGTTTGGTGCAGGGTAATACTCGCTGGCATGACCCGCAGGCTAACCGTGATTATTACGGCGAATTATTAAAGCAGCAAAAACACCCGACCGATATTTTTATTCTTCCGGAAACATTTACTTCCGGCTTCAGTAACGAAGCCATTGCCGATGCAGAAACCATGGAAGGGCCAAGCTTGGCATGGATGCTTGAAATGGCCCGGCAGCATAATGCAGTGGTCACCGGCAGCGTACAAATACGGGAAGCCTCAAAGGTATTTAATCGTTTGATCTGGGCAAAACCCGATGGCAACTTTGAATGCTATGACAAGCGCCATTTATTTCGTATGGCTAATGAGCACCAACGCTACGCATCGGGTAATCAAAGAATCAGTATCGACTATAAAGGTTGGCGAATTTGTCCGCTGGTTTGTTATGACTTGCGGTTTCCAGTGTATTCCAGAAATCGCTTTTCACACGAAGTAGAAAACCGTTTTGACTATGATCTTTTGCTGTACGTGGCCAATTGGCCGTCGGCACGTCGGCAAGCATGGAATAGTTTGCTGCCTGCACGCGCCATCGAAAATCTGGCCTATGTTGCTGGCGTGAACCGGGTCGGGTTGGATGGTAATTCAATCGATTATGCGGGTGACAGTGTTGCTTTGGATTATCTGGGGCAAGCCGTTGTCAGTGGCACAAATGAAGCCGAAGTTTTATGCTGTCGCTTGTCAGCCAAAGATTTGCAGGACTACCGAGCCCGGTTTCCTGCCTATCTGGATGCCGACAAATTTGAAATTCTTGATTGAGCCATCTCAATATTATCTGGAGTAGGGCTTGTCGTTAATTCGCATCGCTTGCATCGTTTTGCTGACAGTATTGAGTCAAGTGGTATGGGCCGACGATCTGCCGATTTATCTCAGATCGACTCGTGTCTGGGATAGTAGCAATGGGCTGCCGCATAATACGGCACAGTCAATTACGCAAACCTCGGATGGCTATATTTGGGTCGCTACTTGGGAAGGTTTGGCGCGTTTTAACGGGCGCGACTGGAAAGTATTTGATCGTAATGTTATTCCGGGTTTGTCCGATAACGGAATTCGGGTTTTGCTCGCCGCAAAAGATGGCCGCTTATGGGTAGGGTCCGCACGCGATGGCTTATACAGTTATTTTAATGGCCAATGGGCCGCCATACCCTATGAAAAAGAACTCGGGCAATCACAAATAACTGCTCTATTTGAAGATAGCCAAAACCGAATTTGGGTGGCGGCAGCTTCGCAAACCATTATGTTGTTGCAGCCCGATGGAAGCTTAAAAAAATACCCATTACGCTTACCTGATGCCATGAATAGTGCGCTGGACTTTGAGCAAGACGCTGCCGGCGATATTTGGCTAGCTACTCGAGCCGGACTTGCGGTGCTAAAAGGTGATCACTTTGAGTTGGCTCAAGTTTTTCCGGTGCCGATTAAATCTGTCACCGCACTGGCTAAAAATGTGGATGGCAGCTTGCTGGTAGTCACCGACCGCGGGCTCTTCAAGCAAGAAGGTAAACGCTTCGTCCCTATGCTCGGTGGAGAGAAATTGGGAAGTGAATATCCGGTGGAGTCGATCGTCGTTGAAAGCGCTGATCGCATTATGTTGGGCACGCAAAGTGAAGGTTTGTATTGTTTATGCAAAGGGCGGCTGGAACATTTTGATACCAAGAATGGTTTAGTGAATAATCGAATAGCGACCTTGTTTTTGGATCGTGAAAAAAGTTTATGGATAGGCACCAATCTTGGTGTGAGCAGAATCAGAACCGGACAAATAACCCGCTATGCCCGTCATAACGGCTTAAGCGATGATTATGTCAGGGCGGTTTTAAAAGCTGCCGACGAGAGTATTTGGGTTGGTACCAGCTCGGGTCTGAATCGCATCAAAAATGATGTAATTGAAAAATGGGGACGGGCCGATGGCTTGGCAAGTGACAGTATTTATTCCTTGATGGAAAGAAAACCCGGCGAATTATGGGTTGGCACCGCCGATGCCGGTATCAGTGTTTTTCAGTCCGCTAATATTCGTCAAATAACACGCGCGCAAGGTTTGCCATCGAATCAAGTTCGTGTTTTGGTGCCCGATGGCGACAAGGTCTGGGCAGGATTGGGCGCGCGATCAGGCGGTGGTGTGGCGCTGATCGAGAACGAGCATGTAACGCAACTATTTGGCGGCGATCTTGATGTGCGCGCGCTGTTTTTAGATTCAAGAAAAAGATTATGGGTGGGCTCAACGTCGGGTGTTTATTACATCGAAAATAATCAGCTCAAGCCATGGAAAAAACCGGGTGTGAGCCTGCAATATGCTTTTGGTTTTTATGAAGATGAGCGAGGTGTTTTATGGGTGGCGGCCGACGATGGCCTATATCGCATTGAAAATGAGCAAGTGACATCGATTGGTTTATCCCGTGGCATTCCTTATGTGCCTATTTTGGGTTTGGTTGGACAAAACAATAGCCTCTGGGTTTGCACCAATAAAGGGGTTGTACGTTTAAATCGTAAAGAGCTAGACGGCATTGCCATGGGCACTGAAAAAGAACTTTCTATCGGCGCCATGGATCAGTCGCAGGGGCCGCTGGCTCGTTTGCAATGTAATGGTGGTGGTAATCCGGTAATGGTTTTGGACTCACGCTATTTATGGTTTGCCACGTCAAGTGGACTCGCATTGATGGATCTGAAAAAACAGGAGCAAATCAATTCCAAGGCACGTACATTAATTGAAAGCATTACCATTGACGGCATTCCGGTTTCTGACATAACTCAAAATAATTTTGGTCCCGGGGTAAGACGAATTGATTTTTCATATGCTGCACCTACCTTTATCGCCCCCGAGCAAGTGCAATATCGTGTTCGACTCGACGGTTTTGATGATGCCTGGCAAAACGCGAACCCACTCAATCGCGTTTCCTATACCAATCTTGCACCGGCTAAATATGTGTTGAATCTTGAAGCCGATGATGGTTTTGGTCGCTGGTCGGGACAAGTAACCCGGTATCGGTTCGAAGTAAGACCTTATCTTTGGCAGCGCACCGGGTTTTGGTTTGTCTTGATCGCATTATTTGCTTTAGGCATATTGGCGGCATATCGATATGCCGTTAGCAGCGCTCGGGTACGCGAGAAAGGCTTGGAAAAATTAGTGACTGAGCGAACGGCCGAAATACAGAATTACGCCAATAACCTTGAAAAAATTAGTCAGGAACGCGAGGTCTTGCTGAGTGTTTTGCAAAAACAAACCGATGGTCTGGCTAAACTGGCCAGTGAAGATGCATTGACCGGCCTGGCGAATCGCCGTAGCCTTGACATGAGCTACAAAAAATTATTCGAACAAACCCGTAATGAAGGCAGGCCAATCAGCGTGGCGGTCGCCGACATCGATTTGTTTAAATCGATTAATGATAATTTGGGCCATCACGCCGGTGACGATGTTATTCGGCAAGTGGCCCTGAAGCTCAAACAAGTCACACGCGGCCGTGATCTGGTAGCCCGAATTGGCGGCGACGAGTTTGTACTGATTTTTCCTGGCATGTCGGCGCAGGCAACGGCAGAAATTTGCGACCGTTTATGTCGCGATATGGCGGCACTGGATTTTGGTGCTGCCTATGGTGACTTGAAAATCACTATGAGTATCGGTGTCAGTGATTGCGCCACCGCGATAAGTCTGGAACGATTAATCGCCGATGCTGATCGTGCACTCTACGAAGCAAAAAATTCCGGCCGAAACCGGGTAGTGGTACGTTCAAGCTAAATGTCCTGTACCATCCTGTTTACGCGTTTCTTTAGTCAAACCATAAGTAATATGATGAGTAAAATATTATGAACATGAAATCTTTCGCCTTATTTGTCGGCATCGCTTGCGTTTCAGTCACCAGCTTTGCCGCAAAAGAAAAGCCCGCTCCCATCCAAGCCACCGGCCCGCAAAAACCAGTGATTGCAGTAGCCGAGTTCAAAAATGAAACTTCAGCGAGCTGGTGGAGTAGCAGCGTGGGCAAAGATTTAGCCGGTCTGCTCAGCAATGAATTGGCCGCTACTAATGAATTTCGCGTAGTAGAACGGCAAAAAATGGATGCCATTATCCAAGAGCAAAACCTGATGGCATCGGGTCGCGCCAAACTTAGTAATGCTGCACAAATGGGTAAATTATTTGGTGCGCAATACCTGGTCATGGGCACAGTGACTTCATTTGAAGAACAAACCAAGTCCAGTGGCTCCGGTTTAAGTTTTGGCGGTATTTCAGTTGGCGGCAAGTCGGCCCAGGCATATGTTGCCGTCGACATTCGTGTGGTCGATACCACGACCGGCGAAATAGCTTTCGTGCGTACCATTGAAGGCAATTCAAAAAGCGGTGGCAGTAATTTTAGTTTTTCAAAATTTGGCGCCAGTGGCGGCTCGCAAAATGAAGAAAACAAACCTGCCGGCAAAGCCATCCGCGCGGCTATTGTGATGGTCAGCGAATATCTTGAATGTGTGATGGTACTTAAAGATGGTTGCGAGGCTGGCTTTGACCAGAAAGACAAACGTCGTAGAAAGAAAACCTCGGATAGTCTGGACATCGATTAAATACAAAAACTATTAAATAAAAAGGCCGCACAAAGCGGCCTTTTTATTGCGTCGATATGGGCTAATTAGTTGTTGGCAATAATGCCCAAACTCGAAGTCGATTTTTGAATGATTTGTTTTTGTGGGAAGCGTCCATAAACCCTGGCTTTGCCAATATTGATAATGCCGGCCAGTTGCGATGGATTAATTGCGGGATCAATGTCATTGCCGTCAATATTGAAACCATTAACTTTAATACTGCCAAAGTTTAATGCACCCAATGCAAAAGCCAGTGTGTTTTTATCCTGGCGAATGGTATTGCTATGAATGTTGGAAAACGAAAGGCTTAACTCGCCATGATTAATAATTACCCCGGCATCGTGTGCCTGAACCGGCATCTGGTTATACGCCAGTTCTGAATTGCTCAGGCTTAAGCGCCCGAAGTTGGTAATGATCGCTTGTGCCTTGCCCGAATCGGTATCAACAATCTTGACCCGGTCCAGTAATAAATCACCACGATTAATCAATGCGCCCTCACTGCCTTCGGCAAGAATAAGATCGCGAAGTACCACATGGCTATTTTTTTCAGTCGAGATCAATGTCACCGATGCCCGGGTGTATCGACGAATTTCTGCCCCGCTTCCGTTAATCGTCAGAGTGTTTTCAAAACTGGGTAACAGATTTGCGCCGGACGGTTTGCTAATGGCGTACAGCCCGTGTTTTGCCAGTGTAATGACATCCGCTTCAGGGCTTTGATTGGCAAGTGTGATCGCCTTCAATAATCCCGGCGTATCACCATTGGGAATGCTGAAATCTTTAGCACTGCAAGGCAGCGCAATGAGCAGTAGTGATGAATATATTAAACAATTAGCGAGATTCATTGGATGCTCCGTGCAGTAAGTACACTGACACCATCCGGTTTTTTTCTAGAGCGTGTGCTCCAGCATTATTAGCGATGCTCTAAGGCCGAAAATATTGGCATCAAAAAAAAGCAGAGCCTGAGCTCTGCTTTTTCTGTTTTTCGAAATTTAACTTTCAATCGTCGGAAGGTAAACCTTCAGGACGTTTGCGAAAGGGTGGACGCGGGCCGCCTTGTGGGCGATCACCCTGCGGGCGTGGGCCACGATTTGGGTCACGGTTTTGATACGGGGGACGTTCGCCTTGTGGGCGATCACCCTGCGGACGTGGTGCACGATTTGGATCACGAGTTTGATATGGTGGACGCTCGCCCTGTGGACGATCACCCTGCGGACGTGGTCCACGATTTTGATACGGCGGACGATCACCTTGAGGGCGATCACCCTGCGGACGCGGCCCACGATTTTGGTATGGCGGACGATCACCTTGTGGACGGTCACCCTGCGGGCGTGGTCCACGGTTTTGATACGGACGTTCACCCTGCGGGTTTGGACTGCGTGGCGGGGCTACTCGTGAGCCGGTATCGACACCATCGGGCACATACCAGCTACGGAATTCGGCCGGATTGCTGTCGGGCGCGCGCGGTGGGCGCGGGCCACGATTTTGATAGGGCGCACGTTCGCCTTGAGCAGGGCCACCTTGAGGGCGCGGACCGCGATTTTGATAAGGAGCGCGCTCACCCTGTGGGCGGTCGCCCTGCGGACGCGGGCCACGATTTTGGAACGGTGGACGATCACCCTGCGGGCGATCACCAGCAGGACGTGGGGCACGTGGGCCTTCAGCACGATTACCAAAATTATCGTCGCGTGGGCCAGCGTTGTACGGGCGCTTTTCACCGAAGGCGGGGCGAGCATTGTTGCGCGGTGTACGAGTACCCGGATGTGCTGCATCAGCACCCATCGGACCACTGAAAGGTTTACCGCCAGCTCTGGGCTTAAAGCCACCTGGTTTTGGTCGGCCAGCACCAGCACCCGCGCCAGGACGGCCACGGCCACGCGGGCGATCTTCGCGTACGTTGTCGAAACGACGCAGTTCGCGCGCTTCATCATTCACGGCGCCATTGACATAATTATTTTGTACGCGGTCTTTACCGACACGAATGGTGGTAGGGCGTGATTTGCGTTGTCCGATCACCGACTGCAAGGTTAATACTGGCGCATTATCGTCCAGTTTGAATTCTGCACGCAGTGCTTCAACCGCTTTTTGATCCATCTCGACGCAGTTACCGCGTTTCAATAAACGCGGCAGTGTCACTTTGCCATAACGCACGCGTTTCAGGCGACTCACTTGAAAACCCTGCGATTCCCACAAACGGCGAACTTCGCGATTGCGACCTTCGGCCACGACCACTTGGAACCAGGCATGCGAATCACTCGAACCGATACGTTCAATTTTATCGAATTTCGCCGGACCATCGTCCAATGCCACGCCGCGTGCCAAACGATCAACGATGTTGTCGGGCACTTCGCCATGAATGCGGCAAACGTATTCACGCTCAATCGCGTTCGATGGATGCATCAGCGCATTCGCCAATTCACCGTCAGTGGTGAGCAATAGCAAGCCGGTGGTGTTGATATCTAGGCGACCGACAGCAATCCAGCGCGCGCCTTTCAAACGTGGCAGCGATTCAAATACCGTAGGTCGGCCTTCGGGATCTTCATTGGTGGTGACTTCGCCTTCGGGCTTGTTATAAATCAGCACACTGCTAGGTTCGGTCAATGCGGTGGCGACAAAGGTCTTGCCGTCCAGCTCGATACGATCGCCGCTATGAACCGATTGCCCGATTTGTGCGACCTCGCCATTTACCTTAACGACGCCTTGGGCAATACGTTCTTCCAGCGCTCTGCGTGAGCCTAAACCGGCCTGTGCCAACACTTTATGCAAGCGCTCTTCCGCTTTGGGTGCAATTTCTTCACCCTCACGTTTTAGCGAAAGAGTTTTGCGATTATTGTCGTTATTTTCATTACTCATTTTTATACTCCGGCTCGGCAATATCGCCAGCCTCTTCATTGTGTGTTTCGTCATTGCTATCGTGTTGATTTTCTTCGTCGGATGTCATTTCGACAGCCGCAGATTCTTCATTGTGTTCTTCATTTTCAACAGATAGATTTTCTTCGGAGCTTTCTTCCGGATTTTCATTGCTATCTTTATCTAAATCAGAACTTTCGTCTGATATTTCTTCTACATTTATCATTGCAGCCGATGCCACTTGCGGCACGCGATCAAAAGGTAGCTGCGGATCGAGTTCAGGGATTTCTTTCAGCTCGGCCAATGGCGGCAAGGCATCCAGACTTTTCAAACCAAAATAATCCAGAAAGCCCTTGGTGGTGCCGAACAAAGCGGGCTTGCCCGGAACATCACGATGTCCGACCACACGAATCCACTCGCGATCTTCCAGCGCTTTCACCATCTGTGCGCTAACGGCAACGCCACGAATTTGTTCGATTTCACCGCGGGTAATCGGCTGCCGATAAGCAATCAACGCCAGCGTTTCCAGAGTCGCACGGGTGTATTTGCTTTGACGTTCGGTCCAAAGACGTGCCACCCAGTTGTGGACATCGTTTTTGACCTGGAAGCGAAAACCCGACGCGACTTCAATCAGTTCAACGCCGCGTCCATCACAGGCTTGTTGCAACTCACCGATAGCGCGCTCAATGCTGCCCACAGGCGGCGCGGGTTCGTCATCGGGGAACAGTGCGTAAAGTTGGGTAATGGTGAGGGGTTGCGGTGCCGCCATGATGGCTGCTTCAACAATGCGACCAATTAAATGTTGGTCCAAATCCTGATTTGAATCATGTTCCATGAATAAAGTCATTGTCAGTTAG
>JAYSQD010000036.1:0-28360 GCA_043721835.1 Arenimonas sp. | reverse complement strand
CTTGTCGAAAAAGGAAAGCCAAAAAAAGTAGCGTTGATTGCCTGCTTGAGATCCTTCATCACCCAGCTAAATGCCATGCTGCGCGATGGCACCGAATGGGAGGCGGCAACTATCTGATGCAGACAGTTGCTCCTACGAATAAATTTAATTTCTTGGCGGCGGCGGTGCCAACACCGTGCGATCACCATTATGTTCTGGCCGCGACACTATACCGGCAGCTTCCATAGCTTCAACCAATCGCGCTGCACGGTTATAACCAATCTTCAATCGGCGTTGCACACCGGATATGGATGCACGACGTGATTCGGTCACAATTTTTACCGCTTCGTCATAGAGCGGATCACTTTCATCGCCACCACCTCCGCCGGATTCCGGCAAGCCGCCCGCCCCGACGACTACACCGTCACCCATCATTTGCACTTCATCCAATACGCCGGAAATGTAATCCATGCCTCCGCCATGTTGCTTGAGGTGTTCAACCACGCGATGGACTTCTTCATCGCTGACAAACGCGCCGTGAATACGTTCCGGCATTGCAGTGCCGGGCGGCAGATACAACATATCGCCATGGCCGAGCAAAGTCTCTGCGCCGCTTTGATCGAGAATCGTACGTGAATCAATTTTGCTGGAAACCTGAAATGCAATACGGGTCGGAATATTGGCCTTGATTAAGCCGGTAATCACATCGACGGATGGCCGTTGGGTCGCGAGAATTAGATGGATACCAGCGGCACGCGCTTTTTGTGCAAGACGCGCGATCAGCTCTTCGACTTTCTTGCCGACGATCATCATCATGTCGGCGAATTCATCGATAAACACTACGATAAAAGGCAGGGTTTCAAGCGGACGTGGCGCTTCGTTTAATTCGGCATTGGGCTTGAATAAGGGGTCCATCAAAGGCTGGCCCGCCGCTTGTGCATCCAGCACTTTACGATTGAAGCCAGCCAGATTTCGCACTCCCACTGCCGACATCAGCTTATAACGTCGTTCCATTTCGGCCACGCACCAACGCAGACCGTTGGCGGCTTCTTTCATATCGGTCACCACCGGTGCCAACAAATGCGGAATGCCCTGATAGACCGATAGCTCAAGCATTTTCGGGTCGATCATCAACATGCGCACTTCTTTGGCGCTGGCTTTATAAAGCAGGCTCAGCACCATGGCATTGACACCCACCGATTTACCCGAGCCGGTGGTACCTGCAACCAATAAATGCGGCATGCGCGCCAAGTCGGCCACCACGGGGCGACCACCAATATCCTTACCGAGTGCAATGGTTAGCGGACTAGTGGATTTGTCATATTCTTTTGAGCGCAATAACTCGCTTAAGTAAATCATTTCGCGTTGTGTATTTGGAATTTCCAAACCCACCACCGATTTGCCTGGAATTACATCGACCACGCGTACCGATTTGACCGACAGGCCGCGGGCAATATCTTTATCCAACGATGAAATCTGGCTGCCCTTTACACCGGGCGCCGGTTCCATTTCAAAACGGGTAATCACCGGGCCAGGATAAGCACCAACTACTTGCGCTTCAATGCGGAAATCTTTCAGTTTGAATTCAATTTGCCGCGACAAAGTTTCCAGGGTTTCTGCCGAATAACCATTGGGCTGCGGTTTTGGGTCATCCAATAATGAAAGTGGTGGCAAACTATTATCACCACCCGCATTAAATAAGGGAATTTGTTGCTCGCGTTGGGCACGTTCGCTTTTTTCGATAATGGTTTTGGCTGGTGGCTCTATTTTTACTGGCTCGCGTTTGGCGCGTTTTTCAGTGTCCAGCTTACGAACTTCTTCGCGCTCTTCGCGCAATGTTTTGGTGCGTTGCCATTCGGCTGCTTCGTCTTTTTTCTTGCCCAGGCGTTCAAATAATTTCAGTACCCAGCCGCCAATCCAATCCATTAAAGCAAACCAACTCAGCCCGGTTGCCAAAGTCACCGACAGCAATAAAATCACCGTCAATAATAAGTTGCCGCCCATGCTGCCAAAAATACTGTAACTGCTATTGCCGACCAGTTTTCCAAGCACACCACCAGAACCTTCAGGCAAATCGGGCGCAGCACCACCCAGCGCATGAAACAAACCAGTAGCGGCAATCAAAAATCCGACAATGCCGATTAAACGCAGCGCCGGACCAAAATCAACGCGGCCGTCGCCGTCGCTATCAAGACCAAATAAGGCAATCCAGGCAATGCCTCCCAAAACGACCGGCAGAAAATAGGCGATATAACCGAGCAACATAAACGCCAGATCGGCAAGATAGGCCCCGAGCAAGCCACCATAATTGTGCATGGCGCCAGTTACGCTGGCTGTGCGCGACCAGCCAAGGTCATTGGTGGAATAGCTGAGCAAACTAACCAGTAAATAAAATAATACCGGGGCCAGAATGATTAAAGCGATTTCCCGCTTCATGGTGGACAGACGCTGGTCCTTGCTTGCCTTGATAGATTCCGAGCTTCGTGCCACCGTCTGCGACTTCCTGAGTTCATTTATTTCTGATGTGATTTATACCTTAAATCACCCACTCCCGCCCAGAGCCATGAACGAAACCGCTTCAAATAAGCGATAATTCGATGATTGAAATTCAGCACTAACGTCCCTATCTCACTATCTACTCAAATCGAATACTTCCTATGACCACCACAAAACACTGCCCACTCTTGATTCTTGGCTCCGGACCGGCCGGTTGGACCGCCGCCGTGTATGCCGCACGTGCCAATCTCAAGCCCGTGTTAATCACCGGGTTGCAGCAAGGTGGGCAATTAATGACCACCACTGAGGTCGATAATTGGCCCGGTGATGCGCATGGTTTGATGGGCCCGGCGCTGATGGAGCGCATGCAGGCACACGCCGAACGTTTTGAAACCGAAGTTATTTTTGACCATATTCATAGTGCCGATTTATCGAGTCGCCCGTTTCGTTTGAAGGGTGATAACGGCGAATACACTGCTGACGCGCTGATTATCACTACCGGTGCCAGTGCGAAATATCTGGGGATTGAATCCGAACAAAAATTCATGGGCAAAGGTGTTTCTGCCTGCGCCACTTGCGATGGATTTTTCTTCCGTGATCAGGATGTTGCCGTTATTGGCGGTGGCAATACCGCCGTTGAAGAAGCGCTGTATCTATCAAATATTGCTCGCAAGGTTTATTTGGTGCATCGCCGTGACAAGTTACGTTCAGAAAAAATTCTGCAAGACAAATTATTTGCCAAGGCTCAAGCGGGCAAAATCGAAATCATCTGGAATCACAGTGTTGATGAAGTACTGGGCGACGATTCCGGCGTTACCGGCATGCGCATTCGCAGCGTGAATGACGACACTACCCGCGAAATCGATGTGCAAGGCTTCTTTGTTGCGATTGGCCATACACCAAACACCAGTTTGTTCGAACAGCAACTGGCAATGCGAAACGGTTACATCACGATTAAATCCGGTCTTGAAGGCGGTTCAACATCGACTAGTGTGCCGGGCGTGTTTGCAGCGGGCGACGTTGCCGACCAGGTGTATCGTCAGGCGATTACATCGGCAGGGTTTGGTTGTATGGCAGCGCTGGATGCCGAGAAGTTTTTGGATAAGGAACATTAAAGAAAATCGTGGGAGCGCCCGTAAGGCGCGAAAAAGCTTGCGATAAACTCAAAAACTTGGAATTAAGTACAGGAGCCTTACACCCGTGGGAGCGTCCGTAAGGCGCGAAAAACTTTGCGATAAAGTTTATTTTATTCGCGGCTTACGCCGCTCCAATAGAAATCACATGGATAAGCTTGTGCCTGCAAAACCCGCGTATTTAAGTTTCTTATTGACCTTTGTGTTTTCTTCGTGACCGAAGTGTGTGTTTTTTGACTTTATCGCAAGCTTTTTCGCGCCTTACGGACGCTCCCACGAATTAGGTACGTTAAACTCCAACGATGCCATATCTTGAAAAACGGAAAACCATTTCAGATATTCCTCACGAAAGCTGGAATGCTTTGCTTGGTAGTCAAAACCCGTTTCTATCGCATACTTTTTTATCTGGCCTGGAAAAACATCAATGCCTACGCGAACAATGGGGCTGGGAATCTTCGCCGCTGGCATTGTTTGAACATGACAAGCTAATTGCAGCAGCTCCGGCTTACATCAAGAATAATTCACATGGCGAATTTGTATTTGACCATGCCTGGGCTCATGCCTATGCGCGAACAGGCCGTGACTACTATCCGAAACTCGTCGTTGCCGTTCCATACACTCCCGTTACTGGGTCGCGCTTGCTTGCAAAAGATGCAACCGCGCGAGAAAAATTAATCATCGCACTACAACAAAAAGCACTCGACGAAAATTTGTCTTCGGTGCATATCAATTTTCTGCCCGAGCCTGAAGCGCTAGAAGTGCCTGATCACTGGCTTAAACGATGCGATGTGCAGTTCCATTGGCAAAATACCTCTGACTGGAAAAGCTTCGATGATTTTTTGGCGGCGCTAAATCGCAAGAAACGAAAAAACATCCAGCAAGAACGCAATCAGGTTGGCAAGGCAGGCGTAACGCTTCGCTGTGTCTCGGGCGTGGATGCAAGCGATGATGATATTTCTGCCATGTATGCTTTCTATTGCTCGACTCAACTTGAGAAAGGCAACCACCCTGCCCTGACACTGGAGTTTTTCCGTTATCTAAATCGTGAAATGCCGCAGAGTGTTGTTATCTTTCTTGCGGAAAAAGACGGTAAAACCATCGCAGGCGCCTATTGCCTGCGTAGCGATACGACCTTGTATGGCCGTTACTGGGGTGCGTCGGAAAATATTGCCGGACTGCATTTTGAAACTTGTTATTACCAGGGCATTGAATATTGTCTGCGTGAGGGCCTGAGCTGTTTTGAGCCTGGTGCTCAGGGTGAACATAAAATCGCTCGCGGGTTTATGCCGGTGCTTACGCATAGCCGTCATTTCATGCGCGATAAAGCATTCACCGAAGCCTTAAGGCCTTGGTGTTATGAAGAGCGCGAACATATTCTGCATTACCGCGATCAAGTACTTGAGCATAGCCCGTACCGTCATGTCGATTGAATTGCAATGGCTTGCTAAAGATAAAAACGCGCCATTTCCTCCGGTAGCAACGGCACTGGATGAACCTAACGGTTTACTGGCAGCTGGTGGTGATTTATCGGAAACGCGTTTATTGAATGCCTACCGAAATGGAATATTTCCGTGGTTTTCAGAAGGTCAGCCGATTCTGTGGTGGAGCCCGAATCCGCGCATGGTATTCAAAACCGATGCGATTCATTTATCAAAAAAATTCAAACGGCAGCTAAAAAAATCAAACTGGCAAATTCGTGTCGATACCACGTTCGATGAAGTCATCAGGCAATGCGCCACTCTACCCCGAAAAGGACAGGGTGGCACCTGGATTCACCCTGAAATGATTGCCGCTTATTGCCATCTGCATCGCCAAGGCCATGCCCATAGCGTAGAAGTATTTTCCGAAGAAAAATTAATTGGTGGCATTTACGGCGTCGCCATTGGCCGGATGTTTTTTGGCGAAAGCATGTTTAGTGTGCAAAGCGGCGCATCGAAGGTCGCGCTGGCCGGGCTTGGCAAAATATTACAATCCTGGGGCTGGCCTTTATTGGATGCTCAGGTCGAAAACCCGCATCTTCAATCCATGGGTGCAGTGTTCAAACCACGTGCTGAATTCATCGAAGAGCTTGCGCGTTTATGCAGCCTAGCGGAGATGCCGGGGCTTTGGAGTGGCCGCATAGCGCCATTTGCCGCCGCCGAATGTCTGGTTTAATAGTTTCTTTGCAAGAAAGCGCTATCCGTGGCATTATTCGCGACTTCGTGGCACTCCTGCCCCTGATATTTTAAGCATGTCAAAAGACGATTCCATAGAATTTGAAGGCACGGTAATGGATACCCTGCCTAACACTACCTTCCGAGTGAAACTCGAGAATGGCCATACCATCACCGCTCACATTTCGGGCCGCATGCGCAAGAATTACATTCGTATTCTTACCGGCGACAAAGTGAAAGTCGAGATGACGCCATACGATTTGACCAAGGGTCGAATTACTTATCGTATGAAGTAGTTGTTTCGATCTGCAAAAGTATCGATCATCAATCAATTACTCGAAACTTCCAATCGAATCGCGCGCCAGATTGTCGAATCGAGTGTACTCACCAAAGAATTTAAGCTTGATCGTGTCGGTCGGGCCATTACGATGTTTGGCGATGATAATTTCGGCTAAACCTTTTTCCGCCGAATCCTTGTGATAATAATCATCGCGATAAATAAACATGATGATATCGGCGTCTTGCTCGATACCACCGGACTCACGCAAGTCGGACATGATCGGGCGTTTATCGGTTCGGCTTTCCAAGCCACGATTCAACTGTGACAAGGCAATAATCGGAATATTCAATTCTTTCGCGAGCGCTTTGAGCGAGCGCGAAATTTCCGAGACTTCGTTGACGCGGCCTTCCTTGTTGCCGGGCACCTGCATCAATTGCAAATAATCGACCACGATCAAACCCAGATCATGCTCGCGTTTCAAACGGCGCGCACGAAATGCCAGATCGTAAGGCGACAATGCTGGAGTATCGTCGATAAAGATTTTAACTTCGGAAAGCATCTTGATCGCCATGTTAACGCGTGACCAATCTTCATCTTCAAGCATGCCGGTTTTCAAGCGTTGGGCATTGATGCGGCCAATCGATGAAATCAGACGGAATGCCAATTGCGACGACGACATTTCCATCGAATAAACCGCAACCGCTTTTTTGGTTTTGAGCGCAGCAAATTCGGCGATATTCAATGCGAGTGTGGTTTTACCCATGGCAGGACGCGCCGCCAGAATAATCAAATCCGAATTTTGCAGGCCCGAGGTCAAATGATCCAGATCATGAAAGCCGCTCGGCAGACCGGTAATCGCGCCCTGGTTTTCATAGCGCTGACGCAATTGTTCAAAGGCTTCAACCATAGCGGCACGCACGGGCACAAAACCTTTTTTGCCGCGCTCGCCCTGCTCGGCAATACGGAATACATGCTGCTCGGCTTTAGACAGTAACTCGCTGACTTCACGACCATCAGGACGGAAGCTGTCATTCACGATTTCAGTCCCGGCTTCGATCAATTGGCGTAACACCGATTTTTCGCGCACGATTTCGGCATAGGCTTTGATATTCGCAGCCGATGGCGTAGTGCTCGCCAATTCAATCAAGTAGGCATTGCCGCCAATTTGTTCGGACAGATTATTGGCTTCAAACCATTCGCCAAGCGTTACCGCATCGAAGGGTTTATTTTTTTCGGCCAACTCGCGAATACCACGATAAATCAGGCGATGGTCACGGCGATAAAAATCTTCTTCCGATAAGCTATCGCCAAGAATATTCAGCGATTCCGGTGCGAGCATTAGGCCGCCAATCACCGCCTGCTCGGCTTCCACCGATTGCGGCGGCAAGCGTAGGGCATCAATTTTATTATCGGAACGAATGGAATCGGGGCGTGCGGACATAGGGTTTCTTTTTGATTTTTTGAAGAAATTACTGAGAGCTAATGCTACGGCTTATCAGGCAAAAGTGTTGCGCGCAAGGCTGTGGGTTTCCTGTGGATAAGATCATAAAACAATCTCAGGCACTGAGATCAACAAAATCGTGGGAGCGCCGTAAGGTGCGAATGACTCTGCCGCAGATTTATTCGCGCCTTACGGCGCTCCCACGGAGTTATTCAGACAAACAAAAAGCCGCCTTGCGGCGGCTTTTATTTGAGCTATAGAAGCGAATTAGGCTTCTGGAGCTACGATTACTTTTACCTTGATTTCAACATCGGCATGCAAATGCACGACTACGTCAAATTCACCGGTGCGACGGATTGCGCCTTCGCCCATAACCACTTCGGATTTTTCCAACTTGAAGCCGGCTTTGGTGAATGCTTCTGCGATGTCGCGGGTGCCGACTGAACCGAACAACTTACCTTCGGTCGATGCATTCGCGTTAATCGTGACAGACGCGCCTTCCAGAGTCGCTTGGCGTGCTTGCGCAGCGGCCAGAGTGGCATTGGCTTTAGCTTCGTATTCGGCGCGTTTGGCTTCAAAAGTAGCGATGTTGGTCGCATTGGCAGGAACTGCTTTACCCATCGGGATAAGGTAGTTACGGCCGTAACCTGGTTTTACATCGACCTTATCGCCTAAACCGCCGAGGTTGGTGACTTTTTGTAAGAGAATCAATTGCATTTTGTTACTCCGTTACGTTA
This sequence comes from Arenimonas sp., assembly GCA_043721835.1. Taxonomy (GTDB): domain Bacteria; phylum Pseudomonadota; class Gammaproteobacteria; order Xanthomonadales; family Xanthomonadaceae; genus Arenimonas. Next base: position 20,141 of record JAYSQD010000036.1, on the reverse strand, counting down.
GCGAGATAAATCCCGCAACTATTGCTGTCCGTAAAGACAATTTATTTTGATTATAAAAACAAATGCCTGCACACCTTGGGCAGGCAAAGTTTTTAGATGTTGTGGTTATCGCAATAAGGAATCAGGGCTAATTCACGAGCAACTTTAATTGCCGTGGTCAGCTGGCGCTGATACTTCGCCTTGGTGCCGGTGATGCGACTTGGAACGATTTTGCCGTTCTCAGTCAGGTACTGGCGCAAGGTGTTCAGATCTTTGTAATCGATATGCGTAATGCCTTCGGCAGTGAATTTGCAGAATTTACGGCGGCGGAAAAATTTAGACATGGTGTGCTCCTGGCTTAGGCTGCGTCGGCTTCAGATTCTGCATCGGCGTCAACGCCTTCTGCATCACCCAATGTGGCATCGTCATCGCGACGACGACGGTCACCTTTTTCATCTTTGTTCTTCATGATCAAAGATTGTTCGGTGGCGGCTTCTTCGGTTTTCAATACAACGTGACGCAATACGGCGTCGTTGTAACGGAAGCTGTCGCCGAGCTCGGTCAGCACTTTTTGGCCGCATTCAATGTTCATCAGAACATAATGGGCTTTAACCAGGTTTGCGATTGGATAGGCTAATTGACGACGGCCCCAATCTTCCAAACGGTGAATCTTGCCGCCATCACCTTCAACAAGCGATTTATAACGCTCGATCATGGCTGGCACTTGTTCGCTTTGGTCCGGATGGACCATGAATACGACTTCATAATGACGCATGGTTGTGTTCCTTAAGGATGCGGCCTTTCGGCCAGTCAGCCCCCGGCATTGCAAATACAACGGCCGTGGAGCAAGGGTCTTCCGAGTCGATTGACTTGGAAGCCGACTATTATGCCAGCCCTAGGTAACTTAACGCAAGTATAAGAATTAAAAGAGATTTTCTCGGCAAAATGCGCGGTTAAACCATAATCAGATTTTTAGGCTTGAATCCGATAAAACCTGCTTGTACTCATGCAACTATCGAGACAAGCTGAACATCGGTTTTCTTGAAATCACTGTCAAGAGTTAGCAGCGGCAGGCTGCGGGCCTTTGCCAGAGAATAGGCAAAGCAATCGCCTAAATTGATCGGATATTGAAAACGTGCCTGTGCCGCTGCGCTGGCTAAAACGCGATCGACCGGCACTATATCGAGGGCAAATTCGGCCAAAGCATGCTCTAGCTGTTGAGCAGCATCCGGGGCTCGGTCCAACACCCGAATTAGGCATTCGGTGTAGTTCACTGCGCTCATGACCGGCTGTTCTGCTGCTGACAATATTTCGGCAATTCGCTGTGCATGCGGTTCTGCGAATAAAACCGCCAGCAGAGCCGAGGTATCAACCACCATTGTCACTATCCTTTTCCCAAAGCTCGGTGTCCGAGCTAAACCGTCCTTGTTGCACCGGCTTGAGCATTCCGACCAAGGCCGAAAAATCACGACGCAGATGGCCTTGTTGTGCGGCCTTGGCCTGAGCCGCTACCGCTACACGAATAGCCTCGGACTTGCTGGGCAAGGATTTAAGTCGCATCAACAAAGAAAGCTGTTGCTCAAATTCTGGTGTGGTATGGAGATTGATTTGGGGCACGAGAAGCTCCGATACAGTTAATGTACAGAACGATACCATAAGCTGATAAATTTGAAAGGAAAATCTGCATTTTCGCAAACGCAGATGCATCGTTAAGGGCTAAGAGCTAAATAGCCGACTCGTCAGTAGTAAAACTCTCACCACAGCCACATTCACCGGCCATACGCGGGTTTTTAAAGACAAATTGCTGATTCAGGCCTTGGCTGACGAAATCGATTTCGGTGCCATCCACTTGTGGCAGGCTTTGCGGATCGACCAGCACTTCAATGCCGTCTTGCACAAATACCAGGTCGTCATCCTTGCGGGCTTGTGCCATGTCAATCACATAGGCCCAGCCTGAACAACCACTTTTCTTGACGCCAAAGCGCAAACCAATCGACCCCGGTGTTTGGGCCTGATATTCACGAACCCGGGCTAAAGCATTGGAACTGAGGGTAACGGCCATAATTTTGTACTCGGAAATGCTGCGGTGATTATAGCGCTTACGCGAATACCCCATGAAAGGTTATTCTTGTCTGCTTCATAGATAAGCACTTTTCTCAAGGATTCAAGGCATGGCAGTCGTAAGTGTTCAGCAGGCGCTCGCAGGCAAAGTAGCGGCAGGTAGCGAAGTTACCGTGCGTGGCTGGGTGAGAACCCGCCGCGATTCAAAAGCAGGTTTGAGTTTTGTGAATGTAAGCGATGGCTCCTGCTTCGATGCGATCCAGGTGGTTGCGCCTGCTTTATTGAATAATTACGAAAGCGAAGTAAAACGTTTAAGTGCGGGTTGTTCGGTGATGGCGACCGGCATTTTGGTGGCTTCGCAAGGCCAGGGCCAAAGCTTTGAAATCCAGGCATCGAAAATTGAAGTCGCCGGCTGGGTAGATGATCCTGAAACCTATCCGATCCAGCCAAAACCGCACTCACTGGAATTTTTGCGCGAAGTCGCGCATTTGCGCCCACGTACCAATTTGTTTGGTGCAGTCACACGTTTGCGTCATTGCATGGCGCAAGCGGTTCATCGCTTCTTCCATGAAGAAGGTTTTTACTGGGTCAACACGCCAATCATTACCACTTCCGATGCTGAAGGTGCCGGACAAATGTTCCGCATCTCCACGCTGGACATGATGAACTTGCCGCGTACCGACAAAGGCCAAATTGATTTCTCGAAAGATTTTTTCGGCAAGGAAGTTTTTCTGACTGTTTCGGGTCAATTGAATGTTGAAGCTTTCTGTTTGGCATTGTCGAAGGTTTACACTTTTGGCCCGACCTTCCGCGCAGAAAACTCACACACCACCCGGCATTTGGCCGAGTTCTGGATGATCGAGCCGGAAATGGCATTTGCCGATTTGAATGACGATGCCAATTTGGCGGAAGCCTTTTTGAAATATATTTTCAAAGCGGTCTTGAACGAGCGCATGGACGACATGCAATTCATCGATGAGCGGGTTGAAAAAGGTGCCATTGCGAAACTCGAAAACTTCATCAAGTCGCCATTTGAACGTATCGATTACAGCGAAGCGATTACTTTGCTGCAAAAATCCGGCCAGAAGTTTGATTATCCGGTCGAATGGGGCCTTGATTTACAAACCGAACACGAACGCTGGCTTACCGAAAAACATATTGGTCGCCCGGTTGTGGTCACCAATTATCCCGAGCAAATAAAGGCGTTTTATATGCGCCTGAATGATGATGGAAAAACCGTTGCCGCGATGGATGTCTTGGCGCCTGGTATCGGTGAAATTATCGGCGGCAGCCAACGCGAAGAACGTCTGGATATTCTGGATTCACGCATGCTGCAGTTTGGCCTGGACCCATCACACTACGAGTGGTATCGCGACTTCCGTCGTTACGGCACTGTGCCACATTGCGGCTTTGGTTTGGGCTTCGAACGTCTCATCGTTTATGTCTGCGGCCTGCAAAATATTCGCGATGCCATTCCCTACCCGCGTGCTCCGGGTTCGGCAACGTATTAAAGAAAAATGAACTCCATCTGGCTTTTTCTTTTCCTTGGTTTGACCGGTTCCGCTGGCCCCGCTCATTTTGGTTTTCGGGTGTTGGCGTATCGTCATCAACTCGATAAAAAATATGAATTCAAGCAAGGCACAGAAGATGGCGGCTTAGCTTATAGCTGGTGGCTAATGTGTTTTGGTTTTACCCGATTCAAAGACTCCGGCATGAATTTATTTGCCGGCAATGCAGGCGTCATGGGTTGGCTGACATTCATTGGAATAGTCGGTACCGCTGTCGCGATTGCACTTAAATAACGAGAATTACCATGTCAGATAATTTTGAAAAAGAAGAAAACCCGGACGATTTCATTATCGAATTAGAACAATGGTGGCTAACCGCCTTTCATCGCCAATTAGTCTGGGCAAGGTTGCGGGTATTCGACAGCGGCATTGCCCACGTATTCGATTCCACCGGCAATACGCTCGTGTATGAAAGCCATGAAATTGCAGCTTCTGCATTGATGGATGCCGAATTCCGCTCGCTTGACGGCATGGATGATGACGATGCCGAAAGCTTTGGCATTTTGCTTGAAGATCTAGTGCCACCAGAAGCTGATGACGATAATGAAATCGTGCCCTACATGATGCGGACACTACCCGAAGTAAATTAATATTCTGAATGTAGGAGCGAGTTCTACTCGTGAAAAACCTGCGAAGATGCATTTCGCGAGTATAACTTGCCCTTACGTTAAACAATATCGCAAGCATTTCGCGAGTAGAACTCGCTCCTACACAGAATATTTCGTAATTTTATTCGCGGCTTATGCCGCTCCTACGGGCTTTAAACATGCAACAACATCTACTGCAAGGAAAAACAGCTCTGGTCTGCGGCGCCTCCGAAGGCATCGGTCGCGCTACTGCAATCGGTCTGGCTGAACTCGGCGCGAATATTATTTTGCTGGCGCGGCGCCCGAAAGTACTGGATGAAGTTCGCAATGCCCTGCCCTACGTGGCTGAGGCACAGCAGCATAATTACATGATGGCTGATGTGTCGGATTCGGCAGGATTAAAAAATAAACTCGACGAAATGCTCAAAGCTTTCAAGATCGATATTTTAATCAATAACACCGCAGGCCCCGCCGGTGGCGCCGCCAACACAGCAACGCCGGAACAATATCTCGCTGTTTTTCAGCAGCATCTTATCGCCAATCAAATTTTATTACAGGCCGTATTGCCGCATATGAAAGAGCAGAAATGGGGCCGCATCATCAATATTATTTCAACCTCGGTAAAAGAACCGATCGCTAATCTTGGCGTGTCCAATACCATTCGTGGCGCCGTCGCCAGTTGGTCAAAAACGCTCGCCAGTGAACTCGGTCCGTTCGGCATCACGGTCAATAATGTATTACCCGGCTACACCCGTACGCAAAGACTTGGGCAGATTCTGGAGGAGCGTTCAAAAGCGACTAATAAGGCCAGTGAAGAAATTGCAGCCGCCATGCTTAGCACGGTACCGGCCGGTCGTTTTGCCGAAGCCTCCGAGATTGCCGCCGCTGTGGTTTTTCTGGCCTCGCCACAAGCGGGCTACATCAACGGCGTTAATTTGCCGGTGGATGGCGGGCGGACACGCTCACTTTAAGATTACACTGCACTCGATAAGATCGGCTTTAGACCTACGGGAAGCCTTGCATGAACACGGATGATCAGCGTCGCGCACTTCGATACAGTTATCAATGCCAGGTGATTGTCGCGACTAGCAACAAGTCCTGCATCACCCAGCTCGAAAACCTCTCAAAAACTGGCTGCTGTATTCAAAAGCCCGACGACTGGGAGTTCTCACCGAACGATGTATTGAATCTTTATTTCGTCATTGATAACGAGCATGTCATTGACGCCGAGGCCATGCTGGTTTGGGACGATGCAAAGCTTATTGGGCTGCAATATCTGCAAGCCCAGCCCATTCCCATCCACATCGTTGATGATATGTCGTAGTATCCATTTCTATGGCCCTATTCGAACGCAGAATTAGCACCCGTCACTTGCAGCATGGCCACGCCATGTTTGTCGGAGCGAATAAAGCTTTTCTGGTTGAAATTAAAGACATTTCAAAAGCTGGCTGCCAAATTACACGACCGCGTTCCTGGCCGTTCAATCTTCAGGACGAAGGCCGCGTTTATATTTTTGGCGAACCCGGGCCAGTACCCAGTTATTCAGCCCGTATTGCATGGTACCGCGAAGAATATGTCGGTATCGAATTTCGCTAGTCACGAACAAACCTGTCCGGATGGACCGCTTACAGGTTAATCTAACCGTATGCTAGCAACGATCTACAACACTATCGGCAATAAACAAACCGCCGCTCGTAGCGATGTTTGGCTGGATATTGTTAATCCAGCAACCGGCGAATGTATTTCCCGTTGCCCCGATAGCGACCGTGTCGATATTGAAGCGGCCGTTATCGCCGCGCGAAAAGCATTCCCTTCCTGGTCACGTTTGAGTAACAGTGAGCGTGCAAGCTGGCTTAATAAATTAGCCGATGCGCTCGAGCAAGAACTTGATTCATTTGCCCTGACAGAAACCAATAATGCCGGCAAACCACTAGCATTAAGTCGTGATATAGAAATACCACGCGCAGTTGAAAATCTGCGTTTTTTTGCGGCCGCTGCCAGCCAATTTTCCAGTGAGTCGCATCATGGCCAGGCCGGTTGGAATGTCAGCACCCATTCAGCGCTGGGCATTGTTGGCTGCATTTCACCCTGGAATCTGCCGCTGTATTTATTTACCTGGAAAATCGCCCCCGCCTTGGCCGCTGGTAATTGCGTCATTGCAAAGCCTTCGGAAATTACGCCAATGACAGCTGCCATGCTGGGCGAATTGGCGCAGAAAATCGGTTTCCCCGAAGGCGTATTGAATATTGTGCACGGCCTGGGCCATAAGGTCGGCCAAGCCTTGGTAGAACATCCGGAAATTAAAGCTATTTCATTCACCGGCAGCACGGCGGTTGGCAAAAAAATTGCAGCGCATTGCGGACCGGCATTGAAGAAAACCTCGCTTGAACTGGGCGGCAAAAACCCGACCATTATTTTTGCCGACGCCCCCAGAAAAAACCTGATCGATACACTCATGCGCTCGGCCTTTCAAAACTCCGGGCAAATATGTTTGTGCGGCTCGCGAATTCTGATCGAAAAATCGATTTATGCAGAAATTCGGGATGCGTTTGTGGCAAGGGCGAAACAACTTCGCGTGGGTGACCCGACCGACGCCAAAACCCAAATGGGATCGATGATTTCAAAAGCGCATTTCGATAAAGTGATATCACATATCGAACTGGCTAAAGCGGAAGGCGGCGAACTGCTTAGTGGCGGCCATGCCATTGCGCCTGTCGGTCGATGCGAACAAGGCTGGTTTATTGCGCCGACGATATTAGAAAACCTTGGCCCCTACACTCGCAGCAATCAGGAAGAAATTTTCGGGCCAGTAGTTACCTTGCAGGCATTCGATGATGAAACCGAAGCCGTCGCATTGGCAAACGCCAGTGAATACGGCTTGGCTGCGAGTATCTGGACCAGTGACATTCGCCGCGCCCATCATGTCGCTAACGCGGTTGAATGCGGCATTATCTGGATAAATAGCTGGCTTCAGCGCGATTTACGCACGCCCTTTGGTGGCATGAAACAATCGGGCATGGGTCGCGAAGGTGGACTGGACGCGATGCGTTTTTTCACCGAAACAAAAAATATTTGTATTGATTTGGGATAAAGCATGCCGTTACGACATCTACTGAAAAATAACAAAGAGTGGGCCGAAAAAGTTCGTCTCGAAGACCCGGATTTCTTCAAACGACTTTCAAAAATGCAGGCACCCAAGTATTTGTGGATTGGCTGCTCTGATTCGCGTGTGCCCGCCAACCAAATTACCGGCATGCAGCCGGGCGAAGTTTTCGTACATCGCAATATTGCCAATGTGGTTGTACATACTGATTTAAATTGTTTGAGCACAATACAATTTGCCGTCGATTTATTGAAAGTCGAACATATTATTGTCTGCGGCCATTATGGTTGCAGCGGCGTGCATGCCGCTCTGTCGAATACTCGCGTTGGACTTGCTGATAACTGGCTACGGCATATTGCCGATGTGTCTAATAAGCATTCGGCATTTATTCAAAGTGCCGAGCTCGATTCTATGCGGCATGCGCGGCTTTGTGAGTTGAATGTGATCGAGCAAGTCGTCAATGTTTGCCAAACCACGGTGGCTGAAGACGCTTGGGCACGCGGACAAAAACTCGATGTTCATGGCTGGATTTATAGTTTGCTCGATGGCCGCATTCGCGATTTGAGCATGAGCATTAGTAGCAAAGAACAACTTGCCAATGACTACCCGCTCGCCCTTGAAAAACTGCATGATCAAGCCACGCCATGAATGATTCAATCGAGACCAAGCTAGCACCCAAAGCTGTCGGGCGTTATCCACACGCACGCAGGGTTGGCAATCTATTGTTTCTCTCTGGCATTGGCCCGCGCAGCGCAATCGATAATAGTATTCCGGGCAATATTTATCGCGACGACCAATCGCTTAAAACTTATGACATCAGTACACAATGTCATTCGGTCTTTGCCAATGTGCAAGCCGTATTAAAAGCTAGTAATGCACGTTTATGTGATTTGGTCGATGTCACCGTTTACCTAACCGACATGGCCAATGATTTCAAAATCTACAATCAGATTTGGGCTGAATATTTTCCCGATGCTGCTCTGGCGCCATGTCGAACAACATTAGGCATTACTGCATTACCGACACCCATTGCTATCGAGCTAAAATGCACCGCCGTAATTAAGGACTAAACATGCTGACGTCCGCCTTTAACTTTCAAGCCTGGATCGATGAAAATCGCCACTTACTGAAGCCGCCAGTGGGAAACAAATGTATCGTCGATGGCGATTTCATCATCATGGTGGTGGGCGGCCCGAATCAACGCAGCGATTACCACTGGGACGAAGGTCCGGAATTTTTCTACCAACTCGAAGGCGAAATGGTGTTAAAAATTCAGGAAGACGGCAAAGCCCGCGATATTCCAATCAAGGCCGGTGAAATATTTTATTTGCCGGCAAGAACACCACACTCACCGCAACGCGGACCCAATTCCATTGGCCTAGTGATCGAGCGTAAACGCTTACCCAATGAACTCGATGGCTTGTCTTGGTACTGCGAAAATTGTAATCACAAGCTGTACGAAGAATTTTTTACACTCGAAAATATCGAAACCCAATTCCCCGCTACATTCGATAAATTTTACTCATCCAAAGAACACCGCCGTTGCGACCAATGTGGACATTTAAACCCTGCTCCGCCCAAATACCTGTAGGAGGGCCTTCTAGGCCCGATCTGCCGCCATTGATATTTTTCATCGCCCGCAAGCGGCCTCCTACTTACACAAGTCTCTCCAAAGAATGAGATAAAAATGTTTTCATCAGAACTATTAATCAGTAATTTATTGTCGCCAGTCGTGCTGGCATTTGCACTGGGTATGTTTGCGCGCGCTGTGCGAAGCGACCTTGAAATACCGGCAGCCATACAATCGTATTTATCGATTTTCTTATTACTCGCCATTGGTTTAAAAGGTGGCGTAGCGCTTAGCAATAATGCGCCAGCTAATTTGCCCTTATTGATATTGGTTACCTTGTTTGCGGGCATGGCAACGGCGACCAGTGCCTATTTTATTGCGAAATGGTGGCTTCGTGATTCACGAGTCAACGCAGCCGCATTAGCGGCACACTTTGGCTCGGTTTCGGCGGTGACTTTTATTGCCGCCCAACAATTTACCGAGCGAAGCGGACAATCGGCAGATCCGGTATTAGTCGCATTAGTTGTAGCTTTAGAAATTCCCGCCATTCTGATCGGACTCGCACTTGCCAAAGGCAGCGACGGCTTGCGTTGGCATCAAGTACGTGAAGTTCTCACGGGGAAAACCGCACTTTTATTAATTGGCGGAATGGCGATTGGTGCGATCTCCGGCAAAGAAGGCATTGCGCGTGTCGATGCCATGTACGTGCAATTGTTCCAAGGCACCTTGATGCTTTTCATGCTTGACATGGGAATGGTGGCCGCCGGACAGCTTCGCAGCGTGGGCCGTGAAGCCTTTCGTCTGGCCACTTATTCGATGGCCGTCCCCTTACTGCATGGCTTGCTGGGCGTGAGCATCGGGCATTGGATTGGCATGAGTGTGGGCACCGCAACGGTGTTCGGCACAATGACCGCAAGTGCTTCGTATATTGCTGCACCTGCCTCGATTCGCGCCTCTTTGCCTGAAGCCAATGTGGGACGATGCATTACTGCTGCGTTGGGTTTTACTTTCCCTTTTAATTTAGCGATTGGCATTCCGGTGTATGCGGCTTTTGCTGCTTATCTGAATGCCTGACTGCATATTTCATTCGTCGCCCGCAAGCGGCCTCCTACCCGGAAGATCGTTTAAACTAAGTCATGCTAAAAATTGATACTCACGCTCATTATCTGCCGCAAAAGTGGCCAGACCTTGCCAGCAAATATGGTGACAACCGCTTTGCCGTGATCCACGAAGGCAGCGATGGCAAACACAATATTTATAAAGACGGAAAATTTTTCCGAGAAATAAAATCCAATACCTGGGACCCGGTTGAGCGTATTAATGACTACGCCAAATTCGGCTTGCAGGTGCAGGTGATTTCGACCGTGCCGGTGATGTTTAGCTACTGGGCGAAGCCGCATCACGCCTTGGAACTGCATCAAAGCCTGAATGATCATATGGCAGAAACCTGCCGCACACATCGTAAACACTACGCCGGCATTGGCACGGTGCCGTTGCAATCACCGCGCTTGGCAATTCAAGAGTTAGAGCGCTGCATGGATCAACTTGATTTGCAGGGCGTACAAATTGGTTCGCATATCAATGACTGGAATCTTGATGCGCCGGAATTATTTGAATTTTTCCAGGCGGCGCAAGATTTAGACGCGGCCATTTTAATTCACCCGTGGGACATGATGGCAGCCGATGCCATGCCGAAATACTGGATGCCCTGGTTAGTCGGTATGCCAGCCGAACAAACACGTGCTATTTGTGCCCTTATTTTTGGTGGCGTGCTTGAGCGCCTGCCGAAATTGAAAGTATGTTTCGCCCATGGCGGCGGTAGTTTCCCCTACACCATTGGTCGCATTGAACATGGCTTCAAGATGCGACCGGATTTAGTTGCAACCGACAACCACCGCAACCCTCGCGAATATTTCGGTCGCATGTATTTCGATTCCTGCGTTCACGACCCACGGGCTTTGCAATATTTGTTGGACACCGTGGGTACCAATACCGTAATGCTCGGTACCGATTATCCTTTCCCATTAGGCGAGCAAGTCCCCGGCAGCGGTATCGATTCGCTGAATTTATCCGAAGTCGATCAAGCGCGTTTATTTCACGGAACCGCGCTGGAATGGCTCGGATTAAGCAAAACCAGGTTCGAGTAAAAATATAACCATGTCCGATTTTTTTTCAGAAGCCTATGCCTCACAGCAGGATTCGCAAGACCACTTGCGGCATTTTCGCGAGCAATTTTTTATTCCGCAACATGAGGGAAAAGAACAGGCCTATTTCTGCGGAAATTCATTAGGCCTGCAGCCAAAAGCATTACCGGCGGCTTTGACCGACGAATTAAATAACTGGGCAAACAATGGCGTTGAAGGCCATTTCCATGGCAAACATCCGTGGATGCCGTATCACGAGTTTGTTCGTGATTCATTAGCGTTTGTGGTTGGTGCCATGCCATCAGAAGTAGTGGCAATGAATTCGCTATCGGTCAATCTGCATTTGATGATGGTGAGTTTTTATCGTCCCGATTCGCAGCGCAATGCAATCTTGATTGAAGCCGGTGCGTTTCCTTCCGATCGTTATGCGGTGGAATCGCAAGTTCGTTTTCATGGCTTTGATCCAGCGCAGTGTTTAATCGAAATTGAACCAGATTTGCCGGGCGGCATTTTTTCAATGGCGAATATCGAAAAAATTATTGCCGAACATGGCCATCGTATTGCCTTGATTCTTTGGCCCGGCGTGCAATACCGCACAGGCCAATCTTTTAACCTGAAAGAAATTACCCGTCTTGGCCACGCCGCTGGCTGTGCTGTCGGTTTTGATCTCGCCCATGCCGCTGGCAATATTCCATTGAATTTGCATGATAGTGGGGCCGATTTCGCCGCCTGGTGTAGTTACAAATATTTGAATTCCGGCCCAGGTGCCATTGCCGGTTGTTTTGTGCATGAGCGCCACGCAAACAGTAAGCGGCCACGTTTTGCCGGTTGGTGGGGGCATGACCAAAGTACTCGTTTCAAAATGGGCCCGGAATTTATTCCTACTCCCGGCGCGGATGGCTGGCAAATAAGCAATCCACCCATTTTTGCATTAGCGCCGTTGCGGGTTTCACTGGAGATTTTCCAGCAGGCCGGCATACAAAACCTGCGCGCAAAATCCATCAAGCTCACGGCTTACCTGGAAGCGCTGATTCAACAGGAATTACAAAATACGCTTAGCATTCTTACACCTAATAATCCCGAGCAACGCGGCTGCCAATTGTCATTGCGGGTGAACGCTGGTCGCGAACAGGGCCGTGCATTATTTGAAGCTTTATCGGCGCAAGGCATTATCGGCGATTGGCGCGAACCCGACGTGATCCGAATTTCACCCGCCCCGCTCTACAATAATCACTCCGACGTGTTGCGTTTTATCCACGCCGTAAAACAATGGCAGGATTCAAATCATGCAAGCTGATGCCACAAAAAAAATCACGATAGCTGGTGCCGGTTTGGCAGGCGCATTATTTGCAACCCTGCTTGCACGCAAAGGCTGGCAAGTCGAAGTCTTCGAGAAGCGACCAGACCCCCGCCTGAAAGGCTATGAAGGCGGACGTTCAATCAATCTTGCGCTCGCCGAACGTGGCCTGCACGCATTGCGCGAAGCCGGTTTAAATGATGCAGTCATGCAACAAGCCGTGATGATGCGCGGTCGCATGGTGCATATGAAAAATGGCGACACTCAATTACAGCGTTACGGCAAAGACGACTCTGAAGTTATCTGGTCGGTGCATCGTGGTGAGTTGAATACTACTCTGCTCAATGCCGCCGAAGCCGCTGGTGCAAACATTTCGTTTAATCAGCGTATTGAAAATATCGATTTTGAAAATAAAAATATCCATCTGATCAACGATCATGATCGAACGACATCGGAATTACATTTCGACGTGCTGATCGGTGCCGATGGCGCTGGCTCTGGTGTACGCACTGCCCTGAAAAATAAAAACCACCTGATCGAGCGTTTTGAATCCTTGGGCCATAGCTACAAAGAACTGGAAATTCCGCCTAACGAAGTAGATGAATTCCAGCTTGAAGCCAACGCACTGCACATCTGGCCACGCGGTGGCTATATGTGTATTGCATTGCCCAATACCGAAAAAACTTTTACCGTCACTCTGTTTTTACCCAATGAAGGCGACCCAAGCTTTGCGACCTTGCCTGATCTGGCTGCTGCACGACATTTTTTTGAAACCGACTTTGCCGACGCCCTGCCCTTAATGCCTAATTTTGATGAAGACTTCATCAATAATCCGACCTCGGGTTTAAGCACGCTGTATTGCGACAACTGGCATCTGGATGGCCGCGTGGTGTTATTGGGCGACGCCGCACACGCCATGGTGCCGTTCCACGGCCAAGGCATGAATTGCGCGTTTGAAGATTGCCTCGCCCTCGTGCATCACATCGAACACGCGCCAGATTGGCAAGAAGCTTTCGAACAATTTGAGCAGGAACGCAAACCCAACGCACTCGCCATTCAAACCATGGCGCTGGAAAATTATATCGAAATGCGTGATCGAGTCGATGATCCCGACTTTTTACTGCAACGCCAGCTAGAGCGCACGTTGGCAGAACGCCATCCGGGCGTCTTTATTCCGCGCTATGCCATGGTCAGCTTTAGCCGGGTTCCGTACAAGCTCGCTTTTGAACGCGGCTTGTTGCAACGGCAACTATTAATTGAGGCCACCCAAGGCAAACAAAGCTTAGACCAGATTGACGTAACAAAATTTGACGCGAAAATAAGCGAATTGTTTGCTCAAAGCCCCTGAAATACTGGCGTTTGCTCAAGCATGGGTTTAGCCTAAACGTCCAGAGGGGGGCGTCTGAATGAAAATGATATTGCTGGCAGAAAGCTCGCAAACGCGCCGTCGCGCGTTATCAGCCGTGCTCAGTCAGTATGGATATGGAGTGACTGCGGTCGCGACACTTTCCGAGGCCTACGACACCTTGCTTAGAGCCCAAATTGGCCATAATAATCTCGACGCCGTTGTGCTGGGTTGGCCAGAATATTCCGAAGGTATTGCCGAAGATGTCTTTGGTTTATTGCATGGCGAACGCTTCGAGCATTTACCGGTTTTAATAATGGCCGATTCGAGTAATGCCAATGCGGTGAATTGGCGAATGTCGCGTCCGCTTACCGCGCTGACTTTATGGTCGGATTATCTGGAAGCACCAAGCGCGATTGATCAATTACTCCGCCCGACCCAAAGTATCAAACCAGCCTTAAGTTCACACGAAGAACAAATCAAAATATTATTTGTCGATGATTCGGCCACCATACGCGCCGGTTATTCCAAGCTGCTACAAAAGCACGGCTATTTTATTGAAACTGCCGATAGCGTCGATGAAGGCTGGAAAAAAGTATCGGCGCAAAATTTTGATATCGCCATTATCGACTACCTGATGCCCGAACAAAATGGTACGGCGCTTATCACTAAAATTCGGAATAATCAGGAAACCCAACATATTTTAACGGCGACCATTACCGGTACTTATTCCGATGCGGTCATTGCCGAATCACTGGCTTGTGGTGCACTGGAATGTTTATTCAAGAGCGAATCCAAGGATTTATTGTTGGCGCGTATCGCCTCGCTCGGCCGAACCATCAATGATCGAAAAGCGATTGATAACGAGCGCCGCCGTCTGCAAGGTATTTTGTCTTCGGTTGGTGAAGGTGTTTATGGTGTCGATTCAGACGGCACGATTCAATTTATTAATCCAGCTGCGCTCGATTTATTAGGCTATAGCGATGCCAGTGAATTGGTCGGACAAAATGCTTTCGATGCTTTCCACTATGCCGATGAAGACGGCCTTCCGATGCAGCGCAGCGCCTCGTATCTCAATCTTTGCTATACCAATGGCAGCGAAGTGTCGTCCTGGCAAACACGGTTCTGGGCATCGAATAAACGAGGCATTCCGGTTGAGTGCAATATTCACCCCTTGAAAATGGAATCGGAATTAAGCGGATCAGTGGTGGCGTTCCGCGATATTTCCGCCCGCCGCGCATTGGAAGAAGAATTACGCTGGCAGGCCGATCATGACAGCCTGACTAAACTCTATAACCGTGGCTGGTTTGAATCACAGCTTGAACAAGAATGCAGCAAGGTCCGTCGCACCGGCCAAACTGCCATGCTGTTATTTATCGATCTGGATCGCTTCAAATATATTAATGACACCGCCGGACATGCGGCCGGTGATAAGTTATTGGTAGAAGTCAGCCAGCGTTTGAAATCACGTCTGCGTGGTGCCGATTATCTGGCACGTATGGGGGGTGATGAATTTGCCGTTCTATTGACCAATGTCGGCAGCAGTGATTTGACCACGCTGGCAGAAGGTTTTCGCCGCGTATTGACGGCATCGCCATTCACTTACGGCGGCAAAAGTTATCGCATTACTTTGTCAGTTGGCTGCGCGAAAATCGATGACAGCACCAACTCGCCAAGTGACGCCATGGCGCATGCCGATATCGCCTGTCATATGGCGAAAAAGTCGGGTCGTAACCAATGCCAGATTTATTCGCACGAAACCGGACGCTTGGCGGCACTTGATGTTGATTTAGGTTGGTCGGTGCGCTTGGAAGAAGCTTTCCGTACTGATAAATTTGCGCTTTGCTACCAACCTATCGTGCCCTTAAAAGGCATCGAAAACGATGTAATTGGCAATCATAATAGTAAAGATATTTGGCTGCGCCAGCTGGAGCGCAATCCTTACTCGGAAGCCTTGTTTGAAGTATTGATTCGCATGAAAGGCAATCAAGGCGAATTGATATCGCCCAATGCTTTTCTACCAGCAGCAGAGCGATTTGGTTTGATGCAAGACATCGACTTCTGGGTGATCAATCATGCACTGCAAGCTTTGCGTGAAACCCGCGACAGCCCGCGCCCGATAGGTTTGACGATCAATATTTCCGCACAAACTCTGGAAAAAGGCGGCATTCCGGAATATGTGACCGCAAAAATTGTGGAATACAACGTCAACCCGGCCGCGCTGGTCTTTGAAATTACCGAATCACATTCCATTAGTGATCTTGAAAGCGCACAGAAACAATTGTCGGCGCTGCGAACATTAGGTTGCCGAATTGCCGTCGATGATTTCGGCACTGGGTTTTCAACCTTCGCTTATTTGAAACAAATTGAAGCCGATATTCTTAAAATTGACGGCTCCTTAATTCAAGGTTTGCCGCACGATATTCTGGATCGCACCATTATTGCAGCCTTAACTTCGATTGCGGAAACAGCCGGTAAATTGACCGTTGCAGAATGCGTTGAAGATGCCTCAATGCTACTAACCCTCTATGAATGCGGCGTCGATATGGCGCAAGGCTATATCGTTGGCATGCCACGCTTGCATTTACCCAAATCCCTGCCTACGCTTGGCACTAATTTATTCCAAGACCAAGCGCAGCTTTCAGGTATTTAATGGCAAAATCCTTCCTTTGGTACGATCTGGAAACATTTGGTAGAGACGCAAGACGCTCACGAATCGCACAATTCGCGGCTATTCGTACCGACGAAGTGCTGAACGAAATCGATGAACCGATTTCCTGGTTTTGCCAGCCGGCTAATGATTTATTGCCTTCGCCGGAAGCGGCCATGATCACCGGCATCAGTCCACAACAAGCATTGCATGATGGTGTTTGTGAAGCCGAATTTTTCGCAATGATCAATGAAGAGTTAATGACCGCCAATACCTGCGCCGTTGGCTACAACTCGATCCGTTTTGATGACGAATTTATCCGTTTTGGTTTATACCGAAATTTTTATGATGCCTACGAGCGCGAATACAAAAATGGTAACTCGCGCTGGGACCTGCTTGATTTCATGCGACTGGCGCATGCCATGCGTCCGGAAGGCATTGAATGGCCAAAACGTGACGATGGTTTTACCAGCTTCAAACTGGAGCATCTAGCTAGCGCCAATGGCACTCGCGAAGGCATGGCGCATGAAGCCTTGTCCGACGTGCGAGCACTGATCGGCTTGGCACGAAAACTACGCAGCGCGCAGCCAAAATTATGGGATTACTATCTGCAATTACGCAGCAAGGAAAAAGTGATGTCGCTACTCGACATCGCTAATCAAACGCCGGTGTTGCATATTTCGGGACAGTTTCCGGCCGAGCATTTGTGTGCGGCCTTGGTCATTCCGCTTGCCTGGCATCCCGATATTAAAAATCGCGCGATTGTATTTGACCTAAGTTGCAACCCGAGCGATTTGATAGCACTTGCGGCGGATGACATTTCAGAGCGAGTGTTTATTCGTCAAATCGATTTACCTGAAGGCTTGTCGCGTATTCCATTAAAAGAAATTCATAGCAATCGCTGCCCGGTGGTTTTGCCACTGGCGCATTGCCGCGATGAAGATTTCATTCGAATGGGCATCGATAAAGAAAAATGCATGGCTAATGCGAAATTGATACAACAGACACCCGATATTGCCGAAAAGGTAAGACAAGTATTTACAAAGCGTGCAGCCTACGCCCCCTCCGATGCTGACGGGGCTTTGTATGACGGCTTCGCAAGCGATAGCGACAAACGCTTTTTTTCTAGCATTCGCGGTAGCTCGGCAACACAGCTGAAGAACTTTCTCTCACCATGGAAACCGGGCTCTCGCTACGACGAACTTTTATTCCGCTATCGCGCCAGAAACTGGCCGGACAGCTTGTCACTGGAAGAAATCGGGCGCTGGAATACTTACCGGGTGGAGCGACTGGGCAAGGAATCATCACAATCTGAATACAGCTTTGAAAGCTATTATCGTGGAATCGAAAAATGTCGTGAATTGGCCAATCCAGAACAACAAAGCCTGATGGACCAGTTGCAAGTGTGGGGCCAGAGTATTGAGGCGAGCTTGTAGAAACCTTGACAAAGCGTCATTCCGGCGGCTTTTAACAGCGCAGCTGGTCAAGCCGGAACCCAGAAGTCTATGACAGAGCGTGATTACAACACCGAGATAAAAATCTTGAATATCTGCAAGTGCCGACTGTTTACTCTGCTCCTAGGCCCCGGCTTGACCAGCTGCGCTGTTAAAAGCCGCCGGGGTGACGATAAAAAGATAAGAGATTTCTGCTTATGAAATACTTCACTGATAAAACATTCAAATTCCTGAATAATCTTCAAAAAAATAATAATCGTGAGTGGTTTAACGAACACAAAGCGGACTACGAAACCCATGTGCGCCAGCCATTTCAGGCCTTGATTAGCGACTTCCAGGCGCCGCTGGCAAAAATAAGTGCGCATTATGTGGCCGACCCTAGAGCGGTTGGTGGCTCCTTGTTTCGCATTAACCGCGATGCCCGGTTTTCAAAAGACAAATCACCCTACAAACATTTTATGGGTGCACGTTTTTATCACGAGAAAGGGCGTGACAGTGAAGCACCCAAATTTTATTTCCATCTACAGAAAAACGAATGCTTCATTGCTGCCGGTGCCTGGCACCCCGAAGCCGATACGCTAAGGAAAGTCCGGCAATTTATTCTGGACAATCCGGCGAGTTGGAAAAAAGCCGTCTATTCAAAAAAATTCACGGACAAATATTCGCGTGAAGCCGATTCAACAGTTCGGGTTCCGCGCGGTTTTCCGGACGATCACGAATTTATCGCCGATTTGAAACTGAAAAGCTTTGTTGCGATCGCGCCGATCAGCGATGAAATCGTCTGCAGCGACCAACTGCTCAAATCCCTGGTCAAGTCTTGTCAGGACATGGCGCCGATGATGGATTATCTCTGCGCAGCACTCGATCTAGAATTCTTGTAGGGTGGAACCGCCGACTCCTGGCGATTTCACCAAATCAAACAAAGTCGCAATGTTCGTGGAATCGCCAAGAGCGGGCGGTTCCACCCTACGTAATATTAAATAGATTATTCCTCTCTAATTGACCCATCATCGAGGCACTATTGTGGCCAGCCAATACAACCCGGGAGTCTAAGCACAAAAGAGTGATTGCTGAAGAACGGAAAAACAAAATGCGCTTCGGTAGGAGCGCCTTCCAGGCCCGAAAAACCCTGCCAGATCTCTCGCGCCTAAAGGCGCTCCTACAAACCTTCCATAACCGGCTTATGTTAAATTGCTGCCCATGCAAAGCCGTCTTCGTTACTTTTCACTTTTTTATTTCTTTTATTACGGCGCCCTAGGTGCTTATACGCCTTACATCGGGCGGTGGGTGGATTCACTTGGTTTCAACGGTTATGTAGTGGGCACTATGCTGGGGCTTTGGTACGGGTCGCGCATCATCGGGCCACCGTTGTGGAATCGATGGATCGAAACATCCAGCAAACCCGGCTACTGGTTTATTTTTGGGACCGTGCTTACCCTGCTTTGTTTTGCCGGTTTCATACTGACGAAAACAACAACCCAATTATTTATCGTGATGGGCTTGTTCGGCTTTTTCTATAACGCCGTGATGCCGCAATTTGAAGCGATGACACTGGAAGCCCTCGGTAAAGACACTCATCAATACGGCCGCATACGCGTCTGGGGTTCTGTTGGCTTTTTAATCGTCGCCTCAAGCTATGGAAAATTACTCGATTATTTTGGCAACTTAAGTTTCCCTTGGTTAGCGATACCCTTATTCATCGCCACCGTATTAGCGGCATGGCCGCATCGTTTTGATCCGGCACCCTTGATCGAAAAAGCAGGTGTGCGCTTTATCGAACTTTGGCGCCGGGCCGGGGTGCCGCATTTTCTTTTTGTGGTTTTATTGGCGCAAGTAAGTTTCGGTGCCTTCTACGTTTTTTACACCCTGCACTTGCAGGCCCATGGTCATGACGGTGCCCATATTGGTATTTTATGGGGAACCGGTGTATTGATTGAAATCGCGATGTTCTGGCAAGCGCCCAAACTTATTTCACGTTTTGGAGCCCATCGCTTGATAATTTTTTGTCTGTTGATAACAGCAGTACGCTGGACGGTAACCGCACTATATGCCGATCATTTCAGCATCATGTTATTGGCCCAGACCACGCATGCTTTTGGTTTTGCAATATTCCATGCCTGCTGCATGCACTCGATGGGAAAATTCTTCCCGGGCCATTTAGCAAAAGCAGGTCAAAGCCTGATGTACGGCTTCAGTTCGGGTATTGGTGGTGTTGTCGGTGCAATACTGGCGTCGGTGATGTGGGATATTGATAAAGGCCACGCGGCATTTCTTGCCAGCGCCGGAGTTTCTTTATTAGCTTGCGGGTTTTATGTCTTTGGAAGAAAAAAATCGTAGGGGCGCCTGCTTGCTGCGCCCTGGCCTGCGACAATCTAACAAAGGG
>JAYSQD010000035.1:0-16279 GCA_043721835.1 Arenimonas sp. | reverse complement strand
CCCAAGGTCTGCGATAAACATTGGGCGCAGCAAGCATGCGCCCCTACGTTAGATGCAAGGTAGTCACAGAATGGTTTCAGCTGATTTTCAAAGCTTGGCGCAAGCAGGTATCCAGCGCTTGCGCGCGTACGATCCCGGTCACGATATTGTAGCTTTGCGGGAAAAATATGCCGAACAGTTTTTTGTCGAGCTCGGTTCAAACGAAAATACCTACGGTCCGAGTCCACGCGCGCGCGAAGTTATTTTGGATAATTTGCACGCACTGCATCGTTATCCGGATCCTTTGGGTGCCGATCTGAAGAAAGCGATTGCGTCGAAGCATTCGATCAAGCCCGGACAAATCCTGCTTGGCAATGGTTCGCACGAGTTGCTGATGATGATTGCGCAGGTATTTTCCGGTCCTGAAACACAGGTGATTGCTTCGCAATATGGTTTTGCGGTCTATGCATTGGCAGCTCAGTGCGCAGGCGCAGAATTGGTTGTCGCGAATGCATTGGCTAGTGATGCAGAACAATCGCGTGGCCATGATTTGAGTGCCATATCGGCGGCCATCAATGAAAAAACGTGTTTAATCTATCTGGCAAATCCAAATAATCCGACCGGCACGTGGTTTTCAACTGCGGCTTTCAGCAGTTTTATGGACAAGCTGCCAGCGTCCGTTTTGGTGATTGTCGATGAAGCCTATCTTGAATTTGTTACTGAGCCGGAATTGCAATCTGCGCTGGCTTTGATCAATCAATACGACAACTTAATCGTGGCACGCACTTTTTCCAAAGCTTATGCTTTGGCGGGTCTGCGAGTAGGTTATATCGCCGCCCATGCCGATTGTGTTGCCGTGATCGAGCGCGTGCGTGAATCCTTCAATGTCAATTTACTTGGCTTGGCAGCGAGCGAGGCTGCATTGAATGACGAGGCGCATTTGCAGTGGGTCATCGAAAAAAATGCTACGGAACGGGCATGGCTAATTGAACAGTTTGAGCAGCGCGGTTTGAAATGCGGCCCGAGCCAGACCAATTTTGTTCTGGTCGATTTTCAAAAAGATTCGATCGATATTGAAGCGCAATGTGTAGCCAAGGCCGTCGTTTTAAGGCCGATGCGTGGTTACGGATTACCCAATTGTCTGCGCATCACGATCGGTAATCGCGACGAGAATAGACAATTACTTAAAATTCTGGACGAGGTACTCGCATGAGCTTGACCTGGCTGGCGAGCAAAGGCCGTGCTTTAAACGGCGAAATCACGGTGCCGGGTGATAAGTCCATTTCGCACCGTGCGATTATGTTGGGCGCGATTGCAGAAGGCGTTACCAGGGTTTCGGGATTTCTTGAAGGTGAAGACACGCTCGCGACGGCACGTATTTTTCAGCAATTAGGCGTCACGATTGAAACACCATCACCTAGCGAACGGATCATTCACGGCGTCGGCCTGCATGGCTTAAAAGCGAGCCGTGAAGATCTGGACTGCGGCAATGCCGGTACCGCGATGCGTTTGTTGACGGGCTTATTGGCAGGTCAGAGTTTCCGTTCAAAATTGGTAGGCGATTCCTCGCTTTCAAAGCGTCCGATGCGACGGGTTACAGAACCTTTATCGCATTTTGGTGCCAGCATTCAGTCAGAGGCTGGCGGGCTGCCGCCTTTGATAATTAACTCGAATAAGTCGCTGCAAGGCATTGAATATAAAACAGAAGTGGCAAGCGCCCAGGTCAAATCTGCGATCCTTTTGGCCGGTCTTTACGCTCAGGGCGAAACCACGGTCTATGAGCCGCATCCGACCCGTGACTACACCGAAAAGATGTTGGCAGCCTTTGGCTGGCCAATAGAATTTCGTCCGGGTTTTGCCTGCTTGAGTGGTGGTCATCGACTACAGGCTGCCGATATCCAAGTGCCAGCGGATTTCTCGTCGGCCGCTTTCTTCATCGTCGCTGCAAGCCTGATTCCCGGCTCGGATCTATTGATTAAATCGGTTGGCATAAATCCACGTCGCACCGGATTACTGGCTGCCTTGCGATTGATGGGCGCCGATATCGAGGAACAAAATCGCCGTGTACAAGCCGGTGAAATGGTGGCTGATTTACGAGTAAAGCACGTGCTTTTAACGGGAGTTCATGTGCCAGAAGCCGTCGTTCCAGACATGATCGACGAATTTCCGGCTTTGTTTATCGCCGCAGCCCTGGCAAAAGGCGAAACTCGTGTCACTGGCGCTGCCGAATTGCGAGTAAAAGAATCCGATCGTATTTCTGTGATGAGCGATGCTTTGCGCAAATTGGGCGCCGACATCATTGAAACGCCCGATGGCGCCATTATCCGGGGCGGTCAATTACATGGTGGTGAAACCGATAGCCACGGTGACCATCGTATTGCCATGAGCTTGGCTATCGCGGGGCAAATGGCAGAGGGAATAGTAAAAATCAGCGATTGCGACAATGTCGCGACCTCATTCCCAAACTTTATAGACTTATCAAAATCAGTGGGTTTTGGGCTAAATCTTCAGTAAACTCTCAACATGAGCAAGCCTATTCCAGTCCTGACTATCGACGGCCCTTCGGGGTCCGGCAAGGGTACGATTAGTCAGGCGGTCGCCAAACGGCTGCAATGGCATTATCTCGATTCCGGTGCTATTTACCGCGCCGTTGGCTTGGCTGCCGCCTGGGAAAGTATCGATTTAAGCGACCCGGAAGCGGTTGCCCATTGTGCCGAGCGCACCGAAATTCGTTTCGAAAGTAATGACGAGGGTGAGTTGCACGTGTTTGTTAATGGCAAAGACGCTACTCGCTTATTACGCACAGAAACCGCTGCGGCTGCAGCGTCGGCCATTGCGGCGCATCCGCCGGTCCGGACCGCCTTACTCGATCTGCAAAAGCGGTTTCGTCAAAGCCCGGGTTTGGTGGCCGACGGGCGCGATATGGGAACCGTGATTTTTCCGGATGCCCAGTACAAAGTTTTTTTGACCGCCAGCGCCGAAGAAAGAGCGAAAAGACGCTATAAGCAGTTGAAAGACAAAGGGGTTTCAGTTAATCTTGACAGTCTGCTGCACGAAATTGCCGCTCGCGACGAGCGCGATGCCGGACGTGCCGTGGCGCCCCTGAAGCCCGCCGACAACGCGGTCATTTTGGACTCCACCGGTATGCCGATCACCGAAGTCATTGAACGTGTATTAGCGGTGTTGCCAGCTTCATTGCGACCACGCTGATCCATCTCTTTAGCTGCTTAAACGAGCAAAACTCAACAGCAGAATAAACACTCTCATGCCATCATGGTGTGAGTTTATTAACGTGTGGCAAAACCACACATAACAGGTGGGCCCGATGTTTATTTCATCGGCAGCCCGTGTGTTCAACTGAGCAATCAACCATGACAGAATCATTTACTGAATCATTTGCAGAACTGTTTGAAGCAAGCCAACATGCGCTTTCAAAACTCAAGCCCGGCTCTATTGTCAGCGGCGTTATCGTAGAAATCCGTTCCGACGTTATCGTTGTGAATGCAGGCCTGAAATCTGAAGGCGTTATCGATATCGAACAGTTCCGTACCGAAGCAGGCGAAATCGACGTAAAAGTCGGCGACACCGTCAAAGTAGCTTTGGAATATCTTGAAAACGGCTTCGGCGAAACCGTTCTCTCCCGCGAAAAAGCCAAGCGCGCCTTGGTGTGGGACGAGCTGGAAACCTCGATGGACGCAGGCGAAATCGTCACCGGCCGCATCAGCGGCAAGGTCAAAGGCGGCTTCACTGTCGACATTCGCGACGTTCGCGCATTCCTGCCAGGTTCCCTGGTGGATGTACGTCCTGTCCGCGATCCGGGTTATCTGGAAGGCAAAGAACTCGAATTCAAAATCATCAAGCTCGATCGTAAACGCAACAACGTGGTGGTTTCCCGCCGCGCAGTTGTTGAAAGTGAAAACAGCGTTGAGCGCGAGCAAATGCTTGAGCGCTTGCAAGAAGGTTCGATCGTTACCGGTGTGGTTAAAAACCTCACTGATTACGGCGCCTTCGTTGACCTCGGCGGTATCGATGGTCTGTTGCACATCACCGACATGGCGTGGAAACGCGTCCGTCATCCGTCTGAAGTCGTCAATGTTGGCGAAGAACTGCAAGTCCGCGTTCTCAAGTATGACCGCGAACGTAACCGCGTCAGCCTAGGCCTGAAACAATTGGGCGAAGATCCATGGGATAACATCGCTCGTCGTTACCCTGCCAATGCCCGCATGTTTGGTAAAGTTTCGAATGTGACCGATTACGGCGCCTTCGTTGAAATCGAACCAGGTGTTGAAGGTTTGGTCCACGTTTCCGAAATGGATTGGACCAACAAAAACGTCAACCCATCCAAAGTTGTCCAGTTGGGCGACGATGTTGAAGTGATGGTGCTGGACGTTGATGCAGAGCGTCGCCGTATCTCGCTCGGTATCAAACAATGCGTTCCTAATCCATGGGAAGCGTTTGCCGCCATCTTCAAGAAAGGCGACAAAGTTTCGGGTCAGATCAAATCGATTACCGATTTCGGTATCTTCATCGGTTTGGATGGCGGCATCGATGGTCTGGTGCATTTGTCCGATATTTCCTGGAGCTCGACTGGCGAAGAAGCCGCTCGCAACTACAAGAAAGGCGACAACCTGGAAGCTGTTGTATTGGCCGTTGATCCAGAACGCGAACGCATTTCTCTCGGCGTCAAGCAAATGGAACAAGACCCAATGGGTACCTTTGCAGCAACGACCCAGAAGGGTGCCATCGTTACCGGTACGGTTAAAGAAGTGGACGCTAAAGGCGCCACCATTGAATTGTCAGACGGCCTTGAAGGTTATATCAAAGCCAACGACATCGCCAAAGAGCGCATTGAAGATGCTTCGCAGCATTTGAAAGTGGGCGACACGGTAGAAGCCAAGTTCATCGGTATGGATCGTAAGGGCCGCGTCATGCAGCTCTCGATTCGTGCCAAAGACGAAGCCGATGTTGCTGAGTCAATGGCCGAAGTCAATAAATCGGCTGATGCCTCAAGCGGCACTACCAAGTTGGGCGCGCTGTTGCGTGAGCAACTGAACAAAGGCGAATAAGCCTGCTAAGTAATAT
Source organism: Arenimonas sp. (assembly GCA_043721835.1). GTDB lineage: Bacteria > Pseudomonadota > Gammaproteobacteria > Xanthomonadales > Xanthomonadaceae > Arenimonas. Next base: position 11,218 of record JAYSQD010000035.1, on the reverse strand, counting down.
CCACGATGGCCTGGTTTCAGGCCATCGTTTCTTATCGGAATCGAGTTTAAAGAAATGACGAAGTCAGAACTCATCGAAATTCTTTCGAAGCGCCAAATACATCTCAAAGCTGATGATGTTGATATGGCGGTTAAAACTATTTTAGAAATGATGAGCAATGCTTTGGCCGACGGCGATCGCATCGAGATTCGTGGCTTTGGTAGTTTTTCTCTGCATTTTCGCCCACCCCGTTTGGGTCGTAACCCTAAAACCGGTGACTCAGTGGCACTTCCGGGTAAACATGTCCCGCATTTCAAACCCGGTAAAGAATTACGCGACCGCGTCAATGCTTCTTTAACCGCAGTCAAAAGCTAGTGACAGTCGTTTTCAGGTAAGCTGTTGTCACCTGCGGTTGGAATAACAGATGCCATTATTTAGAGCCTTAATCGCGCTTGCATTCATCCTATTGGGCATTGTGTTTGGTGCCTTGAATCGTGATGTCATGCGCATCGATTTATTTTTTACGACACTGCAAGCCAGCATCGGTTTAACCGTGCTATTGGTCTTGCTGCTGGGCTGCCTGCTCGGTGGTCTGGTCGTGCTGGCAACTGTCGTTTGGCCGATGCGTGGCGATCTGGCCAAAGCAGAAAAAGCCGCTGCCAATAAAATTGCGACAGAAGGAACGAGTTCGCCATGATGACCAATGCCGCCTGGCTATTGATGATTCCTGCTGCTGCTGCCGCTGGCTGGTTATTAGGCCGTCGTGGTGGTGAAATAAAAAGCGGCAATCAAGTCATGCGTTTGTCGAACACCTATTTTCGCGGTCTGAATTATTTGCTCAACGAACAACAAGACAAGGCCATTGAAATATTTCTTCAAATTGCCGAAGTCGATAAAGACACCATCGAAACCCAATTCGCTTTAGGTCATTTATTTCGACGACGTGGCGAAGTCGATCGCGCGATTCGCATGCATCAAAGTCTGGTGTCAAAACATGGCTTGAGTGAAGATCAAAAAACCCGCGCCGTACTGGCACTGGGCGAAGACTATATGCGCGCCGGTTTGCTGGACCGTGCAGAAACTTTGTTGAACGATCTTGTTGAAATGGGTGTGTTCAAACCCCAAGCGCTACGGCATTTGATTTCCATTACCCAGGCCGAGCGTGATTGGTACAAAGCCATTGAATACGCGCAGAAATATGAAGAAGTCGGCGGTGAGTCGATGACAAAAATCATCTCGCATTTTTACTGCGAGCTGGCTGATCAGGCGCGTTCAAAAGGTGATAACAAGGAAGCTCGCAAACTTATTGCCGATGCCTACACGGCAGACAATCAATCGGTTCGCGCCGGTATGCTGGAAGCACAAATCGAATTGGCTGAAGGCGATGATGCCGGTGCAATCCGCGCATTTGAACGTGTAGTACGGCACGATTACGAATATCTGCCAGAAGTTCTGCCAGCCTTGCTGGCAAGCTATAAGCGTAATGGCGAGACCACGCGCGCACGCAGTTTCCTGCTTGAAATGACCGAGCATTACGCCGGGGTATCGCCTTTACTGGCGTTGTCGGAGTTAATTGAAAAAGAAGAAGGGGTTCCGGCCGCCTATACATTTTTGGCCAAACAACTTCAGCAACGGCCTTCGGTTCGCGGTGAAGCGGCCTTAATTGATTTAAGCCTTTCCGAAGATCACGGTGACCCACAAGAAGCCTTGCGCACGGTAAAAAATATTACCGATCTGCTGGTCGTACACACGCCGGGCTACCGTTGCCAACGTTGTGGTTTTAGTGCGCGCGCGCACCATTGGCAATGCCCAAGCTGCAAGAATTGGGGCACTATCAAGCCACTACTCACATCGGCAAGCTAAACAATGCCGCTCAGCCTTGGCTTGAGTATCACATTGTTTTTTTTAACAGCGCTATTGACTTGGGGCTGGATAAAAATCGCGCAAACAAAAAAAATCTACGACAGGCCTGAGCGGCGCCGATTACACCAGACACCAATACCCAGAGCAGGCGGAATCAGTATCGCCTTGGTGATGATTGCCGTCAGCACATTTTTTTTTCTGACGTCGGATCCGGGCTCTTACTGGCCATTAATATGCTCCGCCATTATTTTGTATAGCGTGCTGGGTTTTTGGGATGACTTAAAGCCACTCCGCTCGCGAACCAAATTGTTACTTCACGTCCTAACGGCAGCCCTTATTTTTCTAATAGCGATTTTTTTCTTGTCATCTTCCTTGATGACTTCGATAACGATTGCAATCGCCTATTTGTTGTTCGTGAATATCTGGAATTTCATGGACGGTAGCAATGGCTTGGTCAGTATACAAAGCCTGATTGTCGTGATTGGGTTTATAGCGCTGAGTAATTTTTCGCTTAGTACTAATTATTTTGCATTGGTACTTGCTGTTTGTTGCCTTGGCTTTCTGCCGTTTAATTTTCCGGTAGCCCGGGTATTTTTAGGCGATGTTGGAAGCCATGCACTCGGTGCTGCGGTAATCAGCCTTGCCGTGCTGGCTTATGACGAAGGCCAATGGAAATTATTGGAAATACTCTGCCTCACCTCTGCCATGTGGATTGATGCAGGCCTGACTTTTATTCGTCGTGCTTTTCGCGGCCATAAAGTTACTCAAGCGCATCGAAGTCATCTGTATCAATATGCAATTCGTATCGGGAAAAGTCATGCTGCCGTCTGCGGGTATTACGCAATGTGGACGCTTGTAATGATCGCCACCATTGGCTTCAGCAGGCAGTTACCACAGAGTCGTCAACAAATTTTGTTGCTTGGCATTCTTGCAACAGAGGTTGTTATACATCAATGCTTAAGGCTTTTTGTATTAAAATCGGGGCGTAGCCCATAAATTCCAAAGTCCTTATAGTAATGACCCAGTCGTATCGCATCTCCTACTTGCTGCCGCGTGCCTTAATCGTCCTGCACGATTTTACCATGACGGCATTGCTATGGACGGGCTTACGCTGGTTTTATATCAATGATAAACATCAGGGCTTTAACGCGGCATTTTACAAAGAGCTTGTAGTGGTCGTCTTGTTGCAAGCGCTTATGCTCTGGTGGAGCGGCTTGTATCGCGGGGTTTGGCGTTTTGCCAGTCTTCCGGATCTAGGTAATATTTTCAAAGCAGCTGTCTTTGGTTTGTGCGCCCTATTATTGGCATTTTTCGTGAGCGGTTATTTCTCCCGCTTACCACTGCAAACAATCGTGCTTTATGTGCCGGGCCTCACCATTATTCTCGGTGCGCCGCGTTTGATCTATCGTGCCTGGAAAGACCAGCGCCTGGCCGCAAAACATACCGATGCCATGCGCGTTATCGTCGCTGGAGCAGGGCGCTCCGCCGAAGTGTTTCTTCGCGATATTAGTCGTGATGGTCGTTATGAAACCGTCGGCTTGCTCGACGATGATCCGCAATTAAAAGGTCGTAGAATTCAGGGCGTAAAAGTGCTGGGCCGCATCGATCAATTATCCGAAATGGCACGCGCTACCGCGGCCGATCTTTGCGTGATTGCATTGCCGACTGCGCAAACACAAGCCTTGCAACGTGTGATCGCATTATGCGATGACATTGGTATGCCCTTCAGAAAACTCGGGCGTTATACCGAATGGTTGAATGCTCATGACCCTGTACAACTCAATGAAGTGGCGATTGATGATTTACTGGGCCGCGAACCGATTAAATTTGACTGGCAAAATATCGGGCGTCAGCTGGGTGGTAAATGTGTACTGATTACCGGTGCCGGTGGTTCTATTGGTTCCGAATTGGCGCGTCAATGCACGCAGGCGCGGGTGCGGAAACTTATTTTAATCGAACGTGCTGAATTACCTTTGCTCGAAATTTGTGAGCAGCTGGCTGCACTCGATCCGGGACTTGAAGTTGTGCCTTTGCTCGCCGATTGCGGCGATAAAATAGCGTGTCTGCGTGCTATGCAGCATGGTATTCCCGATTATGTTTATCACGCCGCCGCCAACAAACACGTGCCCTTACTTGAAACCCAATTGCGCGAAGGGCTTCGTAATAATGTGCATGCAACCGCGACACTGGCAGAAGTTTGTCGTGATCATGGCGCCTTGCATTTTGTTTTGATTTCGACCGATAAAGCGATTCAGCCGATTAATATTCTCGGCGCCACCAAGTTGATGGCGGAGCGAGTTTGTCAGGCAATTTTCAATGATAGCGCCACACAACTAAGTATTGTGCGCTTCGGTAATGTGCTTGATTCCTCCGGTAGTGTAGTACCGACGTTTCGCAAGCAAATAGCCGCCGGTGGCCCGGTCACGGTAACGCATGAAGAAGTCAGTCGTTACTTTATGACTATTCCGGAAGCCTGCCAGCTGATATTGCAAGCGCTCAGCATGCCCGAACCTTATGCCGTCATTTATACGCTCGACATGGGTAAGCCTGTTGCCATCAGCGAACTGGCCGAACAAATGATTCGGCTTGCCGGTAAACGCCCGGGTATCGATATCCAAATTCATTACACCGGTTTGCGTGCAGGTGAAAAATTGCATGAAAGTCTATTTCATCCCGATGAAATTTATACGCACACTGAAAACCCGCGTGTGCTCGAAGCCAAACCACGTGACATTGTAGTGCTGCAAGTTATCGAGCAAACGCAACAATTGGCGCAAGCACTGCGACACGGCGACAACGACCAGCAATTGCTCACGCTGTTACATGAAGCCGTTCCTGAGTACACTATGATTAAATCAAAGATAAAAAAATTATGACGCAACGTATTCGTAAAGCAGTATTTCCGGTAGCAGGTTTAGGTACTCGTTTTCTTCCGGCCACAAAAACGGTGCCGAAAGAAATGCTGCCCGTGGTTGATCGGCCGCTTATTCAATATGCCGTTGATGAAGCCATCGAGGCCGGTTGCGACACCATGGTGTTTGTCACCAATCGCTATAAACATGCGGTTGCTGACTACTTCGATAAAGCCTACGAGCTTGAACAAAAACTGGAAAAGGCCGGTAAGTCCGAGTTGCTTGCTTTAATTCGTGATGTGTTGCCGCGACATGTGCGTGCAGTATTTGTTACCCAGACCGAAGCCTTGGGTTTAGGGCATGCGGTTTTGTGTGCGAAGCCTGTTATCGGAAATGAACCGTTCGCAGTTTTGTTGGCCGATGATTTGATCTGGAATAAAGGCCCCGGCGCCCTCAGGCAAATGGCCGATTGTGCCGAGCGCGAAAATGCCAGCGTAATTGCTGTGCAAGACGTGCCGCGCGAACAAACCGGCAGTTACGGTATCGTGGCGACAGAAAGTTTTCATGATCGGCAAGGCGTTATTTCTGCCATTGTCGAAAAACCAAAACCCGAAGTGGCACCGAGTAATTTAGCCGTCGTCGGTCGTTATGTTTTGAGTGGTCGCATTTTTGCCCTGCTGGAAAAAACCAAACCCGGTGCCGGTGGCGAAATTCAATTAACCGATGCCATTGCTGCCTTGCTGAAAGAAGAAAAAGCACTGGCCTATCGTTTTGAAGGCAGGCGTTTCGATTGCGGCAGCCGAATCGGTCTGATCGAAGCGACTATTCAATATGCACTCGACCATGACGATCTGGCCGATGCTGCACGCGAATACATGACGCAGGCTTTGAAGAACTCGTAGGTCGGGCCCTGGCCCGACGCCGTTACAGATTGCAGTTATGCTCAAGTCGGGCTGGGGCCCGACCTACTTTAATCAATGAAAATAATCGTTCCTCAAAGTTATTACATTGCCACCGCAAACTCGTCGCTGGTGAGGCCAGCTTTGTCCACAAAAAAATCTGCCAAAGTCTGCATCGTTGGCGGTGGTTTTGCTGGCATAAACACGGCGCTTGGTTTGGCTGAGCGAGGTATAAAAAATATTGTTCTGTGTGAAGCAAAAAATCTGGCCTTCGGCGCATCAGGTCGTAATGGCGGTTTTGTTTTTGCCGGGTTTTCACGCGGGCCGGAAAGTTTATTGAAAGACCTGGGCCCGCAAGCGGCCAGGCAGCTCTATCAAGGCACTGTTGAAGCCGTTAATTTAATTCGAGCCCGCATCAAACACCATAAAATTGACTGCCAGCATACCGATGCCGGTGTCTATTGGGCCAACTGGTTTCGTGATCAAAGTCTGTTAAAGGATTTCCAGAAACTATTGTCCGAAAATTTCGATACGCAATGGGATTTTATTCCGCAGTCCGAATTGAAAAAAATTATTTACAGTGATCGATATAAAGATGCCTTGCATGAAAAGAATTCCCTGCATTTTCATCCGCTCAATTACGCACTCGGCATCGCGAAAGCGGCCGAATCAATGGGTGTCGAGATTTATGAAAATACGCCTGCAATCCAATTGCAAAAAAACGGCAGCGGCTGGTTAATCAAGACACCCGAAGCGGAAATTGAAGCTGAGCAAGTGGTGCTGGCTTGCGGTGGTTATTTGGCGAATTTGTACCCGAAAATCGATGCGTCAGTATTACCCATCGCCACCTATGTCATGGTGACCGAGCCACTTCAGGAACGCATGCGCAGTATTTTGGAAACCAAAGCAGCGATTTACGATACCCGTTTTGCTTTTGATTATTACCGCCCATTGCCTGATTCGCGTCTGCTGTGGGGTGGCCGTATTTCAGTAATGGATCGCTCGCCCGAAGCGGTCAAAAAATTACTGCATCGTGATTTGATGAAAGTATTTCCGCAATTAAAAGATATCAAGATCAACTACGCTTGGTCGGGTTTAATGAGCTATTCCCGCCATGAAATGCCGCAGATTAGCGAAATCGAGAAAGGTCTGTGGTGCGCACAAGCATTTGGTGGCCATGGTGTTGCACCCACTACTTTTGCCGGTGAACTCATCGCCGCCGCCATCGCCGAGGGTGATACCCGCTGGCAAAGCATGGCGTCCTATGGTCTGGTCTCGACCATGAAACCCGCCGGTTTTATCGGCGCCCAGCTCACCTACTGGTGGCTACAAGCCAAAGATAGCTGGAAAGACAGAATGGAGTAGGGTGGAACCGCCAGCTCCTGGCGATTCCACCACAGATCGCGATAGTGTTTGGCGTACACCGCATCCAATGCACCCACACCCCACTTTCCACCCAAAATTCGTTATGCTCAATAGCCAGTCCGGAGCCCCTATGTCAGCAATGCTTGCCCCTGAACTCAATGAAAACCTGCGTTGGCTTAATAGCGATGCACAGACCATTGCGGGTCAACGCGGTCGGATATTGGCCTTGGTGTTCTGGAATGCCAGTTCGGTTTATTCGCAAAATTTGATCAATGAACTGGCGCGGATCAAAGCCAAGCATCCTTTAGGGCTCGCCGTTTTGGGTATTCATTTACCCAAATTCGACAACGAAGTCGATGACCGCGTTGTAATGAAAGCGGTAAATCGGCAACGCATAAGTTTTCCGGTGGCCAATGATCGTGGCTGGATTACCTGGCAACATTTCGGAATTACACGCTGGCCTTCGGTAGCATTGATCGATGGTGAAGGTGTGGTGCGAGAGATTGTTGCCGGTGACGACCAAATCGAAATACTTGAAAAATTGATTGGCGAATTAATCCATGAATCCTCCACCAGTCAATCGATGATGGAACATGCGTTTCGCGCCAAGAATGCCGAAGAGCACACTGCGTTATCGTTTCCGTCCGGCATTGCCGTCACTGATTCGCATTTATATATTGCCGATACCGCGCATCATCGGATTCTGGAATGCACGCATCAGGGCCGCATATTGCGTGAGTTTGGCAATGGCCATCCGGATTTAAATGATGGCCCTGCGAATGAAGCGGCATTCAATGCGCCGCGTGGTTTGTGCCTGGTACGCGAAACTTTATATATCGCCGACACTGGTAATCACGCTTTGCGTCGTATCAGTTTAATTGGCGGTGACGTTGCCACTGTTTTAGGCACCGGCAAAGCGGGTCAGCCTCATGAAGGCGTGAGCAAGCATTCTTCCGAAAACACTTTGAATATGCCCTGGGGTTTGAGCGGCAGCAATGACAAGTTGTATATCGCCATGGCCGGTAGCAATCAAATCTGGGAATACGAACTCGGTAACGCACGCTTAAGATTTATTGCCGGCACCGGTGATTTAGGGATTGCCGATGGTCCGGGCCGGAATGCATTATTTGCACAGCCTGCGGACGTTGCACTGGTCCAGCAAAGTTTGTATGTCGTCGATTCTGCCACCTCGGCTGTGCGCGCGATTCAATTGCAGCAAAATACAGTTCAAACTCTGGTCGGGCAGGGCTTGTATGAGTTTGGCGATCAGGACGGTGAACGTCGCGATGCTCGTCTGCAATTTCCGCAAGCCATCGCACTTGACCCCAATTCGCCGGTACTTTGGATTGCCGATACCTACAACGGCAGCCTTCGTAAATTACGCCTTGGCGGCGGTGGCATGAGTACCCCGCAGCTACCGCAAAGCCTGAATGAACCGGCCGCACTGGCCGTTGGAGCCGGCGCTTTATGGATTGCCGATGCAGGCGCGCACGAAATATTGCGCTACGACTTTGCCTCGGAATTATTGTCCCGCCTACCCATCGGTGAATGACGTAGCCCGGGTCATGGCTCCATCTGACCCGGGAATGCGCGTTAGTGAGTTATCGGTTCATCCTTCAAGAATCCAGAAACCAACTCTCACGAACATTCATGCGAAAATACCGGCATGAATGATGTACCACATCAAGCCGCTTTCGACGGCAAAGCCTTCGTCAAAGACCTCACGACCGCACCCGGCGTTTATCGCATGTACGCCAGCGACGAAAGTGTTTTGTATGTCGGCAAAGCGCTATCGCTAAAAAAACGCGTCGCCAGTTATTTTTTGAGTACGGTGTCATCAACACGCATTGCCTTGATGATCAAGCAAATCGCACGAATGGAAATCACCATCACGCGTACCGAAAGCGAAGCCTTGATTCTTGAAAATCAATTAATAAAATCTTTGCGTCCGCGCTACAACGTGTTGTTGCGTGATGACAAAAGTTATCCGTATATTTTAATTACCGATGAAACCTGGCCTCGCCTGGCTTTTCATCGAGGCCCACGTGCCGTGCCCGGTCGTTATTTCGGGCCGTACCCGAGTGCTTCTGCCGTGACCAGCACGCTGGATTTAATGCAGAAAATTTTCAAACTGCGTAATTGCGAAGACAGCGTATTTCGTAATCGTTCGCGTCCCTGCCTGCAGCATCAAATAGGTCGTTGCACCGCGCCTTGTGTTGGTTTGATCGCACCGCGCGATTACGACGCCGACACCAAACGTGCGAGTTTATTTCTCGATGGCCGCAGCGGCGAAGTCGTCGATGATTTAACACGTTCCATGGAATCGGCCAGTGCCAGTTTGCAATTTGAATTGGCTGCGTACTTGCGTGATCAAGTCGCGGGCATTCGTCGTATTCAGGCCAAGCAATATATTGAAGGCGAACAAGCCGATATGGATGTGCTGGCTTGCGCCATTGATCAAGGCACTGCCTGTGTATTGTTATTATCGTTTCGCAGTGGAATGAATCTGGGCACCCGGTCGTTTTTTCCGAAAACCAATGGCGCCGACAGTGCCAGCGAAGTGCTGGACGCATTCGTCAGTCAATATTATTTTGAACAACGGCCACCGAGAGAGATAATTCTTAGCCATGTTATTGAAGACCAGGAATTACTTGAAAAAGTATTGTCGGCCCAGGCGGGCAAAAAAGTCGAAATAAAAACCTCCGTGCGTGCCGACCGTGCACGGTATCTTGAAATGGCTGTGAGCAACGCCGTGTTGGCATTGAGTACAGAAGTTACCAGTAATGTGGCACAACGTAAGCGCCTTGAAGCGCTTCAAGAAATGCTCGGTATGGAACATACACCACAACGCATGGAATGTTTTGATATCAGTCATACCCAAGGTGAAGCGACCGTGGCTTCCTGCGTTGTGTTCAATCAGGAAGGCGCACTGCGCAACCAATACCGGCGTTTCAATATTGACGGTATTACGCCCGGCGATGATTACGCGGCGATGCATCAGGCATTAACCCGTCGTTTCAAACGTGCGGTCGAAGAGGGCGTGTTGCCCGATGTTTTATTTATTGATGGCGGTGAAGGTCAGCTAATGCGGGCGCGTGCTGTGCTAAAAGAATTGGACGTCACGCAAGTCATTCTGGTCGGTGTTGCAAAAGGTGAAGCACGCAAAGCCGGGGACGAACAAATTATTTTGCCCGATGGACGTGTGCTGAGACCCGGCGCGCATTCACCGGCATTGCAGTGGATACAACAAATTCGCGATGAAGCACATCGCTTTGCAATTACTGGTCATCGTGGAAGGCGTCAGAAAAAACGTGATGTTTCCAAACTCGAAGATATTCCCGGCATTGGTCCGCGCCGGCGTGCTGCACTGTTGAAACACTTCGGCGGTCTTGCCGCTTTGAAAGAAGCCGGTAGTGAAGAAATTGCGCGTGTAGCCGGTGTGAACGACGCCTTGGCCGCGCGTATTTATGCCTCGCTACATGGGTTAGAATCCAAAGCGAACGCTCCCGAGTCAGCACAGGAACACGAGTGAATTTAACCATCCCCACCATTTTGACTTTGTTTCGCATCTTATTGGTGCCGGTCTTGGTGGCAGTGTTTTACTGGAAGCACCCGTGGAGCAATATTCTGGCGTGTGCGGTATTCGTGCTCGGTGCTTTAACCGATTGGCTCGATGGCTGGATAGCGCGTCGTTACGATATGTATTCGGCTTTTGGTGCATTTCTTGATCCGGTCGCTGACAAACTGGCGGTTACTTTTGCTTTGTTTTTAGTGACGCAGCGGCATCCGACGGCATGGATGGCATTATTGAGCGCGATTATTGTCGGACGCGAAATTACCATTTCTGCCTTGCGTGAATGGATGGCACAAATGGGCGCGCATGGTTTAGTAAAAGTGGCTGCACTCGGTAAAATAAAAACCATCGTGCAAATGGTCGCGATTAGTTTTGTTTTATTTTATGAAGATCTTTTCGGCATTCCTATTTTTAAAATAGGCGAATGGCTGTTGGCGATTGCTGCTGCGCTCACACTTTGGTCGGGTTTTGATTATATTCGTGCCGCATGGCCAACGATGAGAAAGGGCTGAAAGCTCGTTTTGACGCGCTCTTGCAGTTTTTTTCGTAAAAAGGTGTTGACGCAAAAGCGCTAATCCATAATAATATGCGTTCTCCGCGGGAATAGCTCAGTTGGTAGAGCACGACCTTGCCAAGGTCGGGGTCGAGAGTTCGAGTCTCTTTTCCCGCTCCAGTTTCAAAAGCCT
>JAYSQD010000034.1:0-17998 GCA_043721835.1 Arenimonas sp. | reverse complement strand
CGCGAAATGCCTCGTCGCAGGCTTTTCGCGAGCAGAGCTCGCTCCTGCCTCAGATTATTTCGCAGATTCGTTCGCGCCTAAAGGCACTCCTACAAATCCTGAAGCACCACACTTTCCAAAAAATTAACCACCGACAAAACCAGCTTCGTTATTCTGTTCCTTCTTCCAGCTGCCCCACCCAAGGACTTTGCCATGATCTACGACAGCATTCTCGACACCATCGGCCGCACCCCTATCGTCCGCATCAATCGGCTCGCGCCTGCGGGTGTCGAGATGTACGTAAAACTCGAAGCCTTTAATCCCATGTCATCAGTAAAAGATCGCTTGGCGCATGCAGTTATTCTGGACGCCGAGCAACGCGGCATTCTTAAGCCCGGCCAAACCGTGGTTGAAGCCACGTCCGGCAATACCGGTATCGCGCTCGCCATGGTTTGCGCTGCGAAGGGTTACCCCTTCGTTGCCTTTATGGCAGATTCGTTTTCGATCGAACGTCGAAAATTGATGCGCATGTTAGGGGCAAAAGTTATTCTCACGCCTGCCGCCGAACGTGCGGTCGGTATGATTCAACGCGCCAAAGCCTATTCTGAAAAACACGGCGCATTCTATACCGAACAATTCGATAATCCGGCCAACCCGGCTTATCACCGCAACACCACTGGCCCGGAAATTTTGCAGGACTTTGCCGGTCGTCGCCTGAACTGGTTTGTCAGCGGATGGGGCACCGGCGGCACACTGACCGGTGTTGGACAAATGCTCCGGCTTGCTCGGCCTGAAGTACAAATCGTTACGACGGAACCTGCGGGAGCTGCCATGTTGGCCGGTATGGAATGGGCACCGCATAAAATCCAGGGCTGGACGCCGAATATTATTCCGTCGGTTTTGGACCGCAGTGTTTATCAGCATAACTTGCCCGTCAGCGATGATTTATCACGCGATATGGCGCGCGAATTAGCACGCAAGGAAGGTATTTTTACCGGCGTTTCCGGCGGCGGCACTTTTGCCGCCGCACTCGAAGTCGCGCACTCGCATGCGGTAGAAGGCGATGTGATACTTGCCATGCTGCCCGATACCGGCGAGCGTTATCTTTCGACCTTCCTGTTTGAAGGGATCAACGAAGGTACCGACGAAGAATAATGTTTCGCCCTTGTAGGAGCAACTGTCTGCATCAGATAGTTGCTCCTACGTCGGGTAAATCAAATAATGCTTCAGCGACAAACTCACCTTCTCGCCTTGCGCCGGGAGCTGCAATAAATCGTGTGCTGAAAGATCCATAATCCAGGGCCGGGATTGCCCGTTGACGATGGCTTCGAGTGTTACTCGTCCTGCCAGACGCTGAATGCTTTGCACGGTTGCACTCAGGCACACGCGTGAATCGCATAAGGCAATATCATGTGGCCGCACATATAAAGTTGCCGGGCCGTTTACATGAGTGTTCTTGGCCAGTGCGATCGAAATACCGGGCGCAATAAAACGGTGATCGGCAATATCACCTTCAATTTGATTCGAGCGCCCGACGAAATCAAATACGAATGGCGATATCGGATGGGTATAAACATTATCTGGCGTGTCGTCTTGCTCGATGCTGCCTTTGTTCATCACCACGACACGATCGGCTAACTCCAGCGCTTCTTCTTGATCATGGGTGACGAACAAAGTGGTAATGCCGGTTTCGTCGTGAATGCTTCGCAGCCAACGACGAAGTTCTACCCGCACCTTGGCATCCAATGCGCCGAAGGGTTCATCCAGAAGCAATACGGTCGGGTCAATCGCCAATGCCCGCGCCAGGGCAACGCGCTGTCTTTGGCCACCGGATAATTGCGCAGGCAAACGGTCACGCATGGTGTCCATTTGCACCATTTCAAGCAATGACCCGACTTTCTTTTTAATCGCCGCTTCCTCCGGACGCTGTTTGCGTGGCTGCGAACGCAATCCAAATGCCACATTTTCAAAAACACTCATATGCGGAAACAAGGCGTAATGCTGAAACATAAAGCCGACACGGCGATCACGCAAACTCAAACGGGTTGCGTCCTTCTCACCGAACAAAATTCGTCCGCTATCGACCGGCAATAACCCGCCGATCAATCGCAGCAAGGTAGTTTTTCCCGAACCCGATGGCCCCAGCAAGGCGACCAATTGCCCGGACACAATATTCAGATTTATCGGATTAAGTGCGGCAAAGCCTTCAAACTTTTTACCGACACCTTCAATTAAAATATCCATGGTTTTCCATTTTTCTTCAATGTGCGCGCGCGGTGCGTGCAAGTGCATCGCCGTGCTTGCGTTCTAGCCAAAGTTTGATACCCAGAGTAATCAGCGCAAGCAAAGTCAACAGTGATGCCACTGCAAAAGCCGCCGGCGTATTGAATTCGTTATGCAGAATTTCAATCTGCAATGGCATGGTATTCGTCAGTCCACGAATATGCCCCGACACCACCGACACCGCACCAAACTCGCCCATAGCACGCGCGTTACAAAGCAATACGCCGTACAACAAGGCCCAGCGAATATTGGGAAATGTAACGCGCCAGAAAATCTGCCAGGCACCTGCACCAAGCGATGCCGCCGCCTCTTCCTGATCGGGCCCTTGTTGCTGCATTAACGGAATGAGTTCACGCGCAACAAAGGGAAATGTCACGAATATTGTTGCCAGAACAATTCCGGGAATGCCGAAAATTATTTTTATTTCATGTTCCTGCAGCCAGGGACCGAACCAGCCTTGTGCACCGAATAAAAGTACGAAGACCAAACCGGCAACGACAGGTGATACCGAAAATGGCAGATCGATTAACGTCAGCAATAAATTTTTGCCCGGGAATTTGAATTTGGTGATGGCCCATGCAGTGGCAATGCCAAAAATAATATTTAGCGGGACCGACAACAACGCCACCAGCAAAGTCAATTTAATCGCGGCGACTGTGTCTTCTTCGGTAACCGCAGACCAATAAGCCTCAAACCCTGCTGCGGCTGCTTCCACGAGTACTGCCGCCAATGGCAATACTACGATGATGCAGACCAGGAGAATCGCTAACGCAATCAGCAGCCAACGCAACCATGTCGGCTCATTGCTGAACTGGCTCGCAGAATTAGAGTGCTTGGCCACGGGCAAGCCTCCGTTGCAAGGTATTGATCAGGAATAAAATCAGAAACGATGTTGCCAGCATCAGCGTGGCAATGACCGTGGCGCCGGCATAATCAAACTCGTCGAGTTTGATGACGATCAGCAAGGGGGCAATTTCCGATACGTAAGGCAAATTGCCGGCAATAAAAATTACCGAGCCGTATTCGCCTACGCCACGCGCAAAAGCAAGCGAAAACCCCGTGAGTATTGCCGGTAGAATTTGTGGAAAAATAACCCGCCATAAAGTGGTGAAACGGCTTGCGCCTAATGAGGCAGCGGCTTCTTCATGTTCAATATGCAAATTTTCCAGCACCGGCTGCAAAGTCCGCACGGTAAAAGGCAAGCCGATAAACACCAGTGCGATCACGATGCCCGCCGGCGCGTAGGCAATCTTTAAACCCCATTGTTCAAGATATTGTCCAAGCCAGCCATTGCCGGAATAAATTGCGGTGAGTGCAATGCCGGCCACTGCCGTTGGCAATGCGAATGGCAAATCGATCAGCGCATCGACAAATACACGCCCATAAAAACGATAGCGAACCAGTACCCAGGCGATCAAGGTTCCTGCAACAGAATTAAACAAGGCTGCCAACAAGGCCGTGCCAAAACTTAATTTCATTGCACCTAACACGCGTTCATCACTGATGATATTCCACCAACCCTGCCAACCTAGACCTGCCGCCTTGATAAACAGCGCCAGCAAGGGAATAAGCACAATAAGACCGAGCCATGAAAGGCTCAGTCCAAGTGTCAGGCCAAGGCCCGGCAGAGGCCCGCGGTTTCGCCAGGCATGCAGCAGATTGAAAGAGCTTGTTTTCACCTTGCGTTCTTGTAGATGAGGTCAAACGTGCCGCCATCGGCAAAATGGGTGGCCTGCGCTTTTTTCCAGCCGCCAAAATTTTTATCAATCGTGACCAGTTCCAATGCGGGGAATGCCTTCAGTTCAGCCGCCGATACCAGATTCGGAAGCGCTGGACGGAAATGATGTTTCGCCGCCAGCTGCTGCCCCTTCGCCGTGTAGAGAAAATTCAAATACGCTTCGGCAACTTTGCGTGTGCCATGACGATCAACGACCTTATCAACAATCGCCACCGGAGGTTCGGCGCGAATACTTAAACTCGGCACCACGATTTGAAAACCTTTACCGCCCGCCTCTTCGATGGCTAGTTGCGCTTCGTTTTCCCACGCGATTAACACATCACCAATTCGACGATTCACGAACGTGGTGGTTGAACCGCGTGCACCGGTATCGAGCACCGGCACATTGCGAAATAATTTACTTAAATAGGCGCGGGTTTTGGTTTCGTCACCGCCGTATTGTTTTTGTGCCCAGGCCCAGGCGGCCAAATAATTCCAGCGTGCACCGCCTGAGGTTTTTGGATTTGGCGTGATGACCGAAACACCCGGCTTGGCCAGATCACCCCAATCACGAATGGCTTTTGGATTTCCGGTGCGCACCAGAAAAACAATGGTCGAAGTGTAAGGCGTGCTGTTCAGGGGCAACCGTGATTGCCATTTTGGCGGCAATAATTTTCCTTTCTCGGAAATGGAATCGATGTCGTAGGCCAATGCCAATGTCACAACATCGGCTTCCAGTCCGTCAATCACCGAGCGTGCCTGCTTGCCGGAACCGCCATGAGATGCCTGCACTTTCAAATCATCGCCGGTTTTCTGTTTCCATTGCGCGGCGAATTCGCGATTGACTTCCTGATAAAACTCGCGGGTAGGATCGTAGGATACATTTAATAATGTGACTTCTTTTGCACTGGAAAACCCTGCAATAAAAATCAATCCTGTTGCTGCTAATAATCGGGTAATCGGTTTCATATTGTTAACCTCTAATGTCATTCATTTTAGAAAGAAAGTTGAACCCGCGAGAAAAATGTTTTTTCGTCTTCCCGGTCGCCACCGACGGCACCACCATCGAATTGTGTCTGGGTATGGTTAAAGACAAGTTTCAAATTGTTGTTTAAATACCAATTCAGACCAACACTCCATGCTGTTGCTTGGCTGGCTGACGTTGAAAGATTTGCGTACAGCGGAAATGCGTCATCATCAATATCCAGCTCACCGTAACGTGCGACCAGTTCAAATGCACCCCAACCTTCGCCGCTGCTATTAAAAGGAGCGCTTGGTTTTACGACGCCACGATAGCTCGCATCTTCACCCGTTAATACCCAACTACCGGTGATCTGCCAGGCACTATTGGTCAAATCGGTACGTGTAGCAGGAATACCTGTGACCAAAAGCTCTTGTTTCGACTGGATATATTCACCCTGCAAACCAAAAGCATTGCGGTAGTAATAAGCCTGCGGCGACAGGCGGAAGTGCTCGCCATCCGCCAGAATGGTATTGCGGTAATTAAAGAAAATATTCTGGCCGGGCGTGCGATAACGCGGCAGGAAATTATTACCGGCACCTTCTTTGTCACCAATGCTGGCGGCCACACCAAAACCCAGTCCGGACAATGCATTCGCATCATTTTTCCATGGCTCGAAGAAAACGCGACCGGCATATTCAAAATTATCATCGGCATCGGTGGTGGGGTCGTCGCGACCATCTGGCGCGCCGTTATAAACACCGACCACATAGTTGACGCGACCTGCCGCCAGTTCGCCTTGTAATTGCGCACCCAGCTCGCGATTCGGCGCCAGCTCGGTAGGGAATGCACGTTCGATCAATGCAGTAGCACCACCCGATTCCAGGCGTTCCAATCCAATTGGGCCCTTTACCTTGCCGACTCGCAAGGTATAGGCCGGATTAAATTTTACATCGACATAGGCATCGACAATCGTTGCGCTGTCACCGGCAAATTCCGGCGTTAAACGAAACCCGATCAAGGAGCCGAACGAACCTTCAATGGTCGGGCGAATGCGGCGAAACAGAAAACTGTCATTGAACGGAACCGCGTCATCACCAAAAAACAGACGTTGGTCGGCCTGTATCAGGCCTTTTAATTTTATTTCAAAATCGCCACTGGCAGATTTTGCTGACAAGCCTTTTTCATTGACGGTAATGAGGGGAGTTGAGCTGGCTTTTGTAGTGGCTTCTTCCTGCTGCAGCTCAAGTTTTCTTTCAAGCACCAGCAGGCGCTGCTCGAGTGTAGCGACTTGCTCCTGTGCTTCGGGGTCAGCAACAGCAGGCTCGTCCTGTGCGCCGAGATATTTTTCGAGGCGTGCGAGACGTTCGTTCAGAGCGTTTATCACTGCCGTATCTGATGCTTTGCTTTCGGTGTTTGTATTGCCCGACGTATGCGTGGAGGCTTCACTACTCTGTGCTGAGAGTGTCGCCATAATGGCAAAAGGCAGGGCAAGATTTTTGTGACGATAAGACATGGAGCCTCCAATAATTAGCATTGTGTGGTACCTCCAGTCGTCTGGTCGGTGATAAGTTATTTGTAGCTGAAGCGTTTTTTCTACGTCCGTGTAACGAGTCTTTATTCCAATTTTACTTTTTCGGTTTTCACGACTTGAACAATGCGATTCTGATGCACAACTACTTCTACCGAACCATAAGGGGTCGCACGAATAGCCTCCAGCACGGCACGCTCGTTTTCACTAAGCTCCTGCGCGCCTGCGTATTTCACCGGATTATTGAGAGTCAAGCTATTCATGCGACTTTCCTCTTGCGCTTGCGGGTTTTGAGTTGCAGGGTTAAACGATCATCTTCATCCGAGAGTTGCTGCAAGCTGCGGTTGTCGATAACACTGGACATTGCATCGCGCACATCGCCCATCAAATAACGAAGTGCACAATGTTGCGGATCAATGCATTCATCGCATGGCTTGTATGCCGTCACACTCGCGCAACGAAGGGGTGCAATCGGCCCGTCAATGACTCTGACGATATCGCCAATAGTGATCAGATCGGCATTGCGTGCCAGCGAATGACCACCCGCTGCTCCGCGCCTGGTTTCAATCAGATTACTGTTCCGCAACTCCACCAAAATCGCTTCGAGAAACTTTTCCGGCACCCCGGCATCGGCCGCAATTTTTCGCGCTAACAAACGCTCCGGCGCATGCTTGGCAAGGGTGCTAAGAGCCCTGAGGGCATATTTGGCTTTCATGGTTAACATATTCCATACAGAATCTATATGGATAGAAAACCCGGGTCAACAATGACATATCGAATTGACCATGAGCAATTTGACTATGTATATGCCCTTATGGTTATGGGTATTGCCATAAGACATAGTTTTGAAAAAATGTCTTTGAAAAAATGCTTTTGTGGGAGTCGCTTAAGCGGCGTAGGGTGGGCACTGCCCACCATAACAACTGCGATGATATTTAGAATGGTGGGCAGTGTCTTCCCTACGCAGCGAACAAATTGCGATGATGTTTAAATGGTGGGCAATGCCCACCCTACGAACTTTGTTGTTTTAAGAAATAAATAAAATTAACGGCGACGATTGATGTTTAGTAGGAGCGCCTTCAGGCGCGATAGAGCGCGTAGAATTTGTCGCGCCTGAAGGCGCTCCTACGGGCAAGCATGGTGCGCTTATATGTAAACTATAGTTTGGTTTTTTGTCTTGCTCGAATTGCAAAGAATATTCCAATCACGCTAACTACTGCCCAGGCCGCTTCCATAACGATGGCGGGCATATTGGGCTTATAAAGCAGCGATATTAGAATCAGGATGGCACCCACAAGATTAATTAGCGGGTAACAAACGCCATTGCCATTTATTCGTCTTGCCTGCAAAAAGCTATAGGCAATCAAAACCATCAAAACGCCTGCATAACCAATCAAGTCGGGCAAAGACGTCATGTCGGTTTAGCTTTTTTTCTGGCGAGATAACTGCGGAACAAACCAAAAACACTGATCAAAATCCAGACAATTTGAATCGTGATCGACGATTTATTAGGCTCGTAATACAGTGAAACCAGAATAAATATTGAACCAATAATATTGGCCCATTGATAAAGCGCGCTATCGGCAGCGAGTTTTCCTGCCTGCAATGCAAAATAGGAACTCAATACACAGCCAACGCCCAGAAACCCGACGTAGTCATACCAATTTAAATTCATTTTGCCGGTCCAACGCGTTGACGAACGACTTCAAATAAAGCCACACCCGTCGCCACCGATACATTCAAACTTTCCATTTCACCGGGCATCGGAATTTTTACCAGGCCATCGCAATGTTCGCGAGTTAAACGACGCATGCCGTCTGCTTCACCGCCCATTACCAGCGCTACATTGCCCTTGAAATCAGTTTGATGAATGGTGCCCGTGGCAGTGCCATCCAAGCCATAAACCCAAACGCCGGCATCTTTGATGGCGCGCAATGTGCGTGCCAGATTCGTCACTGAAAAAATCGCAATGCGATCGGCAGCGCCGGCCGAAGTTTTACGCACGGTGGCATTAATCGGCGCGGCTTTATCTTTGGGAATGACCACGGCGGTGACGCCTGCTGCTGCGGCACTGCGCAAACAGGCACCCAGATTATGCGGGTCTTGTACGCCATCCAAAACAAGTATTAAAGCTTTGCCATCGGCGGCTTCAATCATCGGTACCAATTCGCTTTCATCAAGCGATTTGGCAGCTTCGTAACGTGCGACCACGCCTTGATGGCGCAGATCACCGGCAACGCCACCAATGGCTTGCGAATTGACTTTACGAACGGAAATATCCAGCTGCCGCGCGCGTTCTTCTATTTCAACTAGGCGTGGATTTTTCGCACCGGCTTCAATTAATACTTCACGTACATGTTCGGCATCGTGTTCTAGCGATGATGCCACCGCGTTGATACCGGCGATCCATGATGATGTCTTGCTCATTGTTTCTTGCTCATTGTTTCTTGCTCATAATTATTCAGCCCAAGTCTTTTTCTTTTTTGGTTCTTCCGCCAATTTAAAATCAATACGGCGGTCTTCAACGCTCGCACGCATGACCAGCACACGCAGCGGGTCGCCCAGACGGAAGCTCAAGCCTTTGCGTTCGCCCTTGATGGATTTACGTACTGGGTCGAAATGATAATAGTCATGCGGTAATTGTGTGATGTGAACCAAGCCGTTTACCTTGGATTCTTTTAATTCGACAAATAAACCAAACGAAGTTACGCCACTCACCACGCCATCGAATTCGCTGCCGACATGCTGTTCCATCCAGGCGGCACGGAAGCGCTCATCGACTTCGCGCTCGGCTTCATCGGCACGTCGTGCTTTTTCTGAACACGATAGGCAAAGCGCATCCATTTCTTTCAATGAATATGAGAAGCCATCTTCATTGCCATTGAGCAAGGCGTGCTTAATCGAACGGTGCAGCAACAAATCCGGATAACGACGAATCGGCGAAGTGAAATGCGCATAGGCTTCCAGCGCCAAACCAAAATGGCCTTTATTTTCAGTCGCATACACGGCCAGGCTTTGTGAGCGCAGCAATACGGTTTCCAGCAAGGCGGCATCGGGCCGTTCACGAATTTTTTTCAATAAATTAGTGAAGTCTTTCGGCTGCACCGCACTGTAGGAAGGCAATCGAAAACTAAACTCGGATAAATATTCCAGCAAGTCGGCGTATTTGGATTCCGGTGGACGGTCATGGACCCGAAACGGCGCCGGAATATTTTTTTGCATGATGAATTTTGCCGCTTCCACATTCGCGGCAATCATGCATTCTTCAATCAGCTTGTGGGCGTCATTACGCTCGAGCATGCCGGCCTGCGTGACTTCGCCTTTATTGTCTAGAACAAAACGTACTTCGCTGGACGAAAATTCAATTGCGCCGCGTTGTGTACGTGCTTTCGATAGCACTTGATAAAGTTGATGTAGTTTTTGGATCTGCGGCATTAATGCGGTGCCGATCTGCGTTTGCGCTTCGCTGTCGTCTTCGCCAATCGCTTTCCATACTTGCGTGTAGGTGAGGCGCGCGTGCGAATTCATTACCGCTTCGTAGAATTTTGAATGCGTCACCTTGCCTTCAAAATCCATCTGCATATCGCAGACAAAACACAGGCGTTCTACTTTTGGTTTCAGCGAACAAATGCCGTTCGATAATGTTTCCGGCAACATTGGCACCACAAAACCGGGGAAATATACCGAGGTCGCGCGATTAGTGGCTTCATCGTCCAGCGACGTGCCGGGTCTTACATAATGCGAGACATCGGCAATCGCAACAACTAGGCGGAAGCCTTCTTTATTATTTTCACAATAGACCGCGTCATCAAAATCTTTCGCGTCTTCACCATCAATGGTAACCAAAGGCATTTTGCGTAAATCAACGCGTTTGGCGATTTCTTCTGCCTGCACATCGAGCGGCACGGCAGCAGCTTCATTGAGCGCTTCTTCCGGAAATTCATTCGGCAGGTTATGACCATAAATCGCCATTTCAACCAACCGCGATGGCGTTAATTTATCGCCCAACACGACCAGCACTTTTCCGACTGGCGAACGGCCTTTGCTTGGGGCTTCAATAATTTGGCAGACCACAATCTGGCCATCTTTCGCGCCGTTTTTATCTAATGTTGGAATCATTAATTCAGCAAGAATACGTTTGTCATCGGGAATTACCGAACCAATACCGGCGCGTTCACTATAACGACCCACAATGCGCGTGACGCGTTGCTCCAGCACTTCGACAATGCTCGCTTCACGACGGCCGCGATAATCGACACCGGCAACACTGGCCAATACGCGATCACCATGCAGGCATTTACGCATTTCGGCGGGCGGCAGAAATAAATCATCGCCACCTTTTTCCGGCTTCAAAAAACCAAAACCATCGGGATGCGCAATCACCGAACCGGCAATTAAATCCAGTTGCTCGGCAACGGCATAACCGCCACGTCGATTCACCAATACCTGGCCGTCGCGCTGCATGGCGCCCAAGCGGCGACTTAATGCTTCAAAACGATCTGGTGCGGTGAGTTTGAGCTTCTGCGCAATTTCTTCAGCCGTCATCGGGCCCGGGGCGTCGGACAAAAATTCCGTTAAGGCTTCACGACTAATAATCGGCTGGCTGTATTTCGCGGCTTCACGCTCGGCATGCGGGTCCGTTCTTGGGCCGCGCCGACTCGTGCTTGCCGGACCTTTTTGACCTGGCCTTGCGGCACCGGGCTTGCCCGCAAATTTATCGGGCTTCGCAAAAGCAGGCTTTGAACCAGCCTTGGCTCCCGTGCCTGCCTTAGTTTTGGGCTTGCCACCCGCTTTTGCTGAACTAGCAGGCTTGGAATTGCTTAATTGCATGGAATCGGGCATCCAGGGTGGACGCTTGGTGCCGCCAGACGGCTTAGGTGTGCTTTTTTTCATTTGCAGATGGTAACACTGACGCGCGAAATGCTTGATAAAAGACTGCACATGGCCAAGTATTTATTGACAAAAGCCCGATAAATGCCTAAATTACGCGGCTGTTTAGAGTTCACAAAACAGGCCCAGATGGCGGAATTGGTAGACGCACTAGTTTCAGGTACTAGCGAGTAAAATCGTGGAGGTTCGAGTCCTCTTTTGGGCACCAAATTTAAAAAACCGTCGCAAGACGGTTTTTTTTCGCCTGTGCTTAGAGTGTGTTTAGCGCACCGAGTAATTAGCCACGATTTTGCGCCGAAAATTCCAGCTTATAAAATTTCGTAAGCATGACTGCTCGTTGCAGATAAAATGAATCTGACCCCATTTTTGACGCCGATTTTGGGGGCCCGATTTTTTTGCAAACCTGCGAAATATTCCGGCTTTTTTCGGGCGCGTTCGCGCCGATTGACCCGTACCTGTTAGAGCGCCTTCTTTTTTTGTCGCGGCAGATATTTCACGCTATCGCGCTATGCAGCTTAAGCCGAAATTATCAATTCTCTGGATCAACCCGCTCCGGCCACGGCGAACTTATTACCGTGGCGCGATAAGCATGCCACGCCGAAAATGCGAGCCAGGGCATGATAATCACGAAGCCGAGAAACCCGGTCGCAAAACCTATCGCGGTCAACACCGCGATGCACAAAGCCCACAGCAACATCGCGGGTTTGTTGCGAAGCACCGCATGCACACTGGTCAGGCAGGCAGTCACCATATCAGTCTGCTTGTCCACAATCATTGGCAATGAAAACGCCGCACTGGCAAATACCAATGCCGCGAAAAATGTGCCAATTAAACTGCCGACCGCCAGAAATTCCAGCAACACGCGCTGGTCGCCTTGCTCCACCGGAAAAAACGCATACAACATCATTCCCGACCGCGACCAGATAAACAGAATCACCAGCAACATCAACGCATACACACCGCCATCGCCGAAGGCCTTGACCACGTAACGCGTTGAACGCCGGAAGCTCGTTTTCTGGCCATCCTCAATGTCTTTGCTGACCGAATGCAAACCCACCGCCAGCATCGGCGCGATGTAGATAAAGCCTGAAAGCAAAGTTGCCAGCAACGCAAATTTTCCCAGCCACCAGGCAAACATTGCCACGCCCCAACTCACGATAAAAATCAGCAAGCCATACATCAACGTAATCCGCGGCTGCCGTCGTAAATCCTTCCAGCCCGCCCGCAACCACCCGAACGCTGCGTTGTAGGGCAGCGTTTGGCAATCGGCAACAAAAGGCAGTTCATTTGGCTCTGTGGTCATTTGCATACAGGCAGGCAAGTCGAAATGCAGAGTAACAAGATGGCAGGTGTTTGCAAAACCAGTAGGGGCGCGTGCTCGCTGCGCCCTGACGTTGCGAAGGAGTCCAGCAAGCATGCGCCCCTACGATCAAACCACCTTCACATAAAACACTTTCGATGAAGCTCCCGCGAGCGCGCGTTCCTCCACCGCAAAATATTGCGGATTCTTTTTGAAAAGATTGCTCAACTTTGCGTGGCCGTACAAACGTGGATCGAAATCAGGCCTTATTTTCGTCAGATAAGAACCGACTGCACCTAAATGGGCCCAGCCATTTTCATCAGACTCTTCTTCAATCGCCTGACGAATCAACTTTATCGGTAACACCGCCACAACAGGTTTGGCAGCTGCTGTATCCGCAACTTTTGTAGCTGTAGTTTTTATCGCAACCGGTTTTGCAGTTTTGCTTGTTGGCGAAGGCTTAGTGAGTGCTGGAATGCTTGTTGTAACGTCTGGCCGCAAGACTTCCGTATAAACAAATTTATCGCAGGCCGCCACAAAAGATTCCGGCGTTTTCTTCTCGCCAAAGCCAAACACCATCAAGCCCTCTTCTTCTCAAACGTTGTGCCAGACGCGTAAAGTCGCTGTCACTCGACACAATGCAAAATCCGTCAAACCGCCCCGTGTACATCAAATCCATCGCATCAATAATCATTGTGCTATCGGTGGCATTCTTGCCTTTCGTGTAAGGGAATTGCTGTACCGGATTAATGGAATGTTTTAAAAGCGAATTCTTCCAGCTATTGGCATGTGACGAAGTCCAGTCACCGTAAATCCGTTTAACACTGGCAACCCCGTAGCGGGCAATCTCCGCCAGCAAGCCTTCAATAATGCTGGCCTGCGCGTTGTCTGCATCAATCAATACTGCCAAACGGCGTTGACCGTCTTCCAGATTATTATTGCCGTTGGCTCTTGGTTTCATGGGTAAATCCTTCAAGTGCTTTTGTAGGAGGGGTTTTAGCCCCGACGCTCTTGCTCTGTTTTTGTGGGAGCGGCTTTAGCCGCGATTGGATGTTTGAATCTGCAAAAGGATCGCTTTTGAGGGAGCGCTTTAAGGCGCGAATGTATCGGTAAAAAATAGGTTTGTCGCCTAGATTAAATGAACCTGACCCCGACTTTTACCCGTCGCCCTACATTACCAAGAGACAAACCCCTACATTTTCGTTGCCGGTTCAATGAAAAACTGTCGGCATGAAGCAATCTTATTTTCCAACAAGAATCATAATCTCCGCACTTGCCAATATGTCACATACGACATATAGTAATTGCCGTGAGTAAGCAGTCGAAGCCCTTGGTATGGCTGCATGCTGAAGTAAAAACGCCGCCTTTTTCTGCCGAAGCCAGAATTGAAGCAGGGGTCTTGCTGCGGCAGCTGCAAGACGGCATTAAATTGTCGCTGCCGCACTCACGACCAATGCCCAATATTGGTGCTGGCTGTCATGAACTTAGAATTCAGGATGAAGATCATACCTGGCGGATTGTGTACTACATTGATTCGATAGCCATCGTCATTCTGGAAGTATTTTCAAAGACCACCCATCAAACACCGCAAACCGTTATTGATAGATGCAAAGCAAGACTCAAAACTTACAAATCGATTTAGCAGGTGTGCCATGAAGAACGATAAATTAAAACGCTTGAAAGCAGCCGGATGGAAAATCGGCAATGCCGAGGATTTTCTGCAATTAACTGAAGAAGAGTCGAAACTCGTCGCTATTAAATGGTCGTTAATGTGCGCAGTTAAAAAGTCCCGTATTAAACGCAACATATCTCAAATAGATCTCGCCCAACGAATGAAGTCGAGCCAATCGCGTATTGCGAAAATTGAAGCAGGTGACTCATCAATCTCGCTTGACCTGATCCTTCGCGCCCTGATTGCAACTGGCGCAACAACAAGGGACATACAAGCCGCTTTTGTCACGAAAGAAAACAAAGCTGCTTAAGTAAATGCGTGTGCAACAAAGGTCGGTTTTATTAATCGGGGCGCTCACGAGCGCGAAAAACCTGCGAAAAGCTATCCCAACCCTAGGGGCGCTTGCTTACGACCACCACGGACGGCGGAAGTGTCGGTTTTTAACAGACGCATGTCTGGTCAAATGCAGGAGCATTTTTTCGACCTGCGCCCTTACTAACAGCAAATTTCACCTGCATTGGGATTAAATGAACCCGACACTATTTTCCTCATTTGTGGGGGCCGGTTCACCGGCGATTAGATCTCAATCCCTGCGAAATTGTGACCTTTGTAGGAGCGTCCTTTAGGCGCGAATAAACCTGCAAAAAATTGGTTTATCGCTAGGATTAAATGAACCTGACCCCATCTTTCGCGTCCTTACTGACAGCAAATTTCACCTGCATTGGGATTAAATAAACCCGACACTATTTTCCTCATTTGTGGGAGCCGGTTCACCGGCGATTAGATGTTTGAATCTGCAAAAGGATCGCTTTTGAGGGAGCGCTTTAAGGCGCGAATGTATCGGTAAAAAATAGGTTTGTCGTCTAGATTAAATGAACCTGACCCCATCTTTCGCAGCCTGGCGAGCCGGCTTTTCCAAACCCAAACACATATAAAGATTTTCAAGAGGCTCGGTCCACTTCGTCGCTTTTGCCGCGCCCGGCTTTTTGAAAATGCCAAGCCATTGCTTGGCGGCATTTTGGATGTAGGAATTGTCGTGATGCTCGAAATTATGCCAAGTGTCATCGCGCAAGCGGTTCATGGATGCCAGCAAGCTGGGGCTTTGCGTTTTTGCGAATTGTAACGGTTGCTGCCAAGCCAATAATTCCACATCAGCCAGTGGCGATTGAACGCCGTAGTGCTCGAATAACAAGGCCAATTGCACCGCAGCGTAAAAATTGATTTCCTTGAGATGCTTGGCCCTCGCTGGCAGTACCAGGGTAATGCCCGTCTGCGCGTTCAACAGCAACACAAATGGCTCGCGGTCGTAACTGTCGATGGCCGCATACCATTCACCCAGTGGGTTGCTGCTTGTTACAGGCTGAACGGGTAGCGGCTGCTTCAAACGCTTCAACAGTTTTTCGGTGCAACGTAATGTGAGCATGGCTTTGTCGTGGCGCTATCAGAATGAAATGGATCGAATAATTATGCTTACTAATGGAGATAAATGAACCTGACCCCATTTTTGTAATCGCGGAAGTCGTCGGTATTCATCGCACCACGAAGGTCGTCGGCGATTTTCCAGAGGGTATTGCCCAATTCTTTTTGGTCGTTTTCGGTTATGGTTTATTGCTTCTCGTCAGTGCTTGGTGGCAAGGTTTTGGTCGTCTTTGCCAATTTATTTTCGTCTGTTTTTATCCGCCGCTCGAGCTTTTTCAAATCTTCTTCCGCGGCCAGCTTTTCGGGTTTGATGCCGCGCTGTCCCAGCATATCGCGCACGCTTGCATTGTTTTGCACATGCTCATTGGTGATGGCGTGCTCGCCTTGTAAGTTAGCTTGCTCAACATTATGGTTGGTCATTTCAGTAGCGAGGTTTTTAGCGGCAATCGTCAGTGTGGGTAAAAAGTCAGCCAAAGGGCGGCTTTTAACAATGCCGTATTTATCTTTCATCGCTTGGGTGGTGTTGCCGCCAAATAGCGCCTTATCCCCTTGTGAACGAATGCGACCAAAACCTTCATCATCCACGCCGCGCTCGAAGATATTTTGCGACAGGGCTTTTTCGGATTCCTTGAGCCGATCACGCGCTTCCATGCGTGCGTGCAAGCGCATGCGGTCTTCAATCAGCTCTTGCTTGCGGGTTTGCACAGCAAAGTAGCTTTGAGCGAAGGCAATCTCAGGCTTACGTGGGTCGCCGTTCTGGGCGACTAGGTAGCAAGCGTAGCGAGTGAGGATAAAATCATCAATTTCACGCTGCCCACCCTTGCCTAGCTCGATCATTTTCGTGACGCCACGAAAATGATCAGAAGCCGCATGGCCACTGGTCTCGCAAGATTCTGCGGCTCGCTGGATTGCAGTCTGGAAGTTCTCCCAGCGGGCATAACCCAGTTGGCTTTGCAGATCGCGAGCAAACCAGAATTCAATGCCATCAGCGTCCGCTCGTTGGGCGGCAGCTTCTAAATTATGTTGTAGGGTTTGTAGTTGTTTATCCATGATTCAAGTCCTTTTGCTTTGCAAACTCTCTGTACACTGTGCAGCGAATTTTTGGATTTTAACTACCGAGGAATTCTCGGTAGTTGTGTTATGTGTGTCCTCATTTTGCCTCAAACGCTTCAACAGTTTTTCGGTGCAACGTAATGTAAGCATGGCTTTGCCGTGGCGCTATCTGGATGAAATGGATCGGGTAATTATGCTTGCTAATGGCGATAAATGAACCTGACCCCGTTTTTGGATCAATGAGTCTTAAATAGGCGCGTCCCGATAAAGTAGTTTCAAAAGCAAAGCTGATACCTGCGTGAAAATGCTTATCTAATTCTTGCAACATCAAGCGACCAGCTTGCAGCGCAGCAGTTTCTGGTGCGAAAGGTGCCAAACCGGCAGCAATTAAATCGGCATTCACGAATATCGGGCAATCAGCTTCGTTAGGTAAAAACTCCCGCGCAAAAGTGGTTTTTCCCGCGCCATTTGGCCCGGCAATAATAATGATGCGTTGGGATTTTGCATTCTATACGTCCAATTTTCGATAGTGCATTTGTAAACGTTACACCGTGATTATCCTAGCGCCGTATAAAACAAATCTGTGTAAGGAATTATTTACGAAGCAGGTAAGGAAAAACCCCGTTCATACCACCTTGATTGTAGGGGCGTCGCTTGTTGCGCCCAGATGCTGCGAAGACGTCGGGCCAGCAGGCTCTGTTTTCGTAGGAGGGCCTTCTAGGCCCGACCCGCCCGATCAAGGGCAAGTAATCTCACCCGCATCCGCCGCCGGCTGATTCCCGCGATGCTTTTGCAATCGCAATGTCGTGCCCGAAACATTTTTATTCAACCACTCACCTGCTTGCTTGCAGATAGTCTTCTCGGCTTCATACATATTCGAATTACCAAACGACACAAGAATGGTCGGCAAATCACCACCCGAACTCACTCCCATCACCCGCACACCGGCAACACGCTGTGCTAACTGAAACTCGGCGGTCGCATTACGTTGCCTTTCTTGATATTCGACCGAGGCCGCATGTTGCCGCTGGCTTTCCTCAGTCATGTCGTCGATCTGTTTCTGCGTTTCAACACCGAATTGATTCAAAGCCTTCGTTGCATCACGCTCTATCGAATACGACACCACTTCATACGCATACCAGGGGAAGATCAGGGCAACCAGCACAAATACCCCAAGACTGATAGCGAAGCGA
>JAYSQD010000033.1:0-16312 GCA_043721835.1 Arenimonas sp. | reverse complement strand
CTCGCGAAAACCTGCGACGAGGCATTTCGCGAGCAGAGCTCGCTCCTACATTTAGCATGGTCGCAGACCTGTCGCGCCTGAAGGCGCTCCTACTGGATTAAATTGTGCCCCAACGATTTAATATTTTGCAAAATAATTCGGCGGTTTTCTGGGTGTCGTAAACGGCTGAGTGGGCCTCATCGCCATTCCATGAAATACCAGCTGCCTGCACGGCACGACTCAACACAGTTTGGCCATAAGCCATGCCCGCCAAAGTGACGGTGTCGAATACGCTGAAGGGATGAAATGGGTTGCGTTTATGATCTACACGCGCAACCGCTGCGTTTAGAAAGCCGAGATCAAAATGTGCGTTATGGCCAACAAGAATCGCACGTTGGCATTCGGCTTTTCGCGCAGCCATTCTTACAGCATGAAAAATATAGTCAAGGGCTTCGCGTTCTGGCTTTGCATCGCGAAAGGGATGAGTCACATCAATGCCGGTAATCTCCATTGATTTTGGATCAAGCACACTGCCGGGGAATGGCTCTACATGAGTGGTGGTGCATTCGTCGGCAGTGAATACACCATGCTCGTCCATCAAAATGGGAATAGCGGCGATTTCGAGCAAGGCATGGCGATGGCAATCGAAGCCGCCGGTTTCCACATCCACAATGATGGGCAGGAAACCTCGAAAACGGTCGGCGATGCGGCGTGGGCTGGTCGGCTCATTCATAAGCCACAGGATACCAGCTCGTGGTTTTTCTGACATCCGGCCCTGGTTTAACGCGTAGCCAATCTTTCGATCCAAGGCTATCGCGTACTTTGGTAGGAGGGCCTTCTAGGCCCGAAAACTACGCCAGATTTCTCGCGCCTGAAGGACGCTCCTACGACTGCTGTGATTCGGATTTTTAAAACGACCTATCGTCGGTGCAGTTGTAGGAGGGCCTTCTAGGCCCGAAAAACTACGCCAGATTTCGCGCGCCTCAAGGACGCTCTTACGACTGCCGTGATTCGGATTATTAAACCGACTTATCGTCTGATGAAAAACGAAATTGTGCCAAGCACTAAAGCCAAGCCACTGGTCGATAAACCGAAGACAGGAAACAAGATGCTCAAGGGCGCTGCAATAATCAACAAGCCCAAACTCCATGCTCGTAAATCCAGAATATTTTCTCGCTCATCCGAATGAAGCAAAGCGCTAATAATTGCATCGAGACTGAATTTTCCCGCGCCGCTAAAAATCAAGGGTAATAGCATCGCCATAAATAATAAGGGCAGTTTGAAATTACCAAAGCCATTATCTGAAATCGCATAGCCCATCAATAAATCCTTGAAGCTGTTCCAGTCCATTGGCCAATGCACGGCGGAGGTCGCAACAATGGTGAGCACAAATAAACTAAAAGCAAAAAAACGGGTTCCCAGTCCAAGCAGCAATGCTACGCCGCCAATTAATTCAAACCAGGTTGCCATGCCCCAGCTGATATCCGTCGGCACATGATTGAATGGAAACGGAAAGTTCGCTTGAATATCGGCGAACCAGTTTTCGCCGCGATATTTTTCAATCCCCGACTCCCAAAATTCCCAAGCTAGTAATAAGCGCAGCCCCAAAGGTGCAAGCCACTCTCCAACGCCTTGCAATCGCGCCGTGGTCGCCGCATATAAATCGATAATTTTCTTGAACATGATTTTTCCAGGTAGAGAACGCTTTATTGCGTTCGATAAAGTCGTACTTAGAAAGAGTCAGGCAGTGGGGCGAAGGGTTCGTTGTGCGATTAAATTTGTGTACAAGCCCAGACCCAATTCAACAAATGAATTCAGATCATCGGCATTGGCTTCTTCGGCGAGAGCGATGAGTTGTTGCCTTGCCGTTGAATCGGGGGCATCACTAATTAATTGTAATAAACGAAAGATCAACGCACTAATTTCGTCGAAATGTACTTTGTAGTTCTGATCGCGACGCACCAATAAAAAGCTGGGTGCGTCTGGTATTTCTTGAGGAAGATAGGCCGGGCTTAATCGATGCACCGGCCATTGATAGCCTAGAGGCCAGGATAACGGCGACAGGCTAAAAGCGGTATCGAGAATATTTTCCTGTTGAACAATAATGTCGTTTTCAGAATCATCGTTCTCGGCCAAGTCCAGTGCTAGTTCAACCCATTCGTAATGCGCCAGTTCCATCAGCCAGGCCGGATCTTGCTCGCCTTTATCTATGCGGGTTTCCAGAAAACGAATGAATTCGCGCGGCACTTCCGGGAATAAATGAGTTTGGCAGAGGTGCTCTCGATAAAACGCGTGGACTAATTCATGCCAGGTTTTATCATCGAGTATTTCACGGATCACCGGGAAATTGCCGGCCAGCAGGCCCTCTATATTGTTGTAAAACAGATCGCGATAAATAGCCAGACGGCGATCTTCAATATTCGGCGGCGGTAAATTTTTATCGGGATCGCGAATATGCTTTGACAATGCAAACTGCTGTTGCCGCAATTGCTCAGGCGCTTGCATGTTGCACCGAATTGAATTTATGCAAAGTCTGATGTTCACGAATCTGTGAAACTTCTGAAATTAATTCCTCGAAGGCCGGAAAATTAAAATCGCGCTCAAGCAGGGTAGGGCGGACGCCATGCAATCGATAGGCTTCGGATAATAAGGACCAGACCTCGGGTTTAACCGGCGCGCCGTGGGTATCAATTTTCAAATCGTCGGCTTCATCGTAATGGCCGGCAATATGAACATAGGCAATGCGTGCACTCGGCAGTTGCTTTAAAAAATCGTGTGCATCGTAAGAATGATTAATGCTATTGACAATAATATTATTAACGTCGAGTAACAAATCACAATCGGCTTCGAGCAATACGGCATTGATAAAATCAATTTCCGCCATCGCCTGAAATGGCGCGGCGTAATACGATACGTTTTCGACTGCAATGCGTTGCCCCAAACGGTCTTGCACATGGCGAATGCGAGCCGCGACGTGATGTACGGCTTCTTCGGTAAAAGGAATCGGCATGAGGTCGTATAACTGACCGTCATCGGCGCAGTAGGAAAGATGCTCGCTGAAAATCGGAACTTTATGTTGTTCGATAAAACGCCGCAGCTTTAATAAATAGGTTTCATCAAAAGGTTCAACACCGCCCAAAGACAGCGAGAGCCCGTGACACACTAGTGGATAGCGGTTGCTCAAATCTTGCAGTGCTTCACCATAAAGACCCCCCACACCAATCCAGTTGTCGGGCGCGCATTCCAGAAAATCGAATGCCCCGGCATTGGCAGTTTGCAGCGAGCTCAATAAAGCCCGCCGCAAACCCAGTCCAGCATGGTGACTGTTGAGTGCACTATTAGTCATGAAGAAGTCTGCAAACTTATTTTGTAGCGCCGCACTTGCCTTCGCCGCATTTACCTTCATGGTGGGCTTTCATTTCGGCGGAACTGATTTTGCCATCTTTATTGGTATCCATGGCAGCAAACATGCTGTTAGCGTGAGTAGTGTGTTCAGCTTTAGTGATGATGCCGTCTTTATTTGTGTCGGCCTTCATCATGCCGCATTTACCTTCACCGCATTTGCCTTCGGCCATTTTCATTTTGTCGGCGCCGCATTTGCCTTCAGCCACTTTTGCACCATCAGGGGTGGTGACTTGATAGCCGTTGCCAAGTTGCTTAACGGCAAAAGCCGATTGCGAAACAGCCAAGCCGCCAAGCAATATTGCACCGGTAGCTAACATAAAAGGTTTTAAGGGTTTATTTGACATGATTATTCTCTTCTTTCGGGGTGGTTAAAATTTTACGCGCTTAGGTATTCACGTGCCAGTGCGCGGGCACGATGCAAACGAGCTTTGCAAGCCTCTTTGCTTAATTGCAATTGACACATAATTTCCTGGATCGAAAAACCATCCAGATCACGTAGCAAAATAATTTCACGATAATGCACGGGTAGCGATTCCAGGGCCAATGCAACGTCGCGCGCGATACCGCTTTTTTCGGGATAATGCGGGCCTTCAATATCTTCGGTAATGGGCACTTGCATCAATGCCGCTTTGGCACGCTTGTAGCGATAACACTCACGCTTAACAATGCGAAATAACCAGGAAGTAAATACTTCCAGATTACGCAGGTCGCCAATTTTTCGCGAAACGATAAACAGCGAGTCTTGAATGGCGTCTTCGGCATCATTAATGGCGCAATGGAATTCTGCAAAGCGACGCAGGTCTTGTCGCGATTGTTTGAGCACACGTTCCAGGGCTTTGGGGTCGCCTTTGCGTGCTTCAGTTAAATCACATACAAGTGCAGTCATCGTGGGCATCCTTATTCTTTAATTGTGAACTTCGAGACTAAAGAGACCAAGACTATGCCAAAGGGTTCGCATAGGATTAGCGTAAATGAAAAAACCCGCTTGCGCGGGTTTTTTCTGATGCTTTTACAAGGAGAAATGTTACTGGCTGGTTAAATCACGCTTTTCACGGCCTTCGGTCAGTGTTTCGCCGTGCACCAAGAACCAAGTGTTTTCAGCAATATTGGTCGCATGGTCACCAATACGCTCAATATTTTTCGCCATAAACAATAAGTGCGTGCAGGGCGTAATTTGTTTAGGGTCTTCTGCCATATAGGTCAGTAATTCGCGAAATAATCCCGTGTATTGCACGTCGAGCTCGGCATCGCGATCACGCACTGCTTTAGCGGCATCGGCGTCACGAGCGGCGTAAGCGCGCAAGGATTCTTTCACCAGGCTATTTGCCAGCTTCGCTAAAATCGGCAGGCCATGCGCGAGTGAAACCGGCGCGCCTTGGTTTAACACCATCGAGCGTTTTGCGACATTGGCAGCGTAGTCGCCGATGCGTTCGATGTCGGCGGAAATGCGCAGTGCGGCATAAACTTCGCGTAAATCGCGTGCCATCGGTTGACGCAATGCCAGCAAGCGCAGAACGTCATTGCTGACTTCAAGTTCGAGCGCGTCGATGGCGTCATCATTGGCGACGACACGGCGGGCGGCGTCGCTGTCGCGCCGTTGTAATACATCAATAGCAGCATCAAGTTGCGAAATGGCAATTTCGCCCATGCGCTGAATTTCGCCGTAAAGGCGTTGCAGTTCGCTATCAAAACTCTTAACAATGTGTTCGTTGTTACCCATTTTTCTACTCGCTCTTTGATGAGTGATTTGTGTCCTGAGAAGGATTTCGGTTTAGCCGAACCTGCCAGTAATATAGTCTTCGGTTTGTTGCTTGGTCGGTTTGGTGAACATGGTTCCAGTCACACCAAATTCCACTAGCTCGCCCAAATACATAAACGCGGTGAAGTCCGAACAGCGCGCTGCTTGCTGCATATTGTGTGTCACGATAAGTATGGTGAAATGTTGTTTCAGTTCGGCAAATAGTTGTTCGATTTTGCCGGTTGCAATCGGGTCAAGCGCCGAAGTGGGTTCGTCAAACAAGATCACTTCGGGTTTTAAGGCCACAGCACGAGCTATACAAAGCCGCTGTTGCTGACCCCCAGAAAGACCCAGTGCACTTTGACCTAATTTGTCTTTGACTTCATCCCATAAAGCGGCTTGCCGCAGTGCTTCTTCAACACGAATATTCATGTCGGCTTTCGACAAGCTTTCGTAGTGTCCAATACCATAGGAAATATTATTGAAAATAGTCATCGGAAACGGCACCGGCTTCTGGAACACCATGCCGATCTTGCTGCGTAATTTATTCAGGGAATATTTCGGGTCGAGTACATTTTCGCCATCCAGTGTGACCTGACCTTCGGCACGCATGCCGGGATAAATCGAATAAATGCGATTGAAGATACGCAATAAAGTCGATTTCCCGCAACCGGATGGACCAATCAGCGAGGTGACACATTTTTCGGCGACATCGAAATTGACATCTTTAATGGCTTTGAAATCACCATAATAAAAATTCAGATTACGTGCCGTTAATTTTGCCGGTGCGCCTAAGGCCGAAACATCGGCTTGCACGGTGTTTGGCTTGCGAGAAAGAGTGATCTCAGTCATTTTGAACCCTATTTCTTAACAGAATAACGCGCGCTACGACGCTAACTAATAGCACGAATAATGTAACGATTAATGCACCGGCCCAGGCCAATTGTTGCCAATCTTCGAAGGGACTTTTTGCATATTCATAAATAGTCATTGGAATATTGGCCATAGGGGAACCCGGCGAAAAGCTCCAATACTGATTATTGGTGTTGGTAAACATCAAGGGTGCGGTTTCACCGCTGATTCGGGCCAAGCCGAGTAACACACCGGTGGTAATGCCGGAGCGAGCGGCACGGTATAGCACATTGGTGGTGACTTTCCACTGCGGCACACCGAGTGACAACGCAGCTTCGCGCATTTGTGTCGGCACCAATCGCAACATTTCATCGGTAGTGCGAACGACGACGGGCAGCACAATAAATCCAAGTGCAATAACGCCGGCATAAGCCGAAAAACTTTCCATAGGTCGAACAATAATCGTGTAAATAAACAGACCAAGCACAATTGAAGGTGCAGACAAAAGAATATCGTTAATAAAGCGAATCACTTCACCGCGCTTGGTGTGGTTGGCGTATTCCGCTAAATAGGTGCCCGCTGCAATACCGACTGGCGTGGCCCATAAAACGGCAGACAAGCAAAGCACAAGACTGCCGACCAAGGCATTCGCGAGACCGCCGGGTTCGCCGGGTGGCGCTGTTGTGGTGGTGAATAAACTCCAGCTAAGCGCAGGCAAGCCTTTTGAAAAAGTGGTCCACAAAATCCAGCCAAGAAAAAATAATCCAACCACCGCCGCACTAAATGACAGCACCATGGCAACACCATTGGTTATTCTGCGGCGCAGGTGAAGACTTTCTGCTTGAGTCGCCATTATTTGCCCTCCCGGTGTTTCAGGCTTAGCAAGAGTAATTTGGCAACTGACAACACACAAAAACTGACAACAAATAACAGGAAGCCTAAACCTAATAAAGCGGCACGATGTTCATCGGCAAACGCTTCGGCAAATTCATTGGCAATCGTTGCCGATATCGATGTGCTAGGTTCTAGCAAGCTTGCCAAGCGATTGGCATTGCCGATCACAAAAGTGACCGCCATGGTTTCGCCGAGTGCGCGGCCAAGACCTAAAAACACGCCGCCGATCACAGCCGATTTTGTGTAAGGCAACACGACGTCCCAGACCACTTCCCAGGTTGTTGAACCCAGCGCATAGGCCGATTCTTTCAAGCGCGAAGGCACGGTCAAAAACACCTCACGCATAACTGAGGCAATGAATGGAATAATCATGATCGCAAGCACAGTGCCTGCTGTCAGCAAACCAACGCCAATGGGCACGCCTTGAAAATATTGTCCGATGAAAGGCATTTGGCCGAGATTGTCATTGATCCACGGATAAACATGCTCGCCCAGCATCGGCACCAGTACAAATAAACCCCACATGCCGTAAATAATGGAGGGAATACCTGCGAGTAATTCGATGGCAATGGCAATGGGATTACGAAGCCATGTTGGAGCCACTTCGGTAAGAAACAAGGCAATGCCAAAGCTAATCGGCACCGCAAAAAGTAGGGCAATAAATGAGCTAACTAATGTGCCAACAATGGGGGACAATCCATGAAAAATATTATTGGCCGGATCCCAAAAATCGGTAGTGATGAACTTCCAACCCTCTTTGGCAAACGCGGCTTCGCCACCAATAAACATCACATACATGGCGCCAAGCAGGGAAAACAGCACGAAAAAACCTGCCGCTGCCAGTATCCAATGGAAAAGCTTGTCTTTGAAATTGTCTGAACTGGCACGAGCTTCAACAATTCTGAGGCGTGTCGCAAGGGCGGTGGCTTCACTCATGGATCAGCATTCCTAATGTCTAAATAAAAAACGCCCCGGTCATTCACTGGGGCGCTTAGTTTAATGCAGTGCGGTATTAATATTTAAACTTGCTGGCCCAGTAAGCTTCGATGCGTTTCACCAATTCAGGCGAAAGCGGTACATAGCCTAATTGCTGCGCCGAAGCGTCACCGCTGGTGTAAACCCAGCGAAAGAACTTGATGGCTTCTTTTGCATTCACTGGATTCTTTGGCTTGGTGGACATCAGAATGAAGTTGGTTGCTGTAATTGGCCATGAGTCTGCGCCAGGGGCATTGGTAACGATCAGATAGAAGTCTTTTGAATTTGCCCAGTCGGCACTGTTGGCAGCGGCTTGAATGGTTTTCAGGTTAGGCTGGACGAAATTACCCGTCGCGTTTTTCATGGATGTGTAAGAAAGTTTGTTCGTTGTGGCGTAGCTTAATTCCACATAGCCAATACCGCCCTTGATTTGTTTAACGAAAGCAGCAACACCTTCATTACCTTTACCGCCGATACCACCCGGCCAACGCACGGTGGTGCCTTCACCGATTTTCTTCTTCCATTCCGGGCTTACTTTCGACAAATAATTGACGAAATTAAATGTGGTACCCGAGCCGTCGGCACGATAGATGACGAAGATTTTGGACGCTGGTAGTTTGAGATCAGGATTCAATGCCACAATTGCGGCATCATTCCACATTGTGATCTTTGCGAGATAAATATCAGCCAACACCGGTCCAGTAAGGCGCATGGCACCTGCTTTGACGCCCGGAATATTAACGACTGGGACAATACCGCCATTCACCGATGGGAATTGACCAAGGCCAAATTTTTCGAGATCTTCGGGTTTCAATGGGGCATCGGAAGAACCAAAATCAACGGTATTCGCTTTGGCTTGTGCAATACCGCCGCCTGAACCAATGGACTGATAGCTGATACGGTTTTGAGTCGCTTTGTTGTAATCCGATGACCATTTAGTCATGGCAGGAAAAACAAAGGATGCACCAGCGCCGTTCGATTGAGCAGCGTATGCATTAAAGCTAAGCGCAGCAGCTAAGCCAAGAACAGCAAGTTTGCGTTTTAATTGAGTTAACACGAGTAGCTCCTGAAGGAAGTGAAGCAGGTAATATTTTAGATTGTACGCATTGTGTAGCGGCAACATGACGGCTTAATGTCTTGTTTGTGACAATAATGTGACATTGAAATATTTGTACAGGTTTATAAAAAAAGCGCGACCTAGGGCCGCGCTTTCTGTATGCCTTGAAGCTATTGCTTACCAGTAAACTTGAGCGCGGAATTCAACAATATTAGGGTTGTCTTGAATCAGCGGTGCGATAGTTGTGGCACGTTTTTCGCTATTGACCATGACATAGTTCAAGGCGAACTTGAAGTTAGAACGCCAGTAGTAGTTGACGCCAGCGGTCCAGTTGCTTTCTTTGCCGCCGGTGATCAGGCCATCATTCAAATCGGCGTGGTCATAACGCAGGCCCAATTGCCACATACCGGCACTAGGATCTTCAGGCAAGGTGGTGACCAAGTTGCCGGCTTTGTAGGTCCAGGTTTCGCCGGTTAGGTTCCAGAGACCAGAGACGTAGTAGCTGTCAAAGCCATAATCAGGATTGCCGGAAAGACGGGTTAGGTTGGTTGTCATGACCTCAGATTGAAGCTTGACAGGCCCATTAACCCATGCGACTTCACCTCCGTAAGTGGTGATTTTGTCGCCGTTGGTGAATTGTGGGGACGTAACTAAAGTCGTGCCAGCCAAATCTGCATCAGGACGTACATTAAACAGCGCACGACCATCGGCAGTTTTATCTTTTGCATCATAGCTAACAACCGAAGCGCCGAGATGAAAGATATTGCCACTGTCATGCATTGGGGCCCAAGTTGCACGAGCGCCAAAACCTTTGCCGTTCGCACGATTACGTGTCAATTCGCGATCAAAATAACTGCCGGTCAAGGTCCATGAATCGCCCCCTGTGGCAAGCGCAATGCCCGTGCGGCGGGCGATGCCTTGTAAATTGGTTGTCATTGCTTTTGAAATAAAATCATTAAAACGCGTGCTGCTTAATTCTTCCATGCTGTTGGGTTGTTTAAATTGGCCAATAGTCAGGTTAGTAAAGCCACTGAATTTGTACTTTACGTTCACGTCTAAAAATTTATCTGCTTTTGCATCATAACCGGCAACCCATTCCCACTGACCCGGGCCTTTACCTTTAAAAACAATTTCCGCGCGGCGAAGGTCTTGGTCCGAATTGATGCCATCTGTTAAAGACCCATTTAAAATTTTGACGTCTTTGTCAAAATGATTGTAGTCAGCCTGCAAAAGGCCTTCAAAAGTAATTTCAGATCCGCCAATCACGTCAATGGCGATTTCGGCCGATGCGGTGCTGGAAAGAGCGGCCAAAACGGCCAGAGCAAGTGCTTTGTGTGCAAGTTTCATGTTGAATTCCCGCTAGGGTGTGGAGTTAGGCGAGCACTCTAGAACATGAAAGTTTCGTTAATGTGACAGTTTCAATAAAAAATCACTTAACATTTCTGAGATTTTGCCTCATGTACGACTAGCGATCATGAAGTAAGCTTTTAAGTGATTGATTTATAGACGAAAGAAAACCAAGGCTTTTATTTTCGGACTGATTGAATTTCACCCATCAAATAAATAAAAGCATATTTACGCAATGGTTTTATCTTTAAACTGACATAAATCGCGGATGACGCAGTTCACACATTCGGGTTTTCGCGCCTTGCAAACATAGCGGCCATGCAAAATTAACCAATGATGCGCATTTAATAAGTACTCCGGCGGAATAGCTTTCAGCAATTTATCTTCCACCGCGCGCACGGTTGCACCCTTTGCCAGCCCGGTGCGGTTACCCACACGAAATATATGGGTATCGACCGCCATTGTCGGCTGACCAAAAGCGGTATTGAGAACCACGTTGGCTGTTTTCCGACCTACACCGGGCAGGGCTTCAAGAGCTTCGCGATTATTGGGCACGATGCTGTTGTGTTGTTCCTGCAAAATTTTACAGGTCGCCATCACATGTGCCGCTTTACTGTTGAACAGACCAATGGTGCTGATATATTTCTTTAGCCCGGCTTCACCGAGTTTAAGAATGGCCGTTGGCGTATTGGCGACAGGGAAAAGTTTTTTGGTGGCTTTGTTGACACCGACATCAGTCGATTGTGCCGACAGCATGACAGCAATCAATAATTCAAACGGACTCGAATATATCAACTCGGTTTTTGGATTTGGATTGAGTTCTGCAAGACGAGAAAATAATTCGCGGCGGTGTTCCAACTTCATTATTTTTCCTCTGGTGGGAGCGTCCGTCAGGCGCGAAAAACCCCGCCAGATCTTTCGCGCCTGACGGACGCTCCCACGGCACGCAATTTTAAATGGTATCTTTCTTAGACTGTTCACGCTTCGCTTTGGCACGTGCCAAAGCTTGAGCAACAGCATCGGGACTGGCGGATTGTTCTTTACGTACTTCTTGCCGCTGATATTTTTCGTCGGCCACGCGAATCAATCGCAAATTTCTGCGTTCATAACGTAAACGGGTGGCGTCACGTTTAGCTTGTTCTTGTGGGTCAATGACGGTCACGGCGGTTCCTGAAATCAGCGTCCGACAAATTGCGGTTTGCGTTTTTCCAGAAAAGCGGTGGTACCTTCTTTCATATCTTCAGTTGAAAATGCAATGGCAAAACCCTGGGTTTCATAATCGAGCCCGACTTCCAGACTCGCTTCGCCGCCGAGATGAATGGCATCAATCACGCCTCGCAAAGCTTGAGGTGCCAAGTGCGATAAGTGCAGTGCAAATTTTTCTGTTTCCATCAGTAGTTGATCGGCAGGAAAAATACGCGTTACCAAATTCAGGGCATAGGCACGCACTGCATCGATAGTCTGACCACTCAAACACAACTCAAGTGCAGGCCCGCGGCCAGCCAAACGCAATAGCCGTTGCGTACCACCGAAACCGGGAATCAAACCCAGATTAACTTCGGGCTGACCAAACTTTGCAGTTTCAGATGCAAATCGCAAATGACAGGCCATCGCTAATTCCATGCCACCACCCAGCGCAAAACCATTAATCATGCCGATCACGGGTTTGCCCATTTGTTCGATTTTCGCCATGAGTTTCTGGCCATGGCGAGAAAAATCGCGCGCCTGTACTGGGCTAAGACCCTTCATTTCAGAAATATCGGCGCCTGCAACAAAAGCTTTTGGGCCAGCGCCAGTCAAGATCACCACATTGACTTCATCGTCTTGTGCGGCCTGATCAAAAGCGATATGCAACTCATCAATAGTGGCGTGATTTAGCGCATTGAGCTTGTCAGGGCGGTTCAAGGTGATAGTCCGCACGTGGTCTTTTTGCTCAATCAACAGGTTTTGAAATGCCATGAAAACTCCAAATACTTGAATGTAGGGAACTTTGCAGCCAGTGATGGGTCATTATTGTCGCGTTAGACAAGCCCGTCAGTGGCGGTTCAGCGTTAAGGCCGGTATCCTATCGCGTCTGTTGGGGCGGCAGTTAGCCCCGTTTCTTTTCACTGGAGATGCATTAAATGAA
Organism: Arenimonas sp.; assembly: GCA_043721835.1. Taxonomy (GTDB): domain Bacteria; phylum Pseudomonadota; class Gammaproteobacteria; order Xanthomonadales; family Xanthomonadaceae; genus Arenimonas. Next base: position 3,937 of record JAYSQD010000033.1, on the reverse strand, counting down.
ATTGCGTTTGTTGGCTGCCACCTTGGCGGCACTTAGTTTAACCGCCGGTGTTGCTCTGGCTCAACCGGCTCCTGCAAAACCCGCAGCGGCTCCAGCACAACAACAATACCCTGTGCCCGACAAAGCAACGCTTAGTTATGCGCTGGGTTATGAGCGTGGTGCGATGATTGCCCGTTCCGGCGCAGACATTGACGCTGCCGCTGTTGCGCGTGGCTTGCAAGATGCCATGGCCAAGAAAGAGCCGACTGCATCCGCAGATAAAATGGGCAGTGCACTTGGCTATTTTGAACAAAAAATGGAAAAAGATGCTCGCGCCGGCTTTGAAAAAGTAGCGCGTGAAAATAAAGTAAAAGCCGATGCTTTTATGGTTTCCAATAAATCCAAGCCGGGCGTGGTGACTATGCCGGGCGGCGTGCAATACCGTGTCATTCAAGCGGGCACCGGTGCAAAACCTGTTGCAACAGGTTCGGTTGTCGCGCATATGCGCGCCGTGTTGTCGAGCGGAGTTGCATTGGGCGATACCTTCACCTCAAGCCCGTTGGCACCACCTACCTTGAAGCTTGCCGAAATGCCGGCCGGTCTGCGTGAAGCAGTCTTGTTGATGCCAGTCGGTTCACGTTGGGAAATCACCATCCCACCAGAAAAAGGCATTGGCAAAGACTCCCGCGCGCCGGGCGGTCCTAACCAAGTCATGATCTACGATTTTCAATTAGTCAACATCAAGTAAAAATATAACGCGCTGGGAAACCAGCGCGTTTTTTCTAATGAGTAATCATTCTTTACGCGCAATTTTGAGCCCCTGCATCGGCATTTGTGTGCTCGATGAACAGGGCTTATGCGAGGGTTGTCATCGGAGTGGTAATGAAATTGCCTCGTGGTCGGTTTATAACGATGCTCAACGTACCCACATCATGGATACAATCTTGCCCAAGCGCGAGTTGCAACGTCTGAGTTGTGATTAATCCACACACTTTTTTTAATTCGCTTTCTGGCGTACTGCACTCAGCGGAAACGCCACCACTACAAACCCCTTGGAACTATGACGAATTGATCGATTTGATCTCCGAGAACGCAACGGTGATTAAACCGGCGGCGGTCTTGCTGGGGTTGATCGAACGCAATTCTGGCCTACAAATTATTTTGACTCGACGCACGGAAGCCTTGAGGCATCACGCTGGGCAAATTAGTTTTCCCGGTGGCCGTATAGAAGAAACCGATCGCGACCCGGTGGCTGCCGCCATTCGCGAAGCTAACGAAGAAATTGGGCTATTACCTGCACATGTCGAAGCACTGGGCTATCTTGATTCATTCCTGACGATCACCGGATTTCATGTATATCCCGTGGTCGCGAAAGTATCGGTCGACTATATTGCGAAAGCTGACCCGAGCGAAGTCGATGAAATTTTTGAAGTGCCGCTGGAGTTTGTCTTGAATCCGGAAAATGCCAAGCTCATTGATATTGAATATCGCGGCAAGAATCGCACGATTATTGAATTTCAATATCAGCAGTATCGTATATGGGGAGCGACAGCTTCCATGCTGGTAAATTTTCGTAAACGATTAGAGGTGAAACCATGAATTGGAATACGATTGTTTCCGCTGAAACCTTGTTGCCGGAATTAACTAATCCTGATTTAGTTATTGTCGATGCGCGTTTTGCATTGGGTGATGCACAAGCAGGCGAGCAAGCCTGGCAAGTGGCGCATTTGCCCAATGCTTCGTATGTTTACCTTGACCGTGATTTATCCGACAAGCAAAAACCGGCACAATTTGGCCGTCACCCACTGCCCAATGCCGATGATTTTTGCCAGACCTTGATGCGTTGTGGAATATCCCGGCAATCCCAAGTAGTAGTTTATGACGCGAATGATGGCGCGATGGCAGCGGCCCGTTTTTGGTATTTACTAAAATTGCTCGGTCATGAAAATGTGGCTGTGCTTGAAGGTGGTTTTGCCGGTTGGATGGAATTGGGGCTGCCAGTAAATAATGAAGTGCCGATACTGCTACCTTCGCTTTACCATGCCGACTTTGATCAAACGCAAATCGTGATTGCCGACACCGTAAAAAATAATTTGATTACCAATGAATTTGTATTGCTCGATGCCCGTGCTGCGGAACGCTACCGTGGCGATGTCGAACCGATCGATAAAATTGCCGGCCATATTCCCGGCGCCTTGAATCGCCCATATTCCTTGAATCTTGAAAATGGTCGCTTTCGTGCTGCCGAGGTATTGAAACAGGAATTTCTTGCCTTGTTGGGCCGGCACCGTGCATCTGAAACCATTCTGTATTGCGGCTCGGGTGTAACGGCTTGCCATAATTTACTGGCAATGGAAGTCGCAGGTTTGCACGGCGCGAAAATATTTCCACCCTCATGGAGTGGTTGGATTAGTGATATTGATCACGCTATTGAAAAATAAAAAAATAATAGTCATTAAAGACGATATCTTTTTCACTTTGTCACAATTTAGTAGTAGCAACTGGGTAGCTTATACGTTGCCATCCGGCGGATATTAATTGGCTGCTATCACCTCATGAATAATCGTAAGCTACTTTGCAGTTTATTATTCTGTTTTGCCGCTCTAACTAAAACGGCAATTGCTCAGGATACGATTCGGATCAATGGCTCCAATATGCTGGGTGATCAAATGGTGCCGATCTTGGTTGAAGGCTGGATGAAGAAATTTGGCTATGAGCAGATCAATATCACAAGGTCCAAAGTGGGATTGATAAACATTGGCGCGAAGCGTGATAGCGAATCAGTCGTCGTTGAAATACGCGGAAAAGGCAGTCGATTAGGGTTTCAGGATTTAGTGAATGGCGATACCGAAATTGCGATGATGTCGCGATCATTATCCGCAAAAGAAATAGACGATGGCTGGCAACTCGGTAGCCTAAATTCGCCCGATCAAGAACACGTGATTGCCTTGCAAGCCATTACTGCCATTGTGCACCCAAGCAATCCAATAGCTGGTTTGGACATGTCGCAACTAGCCAAAATAATTTCTGGTGATATTACTGACTGGAAACAGCTAGGCGGTAACCCCGGGCCCATTCGTTTGCATATTGCGCGTCAGGGAACCGGCTTGGCTGAAATGCAGACGGCAATTCTAAATGCCAGTGCTGCGTCAAAAAATGCTCAAAGGCATGCAGACTCGAAAACAATTCGTGCCGTGGTTTCAAGCGACCCCAATGCTATAGGCATAACAGAATTCACCACTACAAAGGGCGCTTTTCGAGCATTGCCGATCCAAATTGGCAATCGCTATATTGCTGCTGATCAACTGCATATCAAAACAGAAGATTATCCTTTAATGAGGCGTTTATATTTTTACACGGGGCAGATTATTACAGCGCTGGGCAGAGGTTTCGTGACTTACGCGGAATCTGAGGAAGCTCAGCGCTTGCTTGCCACGAAGGGATACTTGAGCCTTGCGCCTGTATTAATTGCTGAAACCGGAAAAAAAGATTTACCGAAGGAATATTTACAATGGGTCGATGGCGCTTCACAGGTCTCGCTTTCTTTCCGTTTTGGCGACAGCGCATTTTCAGTTTTTGATAGTCGCGGCGCCCAAGATATAGCCCGATTAAAAGATTTTATGAGCCACCCTGAAAACAAGAACCGCAAAGTAATATTGGTAGGTCACGCCGAAAAACAATCTTCTATTTATATGGCCAATTCTGTTAGTAACGAATATGCCGATTTAGTTGCAAGCGCACTGATGGAAATTGGTGTCAATCCCATGAGAGTCAGAGGCGTGGGATATGCCTTGCCGCTGACTTTCACGAATACTGGCGTGTACAGGAATCGTCGGGTTGAAATTTGGTTGCGGTAAGTTCGTAGGGTGTATATGGACTCCCCCTGATTTGCAACAAGTGGTTTTGGCTTCGGTACGATTGCAAGCGTATATCCGGCTTCTGTGTGAGCGATAAATCT
>JAYSQD010000032.1:0-20840 GCA_043721835.1 Arenimonas sp. | reverse complement strand
GATGCGCGCGTACGTTTCGTGCATGATGTCATACGTTTCCTGCAGCGATGCCTGATCGAGATGAAACGAGTACGCATCCTTCATCAAAAATTCGCGTGCACGCATGACGCCAAAGCGCGGGCGAATTTCATCGCGAAATTTCGTTTGAATTTGATAAAAATTAACCGGCAGTTGTTTGTAGGAACGCAATTCATTGCGGGCAAAATCTGTGATGACTTCTTCGTGGGTGGGGCCGTAAGCGTACTCGGCTTCTTTGCGGTCTTTTATTTTCAGTAACTGGCCGCCAAATTTTGCCCAGCGTCCGGTTTCTTCCCACAATTCTTTTGGTTGAATCGAGGGCATCAATACTTCAATAGCTCCGGCGCGGTTCATTTCTTCGCGCACAATCGTTTCCACTTTTCTAAGGACTTTCAAACCCAGCGGAGTCCAGGTGTAAATGCCGGCCGCATGGCGACGAATCATGCCGGTGCGCAGCATTAATTGATGGCTGATAATTTCGGCGTCGCTGGGGGTGTCTTTGGTGGTGCTGAGATGGAATTTTGAAAGTTGCATGGGGCGCGAGAAGTTCTGTAAGAGTCCCGCTATTGTAATGGCGTGAAGCGGTTTATTGGGGTGGTTCGGTGGCAGGTGCGGCAGTTTCCATGATGTTTTGATCATCGCGGATGTTTACCACCTTATATTTTCGACCTTTGGGCGGTGTTTGAGTAATTTGCGTGACACCATTTGCATCACGCCAACGGTAGAGCTTTGGTGTGATGTCGGCATTTTTAGCGGTTTGTTCGCGTTGATATTTTTGTTCAGGGCTTTTATACCCCGGGTGGCCAGCAAGCCACCAGGCGCCACCGATGGCTGCTATGGCTAGCAGCCAGGCGAGACCGCGATGCATTATTGCGCGCAGTTAATGGTAACGGCGGCCTTCATTACTTCTGTTTGCGCAGCACGTTGTTCAGCCGTTATTTCCTCGGGTTTGCCATCACCATTCAAGTCCATCGTAATTTTGGTGTTCTTGGCATCCGAAATAGTGGCGACATTTTTCTTGGCACCATCACAAGCTGCCGTTTTCGCCGCCGCTTTATCGACTTTGTACTTGGCTGCTTGTTGTTCTGGCGTTAGCGCCTTGGCAGTCTTGTTCTTGACTATTTTATGTTGGACCGTTTGCGTAGGCGGTTGCGTATCGGAGTAGTGAATATTGCCGTCCTTGTCGCGCCATTTATAAACTTCAGCATTGCACAGCAGCGGGAAGCTAATCATCAAAAGTAAGACTAAAACGCGCATAAGTGACCTCTCATTAAGCAAATTCGTAGCTAAACCAATGTATTCCTTTAACTTTGGGCTGGCAATAGCGCTCCGAGCCGTTAAACTGTGGGCATGGACAATCCAATTACCCCGAAAAACAAGCATATCTATTTATTGCCGAATATTTTAACAACCTGCGGTATGTTTGCAGGCTTTTATGCGATTTTGGCGGCGGCTAATGGCCAGTTTGAACACGCCTGCGTGGCGGTTTTCATCGCTGCCTTATTTGATGGCGTCGATGGCCGGGTTGCCCGCTTAACCGGAACCTCAAGTGAATTTGGCGTTCAGTATGATTCGCTCGCCGATTTGGTCAGCTTCGGCGTTGCGCCTGCGCTGGTGATGTATCACTGGGCATTGGTGAACATGAAGCACGATGGCGTCATGTTGGGCAAAATTGGCTGGGCTGCCGCCTTTCTATATATGGCCTGCGCCGCTTTGCGTTTAGCGCGCTTTAATACGCAAGTGGGCGTGGTGGATAAACGCTGGTTTATCGGACTCAATAGCCCCTCGTCGGCCGGCATGATGATGGCTTTTGTTTGGTCGATGAATGAGTTCGGCTTGAGCGGCGAAGCCCTTCGCTATTTCGCGCTCGCCGTTACGGTGGCCTGTGGTTTATTAATGGTGAGCCGATTCAAATACACCAGCTTTAAAGGTGGCCCGAAAACCGAAGCGAAAAATGATCGAGTGCCGTTTTGGGTTCTGTTACTGGTTGTGGGAATATTAGTAGCCCTGTTTATCGACCCGCCGCGTGTGCTGTTATTGATCGCTGGAAGTTACGCAATCTCCGGGCCAATGATGTGGCTGTATTCCAAAATCACCCGTAAAGCAGTGGAATAATTATGTGGTCGGCGCAACAACAATCCATGTTGAATGCGATGGGTTACACCTTATATGTAAGGCCGAGCGCTGTGACTCGCGTTGCTGCGGCGGAAGTTTCTTCCACGCAAGTATTATTAGCCTCCTCTGACTTACCGTCTTCCAACTCTGCATTATTTAAAGCCGTAATGAAGGCCGTGCAAGGAAAAGATATCTCGCAGCTCGGCATTGATATCGACACCGTACGAAATAGCCCGCAAGCAAAGCGTGCGTTGTGGCCGCAGCTACGGAAATTAATGAAATCCTGATATGGGCACCTCTAGAAATCCATATTTTGTTGCAATACTGCGTTGCAAGAAAAAAATCATTCCTTACATAGTAGGCATATGCGCGTCATGATTTTTCTCTTGCGCCTTGTCTTGCTTAAAAATATGAATCCCTAGAGGTGCCCATATGAATGCGCAAGTTTCCAATGCCTCACAAATGCGGCCCATGCAGCAGGCCGATATTGAAGCGGTCGATGCCATTGAACAGCGCGCTTATGAATTCCCCTGGACCGCGGGTATTTTTCGCGACTGTTTGAAGTCGGGGCATCAGGCCTGGGTGTTGGATTGCCGTTCCGGCATTATTGGCTACGGTGTGTTGAGTTGCGCTGCGGGCGAAGCGCATTTATTGAATATTTGTATCGCACCCGAACATCAGGGTCATGGTCATGGCCGCCGTTTATTAAAACGTATTATCGATCTGGCCCGCTGGCATATGGTCGATCGGGTTTATCTTGAAGTACGCCCCTCAAACCCCAGTGCCATAGCCTTGTACGAAGACGAAGGTTTTAACGAAATTGGCCGCAGACCCAATTATTATCCGTCCAAAAAAGGCCGCGAAGATGCCATTGTGATGGCAATGGAAATTTTGCCGCCGGTGTGATTCTCTGATTGGCGGGAGCGCCGTAAGGCGCGAATAGCCGGGCATTGCCGCAGATCATTCGCGCCTTACGGCGCTCCCACGGGTTTTGGCGTTTAGATTTTCCCGCGCTGATCTTTTAACGCATTCAATTGCGAATTCCAATCGACTAGTCGAGTGCGTTCCTGCTCAACCACTGCAGCAGGTGCGTTGTTGACAAAGGTTTCGCTGGACAATTTGCCATTGCATTTCGTGATCTCGATTTCAATCCGTTTGATCTCTTTATCAAGACGCGTTTTTTCTGCATCAAGATCAATCAAACCGGCAACCGGAATGAATAATTTCAATTCGCCGACAACAGCGGACGAACTTGGCGGCGCTTCGCCACTTATCCACTCAATGCTTTCGCATTTGGCGAGAAACTTTAAGGCCGACTCAAAGCGTGTCATTCGGTCTTTGTCTTCAGCGTTACCACCCTGCAATAAAAGCGGCACTTGCTTGGACGGTGGAATATTCATTTGGCTGCGGATGGAACGCAATTGGGTAGCAATCGCTTTTAGCCATTCGATATCGGTTTCCGATTGGGCAAAATCTCCGGTGACGTCGGTCACTTCGGGATAGGGCTGTGTGCTAATCGAATCGCCAACAATGCCCAGTGGCGTTTTAATGTTGTGCCAGATTTCTTCGGTCACGAAGGGGATCAGCGGATGCAGCAGGCGTAACAAAGTTTCCAATACATATAATAAGGTGTGGCGTGTGGAATCGGTGGCGGTTTTGTCCTCGCCTTGCAGTGCAGGCTTGGCGAATTCCAGAAACCAGTCGCAATAATCATTCCAGGCAAATTCGTATAGCGATTGCGATGCCAGATCAAAACGATAATCGGCAAAGTGGGTATGTACCTGTTCGATGCAATGATTTAGGCGCGACAAAATCCAGCGTTCGGCATCGGTTTTTGGTTCCGTAGGAGCGAGCTCTGCTCGCGAATGGGTTGCATCGGTGTTTACATCGGTCGCCCGCAAGCGGCCTCCTACGTCCAGATTCATCAACACAAAACGCGCGGCATTCCATAATTTATTGCAGAAATTCTTGTAACCGCCGCAGCGTTCCATGTCGAACTTGATGTCGCGGCCATGCGTAGCGAGCGAGGCGAAGGTAAAGCGCAGGGCATCGGCACCAAAGGCAGAAATGCCATCGGGGAATTCCTTGATGGTGGCTTTTTCGATCTTCGGTGCGTCAGTTGGTTTCATCAAACCGGTCGTACGTTTCTTGATCAAGGCTTCCAGCGTTATGCCGTCGATAATATCGATCGGATCCAGAATATTGCCTTTGGATTTCGACATTTTCTGGCCGTCTTTGTCGCGCACCAAACCGGTAATGTAAACGTCCTTGAACGGTACTTCGCCGGTGAAATGATCGGTCATCATGATCATCCGGGCGACCCAGAAGAAAATAATATCGAAGCCGGTTACCAGCACCGAGGTTGGCAGACGTTTGGCGTAATCAAATTTCGCCATGTCGCTTTCGTTTGGCCAGCCGAGAGTTGAGTGCGACCACAAGGACGATGAAAACCAGGTTTCGAGTACATCATTGTCGCGAATCAAGTTTATATCGGCGGCGAGATTGTGTGCCGCACGAACTTCGGCTTCATCGCGACCGACATAAATTTTTCCGGCGTCGTCATACCAGGCCGGAATACGATGGCCCCACCAAAGTTGGCGCGAGATGCACCAGTCCTGAATATTGCCCATCCAGTGGCGGTAAGTATTGATCCAGTTTTCCGGTACGAATTTTATTTCGCCCGGTTTTCCATCAATGCCTTCGACCAGCTCAAGACCGCGAACTGCAAGCGTGTCCATCTTCACAAACCATTGGTTGGTCAGATAAGGTTCGATGACTTGCCCGGTGCGATCACCGCGTGGCACTTGTAGTTTGTGTTTCTTTTCTTCGACGAGCAGATCCAGTTCGATTAAATCGGCGAGCACGGCTTTACGTGCAACATAGCGATCAAGACCGCGATATTTTTCCGGAGCGTTGTCATTGATGTGGGCGGTGTGCGTCAAAATATTGATCATCGGCAAGTTATGCCGCTGCCCAACTGCATAGTCATTAAAATCGTGCGCAGGTGTCACTTTCACCACGCCAGTACCGAATTCACGATCGACATAATCATCGGCAATGATCGGAATTTCACGATCCGACAAAGGTAGCTTTACTGTCTTGCCGATCAGATGCATGTAACGCTCGTCTTCCGGATGCACCATCACGGCGGTATCGCCCAACATGGTTTCCGGACGTGTGGTTGCCACCACCAATGAACCCGAGCCATCGGCGAGCGGGTAAGAGATCGACCACATCTTGCCATCTTCTTCTTCGCTGACGACTTCCAGATCCGAGATCGCGGTTTTCAACACCGGGTCCCAGTTCACCAAACGCTGGCCACGATAAATCAAACCTTGTTCATAGAGTTTGACGAAGGTTTCGACCACCGCATTCGATGGCATCGGGTCCATCGTGAAAACTTTGCGTGACCAATCGCCCGATGAACCAAGGCGACGCATCTGGCGTTCAATCGTGTCGCCAGAGCTTTGTTTCCAATCCCAGACTTTTTCGATAAATTTTTCGCGACCCAGGGTATCGCGGGTTTCGCCCTTGCCTTCGAGTGCCAGATTGCGACCGACCACCATTTCCGTTGCGATACCGGCGTGGTCGGTGCCCATTTGCCACAAGGTATCGAAACCGCGCATGCGGTGATAACGAATCAGTGCATCTTGCAGCGTGTGCTGAAACGCGTGCCCCATATGCAAGGTGCCGGTGACATTCGGCGGCGGCAACATGATGGTGTAAGTCGGGCCTTGGCCCGACGGCTTGAAACAGCCGGTGCTTTCCCAATGTTGATACCACTTGGTTTCAAAACTGCTGGGTTCAAAACTTTTTTCCATGAGGGGTCCGCTGAAGTCCGCTGCCAGTTTGAAACCGGCAATCTATAAGAGTAAGGATGGCTAAATTCTAGCAAATTGGGCTATGGCAGGCCAATTGAGAACGCCGTGATCGGTAGGAGCGCCTTTAGGCGCGATCGACTCTTGCGCAGACCGGTCGCGCCCAAAGGCGCTCCTACGTGTTGCGAAATGCGATAATGCGCGTCTTTATCACCCTCGGAAGTTTTCATGAGCAAGCAAACGATTTACAACGCCAGTCACCGCGCGCTCAATGCCAAGATGGTGGATTTCGGCGGTTGGGACATGCCGATTCATTACGGCTCGCAAATGGACGAGCATCATCAAGTGCGTAATGACGCAGGAATGTTTGATGTGTCACATATGACGGTGGTCGATTTACATGGCGAGCAAGTGCGTTCGTTTCTTCGCAAGTTGGTCGCCAACTCGGTCGATAAATTAACGAAATCGGGCAAGGCTTTATATTCGTGCATGTTGAACGAGCAGGGCGGCGTAATTGACGACTTGATTATCTATTTCATGAGCGAGACTTATTTCCGCATTGTGGTGAATGCCGCCACGCGCGATAAAGATATGCCGTGGATTGAAAAGCATGCCGCCAATTTTGGCGTGAAGGTTACCGAGCGTCGTGATTTGGCAATGGTTGCCGTGCAGGGGCCGAATGCACGTGAAAAAGTGATCAGCCTGTTATCGCCTGATGCCGCCAAAGCTTGCGGCAAGCTCGGAAAATTTGTTGCCTGCGAAGCCGACGGCATGTTTGTTGCCCGCACCGGTTACACGGGCGAAGACGGTTTTGAAATTATGGTACCGGAAACCAAGGCGATCGAATTTTGGAATCAACTTTTAAATGCTGGCGTTAAACCGGCTGGTTTGGGCGCACGTGACACTTTGCGTCTGGAAGCGGGCATGGCTTTGTATGGTCAAGACATGGACGACAATGTGTCGCCTTACGAAGCTGGACTTGCCTGGACAGTGGCATTGGATGAAGGTCGCGATTTTATCGGACGCGCCGCTTTGGAAAAACAGAAAGCCCATGGCGTGCCAAGACAAACCATTGGCGTGGTGATGGATGAGAAGGGCGTACTGCGCCATGGCCAAACCATTTTCACCGCCAGCGGCGAAGGTGAAATCCTGTCGGGCACTTTCTCGCCAACGCTGGGCAAATCGATTGCGCTTGCGCGCGTGCCTGCTGGTGAGCTTGGCAATGTGGAAGTCGATATTCGCGGCAAGCGTTTTCATCTGCGCCCGGTCAAGTACCCATTCGTGCGCGATGGTGCAGCGCAAGGCGGCGTTCTGGCTTAATTACAATTCGCCGCCACATTTAATTTACATCACTTGCTGAAACCCGCCGTAAAATCGTTAAACTATTCCCATTCCCCCAAACCCACTACAGAGATACTGCCATGAGCGAAATTCCAGGCGATTTGAAATTCCTTAAATCCCACGAGTGGGCCCGCGTTGAAGACAACGGCAAAGTCACCGTTGGAATTTCCGATCATGCACAAGGCCTGTTGGGCGACTTGGTGTATGTCGAACTGCCAAGCGTTGGCGACACCGTAACGGCAAGCAACGCATCGGCAGTAGTCGAGTCGGTGAAAGCTGCTTCCGATGTTTACAGCCCGATCAGCGGCACCGTGGTCGCGGTGAATGAAGCGCTGTCGGACAAACCAGAAACCATTAACGAAGATGCTTATGGCGAAGGCTGGATTTTTGTCGTGCAGCCAAGCGACCTGGAAGAGTTGAACGAACTGCTATCGCCAGATGACTACGCCGAACTGCTGGAAGACGACGATCATTAATTTGTCTGCATGCTGTGAAGAACACCACCGGCCGCTCTGCGGCCGGTTTGCATTTGGGGTCGATGAAGCGGTTGATGCGGGTGTCGCCGCCAACTTTGAGTCGGTGTTTTTCTCTCGATCGCCGACCTGAGTTTTGTTTTGTAATCGAAACTGCGGTTGCTGATCTGCCGAAACTGGAATCGATGAGCTCATTGGAAGTTCGGTGAAGCTCAGGCAAGTTCATTCGTGCTCATCCAGGTTCAATAGAGGGGACGATAGAACACTCTTCATGCACGCTTGGTTTTAACATCCTGAAACAAATTTGCATGCCGATGACGACACGATGGCGCGTCGTAAAAAATTAATGGCATGAAAATGCAGCCGAAAAAGCTGCGCAGTTTTGCCATTTCGACTTCTAAAAATAAAAAAATCTTCGTTGCCGGATTTAGCCTGGGTTGGGCTAATTTTTACGCCGTGTTTTTCCATTGCGGTGCTTTGAATTTTCATGTGTGGAAAAACAGATGAGCCTGAAAGCCGCGTAATTACTGCGTTTTATTTTTTCATGCGGATAAATTGTGGAAATTTAAAACCAAGAAATGTTTTTTTGTACTAGCACAAAATCATTCCCGAGTGATGACCTTATGAAATTATTTTTCGCAAAGGTGTTGACAAGTGAAAAACACCTGATTAGCTTTCGCTCAACGAAGACTTTCAGCGGAACCGAGTGATAACAGTTAAGCCAACAAATCGCACTGCCGATTGGGCCATTGCCCAAGACGTCGATTCTCCAATCGTTGGCTTCGTTTCCTCTAAAAAACAGATTGCACCCACTCGGGTGCCTGTGACTACAAATACTCATGCAAGCGCTCAAACGGCTAATAGTTTGGGCGTTTTTATTGCATCCCACTTCCGCAATGCCACTGCATTGCTATCCCATCTACTGCAGGGCTTCGGCGCTGTGGCAGTTCGTAGCCGGAATGTTCCTGCTATGTTGTATTAAAAGGCTTTACCTAAGCGTTATCTAAGCCAACTGACGAGGAGTTGACCATGGCAACTAAGAAAGCTGCAAAGAAGCCGGCCAAAAAAGCCGCAAAGAAAGCTGTAAAGAAAGTAGCTGCTAAAAAACCAGCAGCGAAAAAAGCCGCCAAGAAAGTAGCTAAAAAACCAGCTGCTAAGAAAGCCGCCAAAAAAGTAGCTAAGAAACCAGCTGCTAAAAAAGCCGCCAAAAAAGTAGCTAAAAAACCAGCTGCTAAGAAAGCTGCCAAAAAAGTAGCTAAAAAACCAGCTGCCAAAAAAGCTGCTAAAAAGCCTGCTGCCAAGAAAGCCGCTGCTAAAAAGCCTGCTGCTAAAAAGCCAGCGAAGAAAAAAGCTGCTAAGAAAAAGGCTGCTGCTCCAGCTGCACCTGCTGCACCTGCGATGTAATTTCGCAAGCAACAATTTTGGCTCTCTCCCCGTGTTTCTTTACCGGGGAGAGAGATTTACCAAGATTGCCTGCAGATACAAAAAAGCGCCGAAAGGCGCTTTTTTATTGGGACATACATCTTACGGGCGCCTGCTTGCCGCGCTCTGTTTCAGATTGCCGGGTGTTTGTACACGGTAGGGGCGCCTGCTTGCCGCGCCCATATTTCAGATTGCGGCGGTGTTTGGACGCAGCAAGTAGGTGCCCCTGGGTTTTTTAATCTGCACCGATCTCGTCGCTCACCGGACCAAGTTCTTCCAGCCCGAGCCAATTACGTTGTGGCAAACCAAGAGCGGCATCCATAAAAGTAGGCATCAGGCCGGAGGGCATGGCCGACTCCGAATTCCATAGCACTACGATTCCAATATCTTGATCCGGTAAAAAAGCGATCAGGCCACGGAAGCCGCGAACCGCGCCTCCATGAAAAATCATGGTGCGACCACTGTAATTCATCACTCGCCAGCCCAAACCATAGTAAGCATTATTGAGGCGCTCACTACGCCAGCCCGAAGAACGAATTTCGCCAGGCGTTGCCACTTGCGGCGTATGAATTTGATTGAGCACATCGTCTGATAACACGTCAGGCCGGTGACCCATCTGGGCACGCAGCCATTGCGCCATATCTTGCACGCTGGCATTGACGCCTGCTGCAGGTGGCACTTTGTAATAATTTTCGTTCGGAGCTATCGGCAACCATCCACCTTTTCCGCGGATATGCGGCTTGGCCCAGGACGCACTCGCCATCAATCCATCCAGACCATAACTGGCATTACCCATGCCGAGTGGCGTGAAAATTCTTTTCTCCACTTGATGAGGATAAAAATCGCCGGTGGCGGCGAAGGTCAAGTCACCAATCAAGCTGTAGGCGATATTTTGATAACCGTAACAATCCCCGGGGGAGCAGGTCATTGGCGCATCCGACAAACGCTCGGCGATTAATGCGTAAGGTTGGTCGCCAGCCAACGCGCCGTCGTAAGTATGATCACGCAAACCCACGCGATGGCTCAGCACGTCGCGCACGGTCACCGTGCTGCCGCTGGCAAAATCTTTCAATTTGAAGGCAGGCAATTGATTGATGATCGGGGAATCCCAGCTCATCGCGCCTTCTTCCACTAACTGGCCGCTCAAGGTAGCGGCGAAAGCTTTCGATAACGAGGCCAGACGAAACACTGTGTAGGGCATCACCGGTGTGCCGTTCTGGCTATCGGTGACGCCATAGCCTTTCAGCGAGATCACCTGGCCATCTTGCACAATAGCCATGGCTAGGCCGGGCAGATTTTTTTCAGTCACTAATCTTTGCGCCAAGTTTTCCATATTTCGTGCATTCACGGTTTGATCCGGAAGCGCTCCGCGTTTTTTAGTGATGTACTTTGCCGTGTTTGTGGTCGGCGCATCCGCCAGACGAGTTTGTCCAGTTGAAAGCAAGGCTAGGCCGAACATTGAAGCGAGTAGGATTACTTTCATGGCTTTCATGGGGCGCAGAAGATGCGTATGCTGGGGCGATAGGTTATTTTACCCCGCACGGCGGTATTTCAGCTGAACATTTCACACAACATTATTATTGAGTAGGGAGAGTGTTATGGGCATATCAGTCTTGGTCTTGTTAATCGCTATCGGCATTGCCGGTTTTTTAGTGGTGGGTATCTACAACGGTCTGGTGACCGCTCGCAACGCCTATAAAAACTCCTTTGCGCAAATAGATGTGCAATTGAATCGTCGTTACGACCTGATTCCCAATCTTGTCGAAACCGCAAAAGGCTATATGGCGCACGAACGCGAAACTCTTGAAGCCGTGATTCAAGCGCGCGCAGCCGCGGTCAGCGGCTTGAAAGCGGCAAGTGCTAATCCTGGCGATGCCAACGCGATGGCACAGCTGGCGAACGCTGACCAAGGTTTAACCGGTGCCTTGAGTCGTTTGATGGTGGTAAGTGAAGCGTATCCGGATTTAAAAGCCAATCAAAACATGATGCAGTTGTCGGAAGAGCTGACCTCAACCGAAAACCGCGTCGCCTTCGCGCGTCAGGCCTATAACGATTCCGTCATGGGCTATAACAATAAGCGCGAAGTGTTCCCTTCCAATATTCTGGCCGGCATGTTTAATTTTGTGGCGGCTTCTTTGCTGGAAATTACCGAACCGGCTAAACGCGAAGCGCCGAAAGTTTCGTTCTAATAAATCATGCAAACGCCAGTGAATGCTGGCGTTTTGCTTTAGGCATTCTTCGTTTGGTCTCGCTTTATTTGGTATGACACCATGAATTTTTTTGAACGACAAACCGCCGTCCGCAAACAGTCCAAGCGTTTGGTGCTGTTGTTTGCCTTCGCCGTTTTTTCCATCGTACTGGCGATTGATCTTGTGCTATTGATTGCCATGGGCGGTTTTTCCGAAGGCGTTAATCCACTGCCAATGCTTGTAGTCAGCACTGTTGTGGTCTTGATGGTCATTGGCTGCGCTACTTTGTATCGCATGGCTTCACTGCGTACCGGCGGCGCTGCGGTTGCGCATCATCTGGGCGCCATGCCGGTGCCAGAAAACACCACGGACTACCATTTGCGGCGCCTGCGTAATGTGGTGGAAGAAATCGCGATTGCCTCCGGCGTGCCGGTGCCGCAAATTTTCGTGTTGAATGACGAAGCCGGTATCAATGCCTTTGCCGCCGGTTATTCGCCCAGCGATGCCGCCGTTGCGGTAACGCGCGGTGCATTGAATACTTTGAATCGCGATGAATTGCAGGGCGTGATCGCGCATGAGTTCAGCCATATTTTAAATGGCGATATGCGTTTGAATATCAAACTGATGGGCCTGCTGTTCGGCATTATGGTGATGGCATTGATCGGTCAGAAAATTCTTGAGCACGGACGTTTTCGCAGCAAAGACGCTGCGCCAATTATCGGTGTGGCGATTGGTTTGATGGCAATTGGCTACATCGGTTTGTTTTTTGGTCGCATGATTAAAGCCGGCGTTAGTCGGCAGCGCGAATATCTGGCCGATGCCAGTGCGGTGCAGTTCACCCGGCAAACGAAAGGCATTTCCGGCGCCCTGAAAAAAATTGGCGGCTTGCATGACGGCTCGAAAATCGCGAATGCCGATGCCGAAGAAGTTAGCCATATGCTATTTGGTTCCGGCGCCGCCTTGTCGGGAATGATGGCAACCCATCCGCCGCTGGCAGAACGAATCAAAGCGCTAGACCCGAGCTTCAAACCCTCGGAATTAAATGAACTTGCGGCGCGCTGGAGCATGAAGCCGCCAGTCGGTCTGGAAGAAGATCGCCTGCTTGGTTTTTCCGACGATGGCAGCAGCATGCCTTCATCGCAAAGTAATGTGACGGTCACGCCGCCTTCGATCATTCAGCAAGTCGGCTCGCCAAACTCTGGTGACTACCAACGCGCGCATGATATTGCCAGCAGCATTCCGGAAATTTTGCAGCAGGCCGCACGCAGTCATCATGGTGTCATTCCGCTTATGTGCGCCTTGCTGTACTCATCCGATGAAAAAGTGCAGGCCAAGCAGGCGTTTGAATTGCGTGCCCGCCACGGCGACGCCTTGCCTTCTGTGGTGAAAGATTTCTACGCCCAAGTGAGCCAGCTAAATCCGATGCATCGTCTGCCTTTGGCGTCTTTGTGTTTTCCGACATTGCGCCAACGACCGCGCCCGGAACTGGTTCGTTTTATGGAATCGGTATATGCGCTCGTGCATGCCGACGGCCATATCGATTTGTATGAATATTGTCTTGGCCACTTGCTTGGCACTCAAGTGCGCGACGTGCTCGACCCCAGCAAAGCCTGGCGGCACGGCAATAAAAAACTGAAAGATGTCGCCGTGCAAGCCAGCACCTTGATGGCGGTGTTAGCGCAAGTGGGCCATAGCAACCCTGCCGATGCCCAACGTGCCTATATCGCTGGGATGTCGCGCGCGCTGCCGCGTGAAAATATTAATTACCAAGTGACAAGATCCTTTGTCGAAGCCCTCGAAACCGTCTGGCCTGCATTAGACAGCCTGGAACCGATGAGCAAGGAATTATTAATCGAGGGCCTGGTCGCATCAATCAGTCAGGACAATCAAGTCAGCATCGCCGAAGCCGAATTACTGCGCACCGTTTGTGCATCGCTGCATTGCCCGCTGCCGCCGATGCTGGAGAAGGGGTGAGTAAAGTGGCACTCGGGACTTGGGGTTTGGGACTAAAATAAAAAGCCTGACAAATCCCCTCCCCCGTGCTCTTGTTTCTAACGGGGGAGGGGTAGGGTGGGGCTTTTTGCATTTAGTGGGAGCGCTATAAGGCGCGAATGAATTTTTGACATAAATTATTTGTCATCGAGCTCCATTTTCAACGACTCGTGCGAAAGCTGGTGCTCAGTACCTTCTCTTTGTGACTTTTGTAATTTCTGGAACATTTATTGATTCGTTGTATTGCTAATCTAATAGTGAAATATGAAACTTTGTTCATTGCGAAAAGCGAGATGAAATGAGTAATGAGAATCCAGCTCAGCGACAACTCGTGCATCGCTTTATTGATTGGGACTTGGTTGAGCGACGACTTAATAAATTTCATTCCATACAACGAAGTTTTCCGCTAGACACCCTAAAAAAATACGGAGAAAAACCACCATACTACTGTCACTATATGGCTTGGCATCTAGGTACATATGCTAGTGATTCGCTTTTTGTCAGACTCGATGAATTATTCGCTATTGCGGAGAAACTTCCAAACTGGGTAAATGAAAAACCTTTGCTACAGTCTCCCGACTTCTCTGATTTTTGGTCGTTAGTATGGCAGTTACAGATGGCTGAATATCTTTGTAAGATCGGATCAAATGTTCAATGGGGTTCAGTAACCGGAGGGCCTGATTTTTCAGTAGATATCGAGTCAAAGGTGCATTATGTTGAGTGCTATGTGTATCGCAAATCATTTGGACTGATGTCATTTATTGAGGAGTTGCTACAACGGCTTGATAGCTCTATACGTGTGCACTATGACTTGTATGTGCAATTAAGCCTCACTGTTAAAGATGAAAATATAAAAAGTTTTCTTGATAGTGTCCTTGCTGACTTTACAAGTCCTGCCTACATAGCAAACGCCAAGTCCGCAGCGTTGATTCAACACCCCGTGGTGTTGTATCCAAAATGCAATCAAGGCATCACGATATACATGGAAGGCCAGGATGAAGATGCATATGCTCCGGGAATCCATGGAAACCAAACGGGTGACCCGCAAATTTATCTAGAGGTAGCACTACGCGAGGCGTTTCAGGCAAAAAAAGGTAAGAATAAATTAGAGCAGTATCGCCCAAACTTAGTGGCAGTGAATTTGCTACTTAGCCAAGATGCGCAATCAGCCTTTGATCGCGCAGATGAGCTTGAGCTAACACTTCCCCTGGCTACTCAGATTCCTGACGATATCGATGAAATCGCAGCGGTAGTGATTGGATTCAACGAATGGCTTGAGCCTTCTCATTTAAAATGTTGCGTGACCACAGTAGTAACACAGAGTGACCTTATGCAAAGCATGATCTCAAATTACCCTTATTGTGTTGTCTCGACAATAAAACGTAGCAGTAACCCTTACACAGAGTGAAGTAACCACCTGTGCAGGCCACTGGGCCCCAGCTCGCGGCAGGGAACATTTATACCGCAGCTTTGTTCGCGCCTTACAGCGCTCCTGCTTAATCATTGTTTACAAATCAAACCTGCGAAAACTCATGTACGGCATCGACCAATACTTTGACGTGATCGGGATTCATATCCGGTGACATGCCGTGGCCGAGGTTGAAGATATGGCCGGGGCCTTTGCCGTAACTGTCGAGCGTGCGCTTTACTTCACGACGAATGCCGTCCGGGTCTGCGTACAAAGTGACCGGGTCAAGATTGCCTTGCAGCGCAACTTTATTTTGCGTGCGGCGGCGGGCTTCTTCGAGTGTGACTAGCCAATCAACGCCAATACCTTCAGCGCCAGTGTCGGCAAGTTCTTCGAGGTAGGGCGCGTTGCCTTTGCCAAATAAAATTAGCGGTGTTTTGTCGGCACCCTCGCCACGTGGCAATTCGGCGGCAATGCGTTGCAGGTAACGCAATGAAAACTCGCGGTACATGTGTGGCGACAACACGCCGCCCCAGGTATCGAATACTTGCAGTGCTTGCGCACCGGCAGCGCGTTGTGCGCCCAAATAAGCAATAACCGAGTCGGTGACTATGGAAAGCAGGCGATGCAAGGCCGGCGCATCGTTCAATGCCATGGCTTTGATCTTCGAAAAATTATCGCTGCCACCGCCTTCAATCATGTAGCAGGCAAGCGTCCACGGGCTGCCGGAAAATCCGATCAGCGGTACGCTGCCGTTTAATTCCTTACGAATCAAACTGACCGCATCCATCACATAACGTAATTCTTTTGCCATGTCCGGCACGAAAAGTTTTTCGATATCGGCATGGGTGCGAATGGGGCGGGCAAAACGCGGGCCTTCTCCTTCGGCAAAACTCAAACCCAAACCCATGGCATCGGGAATCGTCAAAATATCGGAAAACAAAATCGCCGCATCAAGCTCGTATCGACGCAAAGGCTGCAAGGTGACTTCGCAAGCAAGTTCCGGGTTCGTCGCCAGGCCCATAAAACTACCGGCTTGTTTTCGGGTCGCCAAATACTCGGGCAAGTAACGCCCGGCTTGTCGCATCAGCCAGACCGGTGTTGCATCTACGGGCTCGCGGCGTAAGGCGCGCAGGAATCGATCGTTTTTTAAAGTCATTTTGTTCTCGATGAATCAGTGCTCAGGCGCATCAGCGCCTTGCACAAACATAATCTGAAAGCCACGCTTCACTTGCGCATCGCGTGCTTTTTCAAACGCGGCAATCGCGGCCTCGTGTTGCAAAAATTGTTCGCGTTTCAACTGGCTGCGGCCACCGGTATGCCCGGCTTCCTTCACCAAACACCAGCCGCCCAATAAATCCTGCTCCAGAATTAATTGGACGAACTTGGGTGCCTCACCGGCGGTCGGTTTTTGTTGGAGAAATAATCGCATGGTGTATTTTAACCGCTAAGCACCCTTAAAATCGCGGTTTCCGGCACATCAGGCACCATGTCGGCACGGCCCAGGCCTCGCCAAAGAATCAAACGCAGAGCTCCCGACAATGCTTTCTTATCCAGTTTCATCCGCGCTAACAATGCTTCACTGTCTAGCTCAGCCGGCAATGAAGTCGGCAAACCGGCGCGTATTAGCAGTTTGACCAGACGTTCCGTATCAGCACCGGATGCGCGTTTCAATTGCGCCGAGAGTCTGGCGGCCAAACACATGCCAATGGCGACCGCTTCGCCATGCAGATAACCGCCATAGCCTTGCTCGGTTTCAATAGCGTGGCCAAAGGTATGGCCGAAATTGAGCAGCATGCGCTCGCCGTGTTCGGTTTCGTCACGCGACACCACGCCAGCTTTTTGTCGGCAACTGCGTGAAATGGCTTCGGTCAATGCGGTTTCATCGAGTGCCAATAATTCTTCGATATGTTTTTCCAGCCATGAGAAAAAACCGACATCAAATATTGCGCCATATTTAATGACTTCGGCCAGACCGGCTTTTAGTTCACGCTCGGGCAGAGTTTTTAAGGTGCTTAAATCAGCGAGCACCGCCACTGGTTGATGAAACGCACCCACCAGATTTTTTCCGCTTTCAAGATCGACCGCAGTCTTGCCGCCGACGGATGAATCGACCATGGCAAGTAAAGTAGTGGGGATTTGTACGAAGCGCACGCCGCGCATCCAGCACGCCGCTGCAAAGCCGGTTAAATCGCCTATTACGCCGCCGCCGAGCGCAATCAGGGTGACATCGCGACTGGCTTTCATACTGGCCAACACATGCATAACTTCGCCAAAGCGAGTGAGATTTTTTTCCTGTTCGCCGGGCGGAAATATTAGCGTATGAACAATTTTATCTTCGAGGGCTGCTTGCACTGTTGGTAAATACAGGGGCGCAATATTTTCATCGGTAATAATCAGCGCCTGTTTGCCTATCACCAAGCTGACCAGTGCGGCGGTATCGCTCAGCACATCATTGCCAATGCGAATGGGATAACTGCGTTTCGCCAAGCTCACTTGAATTTGCCGCATTAGGCTGCCTCGGCACGTTGCCAGTGATGTTGAAGTTGTAGCTGTAACCCCGCGACCGCATTAGCCACTTGATTGTCACTTGATTGATACACCAAATCGGCAATTTCAAGATAAAGCGGATGCCGAATGACGGATAAGCCCAATAATTTTTCGCGTTTATCGCCACCGGCCAACAAGGGTCTGCTGCGATCACGCACCAAGCGCTCTAATTGTTGTTCAACGGTGACTTGCAAGTAAACGACAAAGCCATTTGCCTGCAATTGTCGGCGATTATCGGCCGACAACACCGCGCCGCCACCAGTGGCGATGAGTTGATTTTTGCCTTGGCATAATTCGTTGATAAGTTGCGACTCGCGTTGTCGAAACCCGGCCTCGCCTTCGCATTCAAAAATAAGCGGCACCGCGACGCCAGTGACTTCTTCCAGCCGATGATCGGCATCGACAAAATGCAGGCCCAATAAACCAGCGAGGCGTTTGCCGATCGAGGTTTTGCCGGCCCCCATCGGGCCAATCAAAATAATGTTAGACGCGGGATTCATGGCCCTAATGCTAACATCGCCAGCAAACCAAGGCATATGTTGCGAGTAGTAAATGAATAGCAGAATAATAATTGCGGGCGCCGGTGATGTGGGTGGTCGCGTGGCCACGGCTTTGTCCCATGCAGCGCATGAGCTCATTTGCATTAGCCGCTCTATTCGCGAGCTGCCGGTCGGTATTCGCTCAATGGCCGCTGATTTAATTAGTGGCGAAGGTTTAACAAAGCTGCCGCAACAAGCCGATGCCTTGGTGTTTTGTGTAGCGCCTGATGAACGCAGCGCCGATGCTTATCGGCATCTATATGTTGATGGTCTGCAACGCCTGTTAAGTCAATGCCAGTTCAAGCGCATTGTTTTTGTGAGTTCAACGGCCGTTTATGGGCAAGATGCCGGGGAATGGATTGATGAACAAAGCCCAGCACAAGCTGAAACTTTTAACGGGCAAATTCTGCGTGAAGCCGAAAAACTATGTCATCAGCATGAACAGGGAATTGCATTAAGATTTACTGGTATTTATGGCCCCGGCAGGCAATGGATGTTGCGCCGTGCACAAGCGGGCGAAAATGGACGCACCCATTGGACTAATCGCATTCATGTCGAAGACGGCGTAGCGGCCATCGTGCATGTGTTGGGCTTGGCATCGCCCAGCCCGCTTTATTGCGTGACTGATGATTGCCCGGCACTGGAATCTGAAGTGCTCGCATGGTTACGTAAGCCAAACGCCGAAATAGCAGCAGAGAATGGTGTAGAAAGTACTGGTCGTCGCATTCGCAATGATGCATTGCGAGCCACCGGCTGGCACCCAAAATATTCAAGTTACCGCGACGGTTATCGACAACTTCTTAACATCGCTGGCGTATAGTCAACAAGCCAGCTTCGGCGAACAATAAAGGATTTCTAATGAGTAATTCTGTCGCGAAAGTTATCGAAATTTCTTCCTCTTCCACCAAGGGCATTGAAGATGCCGTGCAGGGCGGCTTGAAGAAAGTGTCAAGAAGCGTAAAAAATATTAAAGGCGCCTGGTTAAACGATATTAAAGTCGTAACCGACGGCGATGGCACCATTACCGAATGGCGCGTAGATATGAAAGTGACATTTATTGTTGGCAAGGAATAGTTTTTGATTTTATTTGCAGTTAGGTGCGTATTTTTTTCGTAGGAGCGTCCTTTAGGCGCGATAAATCTGGCGGGGTGTGTCGCGCCTAAAGGACGCTCCTACGGTAATGACAAAACTTTTGTAACAGCGAGAAATAGCGCGGCGAGCATCCGGCATCGCGCTCAATAATCAGGGAAGAATCATGCAGGATTTGTACCAAGAAGCACTCGATACCTTTGCGCACTTGCAAGAACGCGCCAAACAAAGCGACGAACGTGAACCGACCGCGATGACGCTTGCTACGCTCGGCAAAAACGGACGGCCATCGGCCCGCACCGTTTTATTGAAAGCTTTCGATGCCCGTGGTTTTGTGTTCTATACCAATTTTGACAGCCATAAAGGTCGCCAACTGGCGAGTAACCCGCAGGCGGCATTATTGTTTTTGTGGAAGAATCTGGATAATCAGATTCAGGTACGCATTGAAGGCAGTGTCGAGCCAATCAGCATTGCAGAAGCCGACGCTTATTTTGCATCGCGGCCTCGCGGTAGCCAGATTGGTGCTTGGGCATCTAAACAATCGGCAACGCTAGCTTCACGCGAGACTTTTGAAGCACAGATTGAACATTACGAAAAAAAATTCGATGGCATTGATGTGCCACGCCCCTCGCACTGGTCAGGCTTTCGCGTAATGCCGGAAATGTTTGAGTTTTGGTATGGCGCAGAATTTCGTTTGCATGAGCGTCAATGCTACGAGCGGGTAAATGGAGAATGGCATAAGCGGATGTTGTTTCCGTAGCAGCCGTCAATGTTGTCTTTATAAATACTTCGGTAAAAATAAACGTCTTCCCGACGAAAGTCGGGATCCAGAAGTACCGGCATCACGAAATGCTTAATGCGCTATCTGCTAAATTGTTCCCAACATACTGTGGCTATGTAAAACTCGCTACGACCTTTGCTTCTGGGCCCCGACTTTCGTCGGGGTGACGATTTCTTTTTTTATTTTTACAACATGAGAAAGTAAAATTACGATGACCATCGGCCCCCAACGTATCGTCTGCCTTACCGAAGAACCCACCGAAGTGTTGTACGCACTGGGTGAGCAGGATCGCATTGTCGGTATCTCCGGTTTTACCGTTCGACCCGCAAAAGCACGCAAAGAAAAACCAAAAGTTAGTGCTTTCACGTCGGCAAAAATCAATGAAATTTTAAAACTGAAACCTGATTTCGTAGTAGGTTTTTCCGATATTCAATCCGAAATTGCCGCCGCCTTGATTAAACATGGCGTTGAAGTCTGGATCAGCAATCATCGTAGTGTAAGCGGCATCATCGACTATGTGAGACGACTGGGTGCTTTGGTCGGAGTTGCTGAAAAAGCCCATGCTTATGCCGACGATCTCGAAAAAAACCTCAAGCTTATCGAGCAACAAGCCAGCACTTTAAAACATCGCCCAAAAGTCTATTTTGAAGAATGGGACGAACCACTCATTACCAGTATCCAATGGGTCGCGGAGTTAATTCGTATTGCCGGCGGTGATGATATTTTTCCTGAGCGTGCAGAAAAAAGCCTGGCTAAAGATCGCATCATGGCCAATGGAGACGAAGTCATCGCCCGCAACCCCGATATTATTTTCGGTTCCTGGTGCGGCAAAAAATTTCGTCCGGAAAAAGTAATTCAGCGTGATGGCTGGTCAAGCATCAATGCAGTAAAAAACAATCAACTATTCGAAATAAAGTCACCGATTATTTTGCAACCTGGTCCGGCGGCATTGACCGATGGTGTTCAGGAAATTGCTGCACATATACAGCGCTGGGCCGCGAAAGAATCGTAGGGTGTATATGGACTCCCCCTGATTTGCAACAAGTGGTTTTGGCTTCGGTACGATTGCAAGCGTATATCCGGCTTCTGTGTGAGCGATAAATCT
>JAYSQD010000031.1:0-21552 GCA_043721835.1 Arenimonas sp. | reverse complement strand
GTGAACTGGCACAACACATTGTAGGGCTTGTTAAAAGCAATCAGCATTGCCCCAGTGTAACGGCGTGAGAGAATACTTGCAGTCTTTTTTGGTGATTTATGATGAATAACGCGCTTTCCAGCCAACATCCACTGCGTCGTTTGCTCGATTTTGCCAAACCTTACCGTCGCAACATCATTTTGGGCAGTATCTTTTCGGTCTGCAATAAAGTATTCGACGTACTGCCGGAAATTTTAATTGGCGTTTCGGTCGATGTAGTGGTCAATCAAAAGGCGTCGTTTCTTGCCAAATTGGGCATTGTCGATCCTATGCAACAATTATGGGCATTGGCCGCATTAACGGTTTTGGTCTGGGTTTTCGAGTCCCTGTTCGAATATTTATACGCGCTTCGTTGGCGCGGTCTTGCTCAGGACATGCAGCATGAATTGCGACAAGCAGCGTATTCGCATTTGCAAAAATTACCACCGGACTTTATTAATCAAGAACGCAGTGGTCGTTTAATGGCATTGATGAATGAAGACGTGAATCAAATCGAACGCTTCCTCAATACCGGTGCCAATGATTTGATCCAGGTATTTTGTTCGTCACTACTTGTGGGCGCGGTCTTTTTTGTATTGACTGCCAATTTGGCAGTGCTGGCATTGATGCCGATTCCGATGATTTTATTCGGAGCCTTCTGGTTTCAAAAGCGTTTGTATCCGCGTTATGTGGCTGCCCGCGAAGCCGCGGCAACAGTGTCCAATCGGCTGAATAACAATCTGGCTGGCATGGCCACCATTCAAGCCTATACCGCCGAGGCCTTTGAAGCCGAGCATGTGCGTCTGGCATCGAATGCCTTTCGCGAATGCAATAGCGAGGCTATTAAATTTTCGGCGGCGATTACGCCAGTAATTCGCATGGCAGTGATGTCAGGGTTTGTCGTCACTTTATTGTACGGCGGCTATCTGTGTTTGAAAGGCGAGATTGGCGTCGGCAGTTACACCGTGCTGGTGTATTTAACGCAGCGATTACTCTGGCCAATGACCCGCCTTGCCGATATGACTGACTTGTATCAGCGTGCAATGGCATCGGTCAATCGGGTCATGGATTTACTGGAAACCACGCTGCCCACGCAAAGCAGCAAGGAATTTTCCGGCCCCGTAAAAGGCGGCTTGAAATTCGAAAATATTTCCTTCGCCTATGCCGACACACCAACGCTTCGCGATATCAATATCGATATTCCGCCCGGTAGCACCGTTGCTTTTGTCGGCGGTACCGGCAGCGGCAAAAGTACCTTGCTGAAATTATTACTACGTTTTATTTCACCCGACCAAGGCCGTATTTTATTTGATGGACAGAATATTGCCGAAATAAATTCCACCGCTTTGCGCAAACAATTGGGCTACGTTGCACAAGATCCTTTTCTGACCGATGGCAGCATTGCCGATAATATTGCTTACGGCGAATACGATGCCGACAAGAAAGCGATTGAAACCGCTGCCGATGCTGCAGAAGCCAGCGAATTTATCGCCAGCTTACCAAAAACTTTTGATAGTGAAGTCGGCGAACGCGGCACCCAGCTTTCGGGCGGGCAGCGGCAGCGCATCGCACTGGCGCGTGCTTTATTCCGCAACCCGGCGGTATTGATTCTTGACGAAGCCACTTCAGCCGTCGATAACGAAACCGAAGCCGCCATTCAACGATCATTGGCGCGTGTTTCAAAAAATCGAACCACGATTATTGTCGCGCATCGTTTATCTACTGTGAGAAATGCCGATTGTATTTTCGTGATCGACAACGGACAGTTGGTCGAACAGGGCCGCCACGAAGAACTACTTGCGCGCAATGAAATTTATGCGTCGTTATGGCGATTGCAAACGGGCGAGGCAATATGACCCGTAGGAGGCCGCAAGCGGCCTCCTACAAATAATCTTATAGCGGCTTTTTGAAACGCAATGTCATGCGATCACTTTCGCCAATCGCCAGATATTTTGCACGATCTTTTTCACCTTCACGTAAATTCGGTGGCAGCGTCCAAACACCATTGACATAATCTTTAGTGTCTTTTGGATTGGCATTGATTTCACTGCGAGCATCCAAGGTAAATCCGGCGGCAAGCGCCATGGCAATCACTTGCGCTTCGCCGACATAACCGGTCTTGTCGCCCGGCGGCACATCGTCTTTTGCACGATGCTCTACTACACCCAAGGTGCCACCTGGTTTCAATACTTCAAAAAAAGCCTCAAACATATCCGCTTGCGTACCTGCGCCCATCCAGTTGTGCACATTGCGGAACGTCAGCACGACATCAGCCGTGCCTGATTCACCAATCACCGGCGCTTTGGGATCGATTTCCAACAGGCTGGCATCGCCATAGACATCGGCGCGGGCCGCCATTTTGTCGCGTAATGTCTTATTTTGTTTTGCGTTGTAATCTCGCGATGTATCACTACTGGTTTTTGCCGGATCGGTGACGATACCAAAATAACGACCTTTACCTTTGACTAAAGGCGCAAGCACTTCGGTGTACCAACCGGCACTTGGTGTAATTTCAATAATGGTATCGCTTGGCTTTATGCCAAAAAATACGAGTGTCTCCTGCGGGTGACGGTATTTATCACGTGCCCTGTTTTCCGATGAACGCCAATCGCCCGCCAGCACGGAAGTAATGGCCGAATCAAATTGTTTTGCTTCTTGTTTCACGTTTGGCTTGCTATCGCCATTGGAATGGCAGGCGGTGATTACGCAGACGCAGGCCAGAACTAATAGTAATTTTTTCATTTCACACTCCGAGATTATTGATGCTGCAAACAATACCTTAAATAAACACCGTAGGGTGTGGGCATCGCCCACCGTTGTTTGATGTTGCGTGTACGTTTGGTGGGCGGTGTCCACCCTACGATGAACTTAATCGCAACCTGTCGGGATACGGTGGCACATCGGTAAAAATGCCGGCTTGTATATCACTCTGAATTTTTTGCCACCAGCTGGCATCAAAAATTTCACCGTGCGCGGCCAGCAAAGCTTCGCGCTGGGCTGCACTCAATCCGAGAAAACGCGGAAACTGTTCGGGAAATACATCATTGTCGGCCACATAATACCAAGCGCCATGATGCATTTCTTCTTCGTCGTTTTTGGCTTCCGGTAATTTACGAAAGCGGCATTCGGTCACTAAACAAAGTTCATCATAGTCATAAAAAATAGCACGGCCATGCCGGGTGACACCGAAATTTTTCAGTAATAAATCACCGGGGAAAATATTGCTTCGAGCCAGGTCTTTAATAGCCTGGCCATAATCCAGAATGGCGGCCAGCGCTAATTCTTCCGAGGTTTCGCGAACATACAAATTCAAGGGTCGTAAGCGGCGTTCGACATAGCAATGGTGAATGACAATATCCTGGCCATTCTCGCTGACCGACTCACTGCACTCTTTCAATAATTCTTCCCGCATGGCATCGGTAAATTGCTCGCGCGGAAATCGCAGAAAACGATATTCCTGGGCATCAATCAATCTACCGACGCGGTCATGTTTAAACACCAGATGATATTTTTCAAGCACCTGCTCGCGCGCGATGTTTTTCGGAAACGCGAATTTATCGCGAATCAATTTGAACACCAGCGGATACCCGGGAAGTGTAAATACCGCCATCACCATGCCGCGCTCACCATCGGCATGTTTGCAATCTTGTTCGGGGTGTTCTTCAAGATACCGAAAAAAATGCCGATAGCGTTCTGTTTTTCCTTGTTTGGCACGACCGAGCACCGTGTAAATTTCATCAATCGGTTTGCCCGGCAATAATGTCCGGAGAAAAACCACGGCATCACCGACCGTTGGCAAATCGGCATGAAAATAACTATGGGTATAACCAAATAAAACTGCAGCATGTTGTCGCGAAGTAATCACTGCATCGACTCGAATACCCGACTCTTCATTAACCAATGCCAATATGCAGGGCGCGTAGTTTTCTCGCCCTAAAATACGGCCCACCAGATAAGCACGGCGTTCACGGTAAAAAACGGTGTCGAGCAATTCCACTGCCAACACTGCCGGTTCTGGCCATTGTTCAAAACGGGCCAGCAAAGTATCAGCAATTTTTTTAGCGCAAGCTTCAGGGTTTTGATACGAGGCGGCGAACGGATAATCGGCGAGCACACGCACAAACAAAGAGCTCAAACTTTCCGACAACACATAATTATGCCGAGCAACCGGATGCGTGATGCGGTCGGTCGGCTCGATCGCCAAGGCAATAAATTCAATCTCGACATTAACGCCGCGGGTTTTGAAAAAACGCCGCGTCAACGTATTGAAAAATGTCTTGAATAACTCTCGATCAAGCAAGGGCGAAATTAATTGCTCGTAAGCTTGTCGAATACCTTGCCACAAATAGGCATTGCTCGATTGATCGGCCATGCGGTCGCTGAGCTTGTCGCTGATGTCGGCAATACATTGATCGTAAAGTTCGATCCGCGCAATGGCATCACTGCGCGAACCAGCCCAATCGCGTTGTTCAAAACAGCTTTTGGCTTTCTTGGTGACATCGGAAAACTTGGCGTTGTAATCCAGAAAGGCATCGCGAATGGCGACCGCGCTTGGTAAGGCCAAAGGATCTATTTGTATTTGCTGCGGTTCGGCAATATTCATGAATTCACTCTTTTGCTTTAACCTGCGTTTCTAGCCAGTTTTTGAAATGTAATAAACCGCGATGCTTTTTTGAACGCTCCGGATACACTAAATAATACTGGTATTCCGCCGGCAATTTTTGTTTGCTTAAATAACGTAAACGTCCGGCTTGAATGAATGGCTCAGCCAGTATGTGTCGCGCCAAGACAATGCCGACACCTTCGGCCGCTGCGCGATGCGCACTTTCGGCTTCATTGAATTTTGCGACGTAGCGCTTGGGCTGTGGCAAATTAAAATGCTTGAACCAACGCTGCCAGCGACCGGAAGGGTCATCAATCAACGGGCACTTATGCAATTCAGACAATCTTGGTTTGCCTAACTGTTTCATCAGGGTCGGGCTGGTCGCAGGGCTAATCCATTCATCCAGCAGGTGGTGCGAACTTAATTTTGGCCATGTGCCGGGCCCGAAACGAATGGCGGCATCAATATTCAACTCTTTGTCGAAATCGACCATGCGTACCGAAGAATCAAAATTAATTTGAATTTCCGGATGCAGCCGTACAAATTCAACCAAGCGCGGCAACAGCCAAACGTTCGCCATCGAGGCCAATGTACTAATCGTTAAACTATCGCCACGCGAAACCGTATGCGGGCTTAGTAATATTTCAATCGCTTGATAATGCGGTTCCAGTTTTTGATAGAGGTCTTGACCTTCGTCCGTGAGCTGTATGCCGCGAGCTCCACGTACCAATAAACGCTTGCCCATGCGCTCTTCCAATCGGCGCATTTGATGGCTGAGCGCACTCACTGTCACATTTAATTGCTCGGCCGCACGCGTCATATTGCCGCTACGGGCGGTGTGCATAAAGCCGGGAATCCATTGCAGTGCGGGTTTACTCATCTTGAATAATGCTCAAGTCTGGTTTGAAAACAATGCGATTTTCAAAGCCTGACTGTGAGCGTAACTTGCAAACTCGTCAAGTAACACACTCAAGGAGTTCAATATGAATATGTCAATAGGCCTGCTTTTTCTCGGTGGTTTTATCGCAACACCAGCGGCGCTTGCCGCTGTCACGGGCCAGGCCGTGGCCTCCAACGCGTCACCCAAAGAAGTGGTTGAGGGATTTTTAAATCAAGTGCGTTCCGGCAAAGCCCCGGATAAAGCGGTGCAGTATCTGGCTTCAAAAGTATTGGCACACCAGATGAATTCTGAAAATGAAACGACCATTCTGCGTAATCCGGAAGATTACGCCGCCCATGTGAAAGATTTTAAGCGAGTTTACGGTGATTTCGATTTTGAAATCACGCAATTACTGGCCGACGGCGACCATGTGTATGCTCGCTGGAAACAAACAGGCTGCCATATTAGCCCGATGGATGGCATTGCCCCCAGTGGCTTGCCGGTCATTGAAATCGCGAGCGCCGTGTATCGCGTTGTCGATGGTAAAATTAACGAATACTGGATTCAGCTTGATCGAAAAGGCTTCGATTTTCAAATCGAAGCCAATGAAAAAAACAATCAGGGCAAAATCCGATGCGTGCGATGAATCGATGAATAAAGCATCACCGTATATCTCCGTTATCGGATATTTTTAATTTTTCGTTTCGCTAAGCTTATTGGCGAAACAAACACCAAGGCAGATCGATGAGCTACTCTTCTTATATCCGTTTGATTTTATTGGCCATGATTTGGGGCAGCTCATTCATGTTTCAGCGCATTGCGGTGCCCGAGCTCGGACCCAACTGGGTCGCGGCCGGGCGCTTGATTCTGGGCGCCTTAGTATTGCTCATTGTCTTGTTGGTGATGCGCAAGCCTTTGCATCTTCGCCAAAATGCCGGAGCCTATATCTGGATCGGTTTTATCAATTCCGCGCTGCCATTTTGGTTATTCGCCTACGCCAGCATTACTTTGCCTGCCGGTGTTACCGCCGTATTAAATGCCATGGTGCCTTTGTTTAGCGTGTTACTGCTTTGGCTATATGGCGAAAGACCGAGCATAGGCAAGTTTGCCGGTGTTTCGCTCGGTATTATCGGCGTCGCAATGATTGTGGGATTTGGCGGATTGCCCATGAATCTGGCAACGGCGTTGGGTGTTTTCGCAGGCATGGCGGCGGCAGCGCTTTATGCCTTGAGTGCTCGTGAAATTCGCAAACGTTTTTCAAATGTTGACCCGATGGCAGTGGCGACCGGTAGTTTGCTCGGCGCCTCGCTTGCCTTATTGCCGGTGCTGTTTATCGGCGGCCCAATACCCTCTACTGTCGAGTTAACACCGTGGCTGATGTTGCTGCCACTCGGCGTGCTCTGTACCGGTGTTGCCTACTTTCTGTATTTCAAATTACTGCACGATGTTGGCAGTACACGCGCAGTAACAGTGACTTTATTGGTGCCGGTATTTGCCTTGATCTGGGGCGTACTGTTTTTGCACGAACATCCAACCTTACTCAGTTTGATCGGAATGTGCCTGGTGATTATTTCGATGATGCTGATTCTGGAAAAAATAAAATTACCGAAGTTTTTTGGAACGGCCGCCAAGGAAATTTAATAGCGGCTCTTGCGCGGAAAATAATCTGACGTAGGAGCGAGCTCTGCTCGCGAAGTGCTTGTCGCAGGTTTTTCGCGAGCAGAGCTCGCTCCTACCGTTCGACATGGCCGCAGAACAATCGCGCCTAAAGGAAGCTCCTACGGCAACAAAAAAGAGCCGCTTACGCGGCTCTTTTCTTTGCATGCAATACCAAATAACAATTACATTTGCTTGATCATTTCATCGGCAAATTCGGAGCACTTCACTTCGGTCGCACCTTCCATCAAGCGGGCGAAATCGTAGGTCACGCGCTTATTGGCAATCGCTTTATCCATGGCCGCAATAATCGCATCCGCCGCTTCGATCCAGCCCATGTAACGCAGCATCATTTCGCCGGACAAAATTACCGAGCCCGGATTTACTTTATCTAGACCGGCATATTTTGGTGCGGTGCCGTGGGTTGCTTCGAACACGGCGTGACCGGTGACGTAGTTAATGTTTGCGCCGGGTGCAATACCGATACCGCCTACTTGCGCCGCGAGTGCGTCACTCAAATAATCGCCGTTCAAGTTCAGGGTAGCGCAGACATCGTATTCCGCCGGACGCAACAGAATTTGCTGCAGGAATGCATCGGCAATCGCATCTTTAATAATCAAACCAGCGCCGGGTTTGCCTTCCGGAATAATCATCCATGGGCCACCGTCCAATTCCACCGCGCCGTAAAAATCTTTCGCGACCTGGTAGCCCCAATCACGGAAACCACCCTCGGTGAATTTCATGATATTGCCCTTGTGTATCAAGGTTACCGATTTCGATTTGTTCTTGATCGCATATTCCATTGCACTATGAACCAGACGCTCGGTACCCAGATACGAGACCGGCTTGATGCCCAGGCCAACATTCACTTTGACTTCGCGATGCGGCGCGCCAATACCTTCCAGCGCTTTCTGCCAGGCTTGTGATTTTTCCTGTGTGCCGAAACGAATTTTATCGAAGGCCTTGGGATCTTCCTTTGCAATAAAGTCGAGAAGTTTTTGTGCCAGTTCCGAACCACCGGCATATTCAACACCAGCATAAATGTCTTCGGTGTTTTCACGGAAGATGGTCATATTGACTTGGTCAGGACGCTTCACCGGCGAAGGCACGCCCTTGAACCAGCGCACCGGCCGCAAGCAAACATACAGGTCGAGCATTTGACGCAGTGCCACGTTTAAGGACCGAATGCCGCCGCCAACGGGCGTGGTTAATGGACCCTTGATCGACACCAAATAATCGCGGCAAGCCTGTACCGATGCTTCGGGCAACCAGGTACCGAATTGATTATTGGATTTTTCACCGGCGAAAACTTCGAGCCAGTGAATTTTTTTCTCGCCACCGTAAGCTTTCGCTACCGCTGCATCCAATACACGGACCGATGCGGCCCAGATATCCGGGCCGGTACCATCACCTTCGATAAATGGAATGATTGGATTATTCGGGACATTCAACTTGCCGCCCGAAATAGTAATTTTTGCGCCACCTGCTGGTGCCGTAATGATGGGTTCTGCCATACATCCCTCCGGAAAACCGCTGCGAGAGCCGCAGCAAAGAACCTCTATTATCGCGGATTTAGGCTTGAAGGGCCATTATGTCGCTTGCTTCAGTACTCGCCACTGCTGCCGCAACACCAACGCCGCCCAAAACATTGCCGCAATCATCATAGTACTGCCAATAAAAAAACTGGTACGGGCAAAGCCCATATAGCTCTCAAGTGTGCCGGTCATGGTCAGCAGGTTGCCCCAGTCGTGGGATTCCTCGCCACCTCCGCCAACCAATGGCAATCCTCGATAATACGCATCGGCAATATAAGGTGATAAATCCACGAAGCTTTGACCGCTCCACCACAGCATTAAACTAGCAGCGAAGGTGTCGCGGTATTTGAATAAAAAGGCAAACAAAAATGTCCATGGCCAAATCACCTGAAACAAACTGCCGCCAAGAATAGTCATGAACTCGCCGAACGGCCTAAAAAACAAATGGCCAAATTCGTGGAATATTAAATTAACACCATGCATAAACGAACCGCCCAACACTTCCCAGCTAATCCCGTTCGCAATGAAATAAATCGTCCACATTGCAAATAACACTGCGCAGATTACGCGCGCCCAAAAAGCAATATCATCGACTCGCTCGGGCGCTTCGGTTAGCCAATGTAAAAATGTTTGCTGCGTTTGCGGTTCGATCAAAGTTTCTTCGGCGCTATCATTTTGTTTCGCCAGCCACTTGCCATAGACAATGCCGCAGGCCGGGCAAATATCTGGATGCACCTGGCTGTCGCTCGCTAGGCGTTGGTATAGGCACTTTGGACAGGTAGTCATGGCATCATGATAATGCGTTCTATACAAAACGGTAACTCTATTCATGCTGCCGAAGCCGCTGCTCTACACTTTTCGCCGCTGTCCTTATGCCATTCGTGCACGCCTCGCGATTGCCATTAGCGGGCTCCGCGTGGATATATGTGAAGTGGATTTAAAAGCCAAGCCCGAGCGCATGCTGCAATTGTCGTCGAAAGCGACGGTACCTGTTTTGGTTTTTGCCGATGGCCTTGTGATTGATGAAAGCCTGGACATTATGTTGTGGGCGTTTCAACAGCATGATCCGCTTGGCATGCTGCCTAGTTTTTCCGACGAAGCGCGTGCATTGATCGAACGCAATGATACTGAATTCAAATATGCGCTGGATCGCTATAAATATCCGGAGCGCTATCGGGAATTTTCGATGCAGCATTATCGCGCGCAGGGTGAAATTATGTTGCATGACTTAAATACCCGGCTTGTTGAAACCCCTTATTTATTCTGGAATAAAGCAGGTATTGCGGACTTGGCTTTGCTGCCATTCATTCGACAATTCGCAGGTGTGGATAGAGCTTGGTTTGATGCAAGTCCTTATGCACAACTGCGGGCATGGTTGATAGCGTGGGAAGCGTCGGATGTTTTTACAAAGATCATGCAAAAGACTTTGTAATTTATTTACTCCAGCCTTTGTAAAAATTAACTCGTGATTTCACGATGATTGTGAAAGAACTGGTGACAGTTTAACTATGCGCTGTTACTAAAATATTTATTAGCCGCGCAATCCCTCGCTACTTTCACGATTTAAGCAGGCCGCTACAAAATCGGCGCGAGCCCGGCACCAAAAGCAGTAACCATTCGCGTGTAAATGGCTTTGAGCGTGAGGTTTACTTCGGGAAAATCACCAACTTGTTCATAGCATTCTGTAAATTTTTTATCGGTAAATGGTACTGGCTCGCAGCCGTCTTTTAATTCATAGCTCGTGGCATACGGAAATGGCCAAACATCGAAGATCGGCAATTTTTCCGAGAGTTTTCCGAGGTTGTAATTCAAGCCCGAAAAAATCACCGGCTTGGGTCGTGGTGCGATGGTCCAGGCGTTTTCAGGCAGCATGTCGTGGTGAATGCTGGCAGCAAGCGCTTGGGCAAAATTTTTATCCGGAATAATGACCAGGTTTTCAGTATTAAAATTATCCGAGCGCGGGTCAAAATTATGGCTGCCCACAACGCCGATGCGGCCATCAATCACCATCGATTTTGCATGCAGGCCAATACGCACACCGCTACGTTTTAATGGCGGTGCTCCGGCGGCTGAGCCCGAGGAGCCGGAACCAAAAATAGGCGCGCCTTCCCCAGTAGCTTCGCCACTATTAACGGCAGTCATGTCGATGGGCAAGCTGGCAGGAAAAGGCTTTAATTCGTGAATAATAAAACCCAACTCACGCAAATATAGCCGCTTGTATTTATGCGACAAAGCATAAACCGGAAAAGCATCGGTGGCGGCCAATGAATTGGTTGAAATAATAATTGTTGGCGGATTCTCTCTTTTCCGCAGCGTTCTAAATACTTTACGGGCGGGGCGCGACATAACTAGATAAGGGGTTTGTAAAATTACTTCCTGCTGGCTGTTTTCCAGCAAGTTATACATCGCTTGTGAAGCTTCGGTACGACCTGGGTTGATGTCGTCATGTTTGCTTGGCAAGTCGGCAAGAAAATCTACTTCATTGACCCAGAGTAAATATTTTTGCAGCCGTGCCATCACCACGGCGCTATTGTGCGCGGTGGCATTCATTTTCTCAGCCCTTGCCGATAAGGCTTTTGAAATAAATAAATTGTCGCTATTGAGGTGGCCGGCGTGTTGAATTAAGCGCTCAGCAACATCTTTCAAGCCCGCCGCCGGGTAGGTTTTGTGATAGCTCCAGAACGCTTCAAAATTCGTTCGCATTTCTTGCGCAACAGGGCCTGCGACAAGCAAATCGCGATCGCGATAATTATAAACATCACTCCAATCGAAATAACGGTCTTCCACATTGCGGCCACCGATAATCGCGATTTTGTCATCGACCAGCAATAATTTGCTGTGCATGCGTTGATTCACATTTTTAAATGTGAAAAAAATACCGGCGGCAAATTCCAGCGTTTGCGAACGCGCTTCGTAAAACAGCGGGTTGTATAAACGCAATTCAAAATTGCTGTGATAGCTGGCGAGATAAGCCTGTAGGTTCGGGTCAGGCAAGCCATAGTGCTGGTCGAGCAGGAGCCTTACTTTTACTCCGCGTCGTGCAGCATCCATTAAGGCTTGCAGAGTCAGTTGGCCACTATCGTCTTGATCAAAAATAAAGGTTTGCAACTCAATGCTGTGCTTGGCGCTGTGAATTAAATGCAGGCGTGCAGCCAATGAATCTTGTCCGTGATCAAGCAGGATCACGGCATGTCTGGGCAGAAGGTTGGTTGATTGCGCAAATGCTTGATCGGCTAAATCATACAGCGGTGATTTTAGTGCGCAGGCGTCTTTTTTCTGGCAGCTTAATGTGCTGTCGCGATGTTGCTCGGCAAAATTATCAGCCTGTATACGTTTTTCTTTCGATAAATGCGAGCAACCGCTTATAGCGAGAAGCATGCAGAAAACGCCAAGCGAGTTAAACCATTTCACGATGCAGGTTCAGCCAATAAACGAATACGAAATTCGAAGTCCACATTATCCTTGATACTTAAGCGATACGCTTGCATTCCAAAATCGCGGCGTTTGACGCTGCCGTTCACAACAAGCTCACAGTCGTAGCCCGGTCTTGCACAAATTGATTTTTCAACATGAAAACGTACGTTTTGTTGCAAGCCACGCAAAAACAATTGACCTTGTAGTTCGCCACCTTTCACAAGCAGGCTTTTATTGAAGGACGCCGAGACAAATTGAATATGGGGGTGTTTATCTGCATCCAGAAAAGCTTCCGAACGCGCCATCCGGGCCAGCCATTGTGGGCCTTTGAAACTAAGCTTGCGGGCATCGACCTGAACTTCGACCTTTAATTTTTGAGTAGACATCGAAACAAGTGAACCACTCACCGATTCAAAACTGCCTTCGGAAGGAATCGGCAAACGCGGATGAATACTGAAGCTGGCGTTGGAGCGCGAGCTGTCAATTACCGCTGCATGAGCCTGCGCGTTTGCCACAAGCAACAAAAGCGCCAGGAGCTTTCTTATGGCCACCAAAAGGCAGCTAACTCGGCAATGCCGGGTTCCAGGTCGGCTTCCACAGGAAGTTTCAATACCGCAATGCCGCCGGCGGGCATGCCACGAAAATCGCCCGATTGGCCCGAGCTCAATAATGCGGCCAGTTGTTCCAGGCCGGGGTTATGGCCGACCAATAAAACCCGTGATAAATCTTTGTGCTCGTCGGCAACCGTCATTAAATCGCCAGGTGTGGCTTCATATATTCGTGGTTCCTGCCTTTGTTCAACATAGCCAATGACCGACAGTACTTGTTCGAGTGTTTCGCGGGTACGGCGGGCGCTGGAACAGACAACTCGGTCAGGTAAATAGCCGTTGGCTTTTAGCCATTTTCCAGCGGCTTCGGCTTCGGCCTGGCCTTGGCGCGATAGAGGTCGGTCAATATCATCTTGGCCGACAGCAGCGGCTTCAGCATGGGCGTGGCGGAGCAGAATAAGTTCGCGCATTAAATTCCCTTAAATTACTTTCTTGAGCCATTTGAGTATTGGCGCCCAGTCTTCCTGGTGGCTGCGCAATTGTTCGGAGTTGTAGTCAAAAACACTCTTACCCAATGCCACCATCAAGACATAAGCCTGTGTGTCGCGTAATTCACCGACTACTGAATACGGCCAGCTTTTTAATTGTTCAATTGCTTGTTGCGACGCATTAGTCCAGGGCTTCAAACGATTGCCGACCAGGCCGACGGGGAGTTTTTTCTTTTTAACGCGGGCATTTTTTGCCATCGAATTCAAAAATGGCACGGTCGCTTCAATATCAATCATCGAAGGCAGTACCGGCACCAACACCGCATCGGCCATTTCGATATAAGCGTCTAAATCGTCACCCATGGCACCGGCAGGCGCATCGATAATGACGATTTGGGCATTTTCGGGCACCAGTTTCTGCCAATTTTTGACGGTGCCATCAATCGGCAAAACCGCAGTCTCAAGATGTGCCCGCTTTTCACACCAGCGAATGGCCGAATGCTGTTTGTCGGCATCGACCAGCACAGTACGTTTGCCATCAACGGCGAAATGGGCGGCCAAATTGGTGGAAAGTGTTGATTTTCCGGCCCCGCCCTTTGAACTTGCTACCAAAATCGTCCGCATACCCGAACCCCAGTGCTAAGAACAAGAGCCTCACTGTACAACGGGCAAGGGTAGGTAAGGAAGCGTCAAAACCAATTGATGGCCAATTCTGGAGCAACTGCTCTATTGGTCTATGTGAGTTTTGATGTCTGGCCTTTGCGGGCCGGTCTTAAATCACCAACCAAGGGTCAGGACTATGGCGACGAGCGCTACCGGCCCGGGCCTGTATGCGCCGGGCTTTGAACATGACAGCTGCGGCTTTGGCTTGATTGCCTGCCTAGACCCGCGCCCTAGTAATTGGCTAGTGCAAACCGCTTTAAGCGCGCTCGCACGTTTGAGCCATCGCGGCGCGGTCGGCGCCGATGGCAAAACCGGCGACGGTTGCGGTGTATTGATTCATCGACCCGGTAATTTTTTGCGTGCGGTCGCTGCCGAAAGCAATATTGTCTTGCCGCATCATCAATTTGCCGTCGGCATGATTTTTTTGCCACAGGATAAAAACGCCGCCGCACTCGCGCGAGAATGCCTTCAGCGCGAACTAAAACACTGCGGTGTTGAAACTTTAGGCTGGCGCGTGGTGCCGGTGAATACCGATGTCTGCGGCGAACTGGCGATTGTCGCGATGCCGCAGATTGAACAAATTTTTGTCGCCGCCAATACGCCCTTGGCAGAAAGCGATTTTGAACGCGCCTTGTTTCTGGCGCGCCGTCGCGCAGAAAAAGATTTTCCTGAGTTTGCCTATGTGGTGAGTCTTTCCAATCACACGCTGGGTTACAAAGCGATGGTGTTGCCGGAAAATATGCCGGCGTTTTATCCGGATTTAGCGCGCGAAGATTTGGCTTCACGCGTGGTGTTATTCCATCAGCGTTTTTCGACCAATACCGCACCGGCCTGGGAACGCGCGCAGCCGTTTCGTTTTCTTGCCCACAACGGCGAGATCAATACCATTGAAGGCAACCGGCTGTGGTCGGTGGCACGCGGTGCAAAATGGCAATCGCCGCTGGTGGATTTTTCGGAATTAAAGCCCCTGGTAAGTCTGCATGGTTCGGATTCGCAAAGTCTCGACAATATGCTTGAAGCCTTGCTCGCAGGCGGCATGGATTTATTGCATGCGATGCGCATTCTGGTGCCACCGGCAACTTCATCACTCGAACATCGCGATCCGGATTTATCGGCGTTTTACGAATACCATAATCTCTCGATTGATCCCTGGGATGGCCCGGCCGGCATTGTTTTATGCGATAGCGATTTCGCCGCCTGCACGCTCGATAGAAATGGTTTGCGGCCCGCACGCTGGTTTTTAACGCAGGACCGACACTTAACGATTGCATCGGAAACCGGCGTCTGGGATTGCCCGGATGAGAATATTGTTGCCAAAGGCAAACTTGGCCCGGGCGAAATGATGGCGGTCAATTTGAAAACCGGCGTACTGCTCGACAGTGCAACGATTGATCGTATCAATGCTGCGCGCGCGCCCTACAAGCAATGGTTGAAAGCCGGTGTGCAATATCTTGATGCCGCGCTGTTCGATCCATCGCTGGCAGCCAAACCTTTCGATGCCGACATCTTGCTGCAGTTTCAAAAACTGTTTCACCTCAGTCGCGAAGAAATTGAAAACGTGTTGCGCGTGCTGGCGGAAACCGAACAGGAAACCACCGGCTCGATGGGCGACGACACTCCGTTTGCCGTGCTGTCACATCAACAGCGCTCGCTCTACGATTATTTCCGGCAAGCCTTTGCCCAAGTGACCAATCCGCCGATTGACCCGTTACGCGAACGCGTGGTGATGTCGCTCAGCACACAAATTGGTCGCGAAGGTAATGTGTTTGAATCCAGTGCCGAGCAAGCGAAATATTTGTCGCTGAATTCGCCGGTATTATCGCAACGCAAGCTCAATCAGATTTTAAAGCTGCCCGAATTTGCTGAAGCCCGGCATTTACTGCATCTGTATTTCACGCCGGAAGAAGGCTTGCAGCAGGCCATTCAACGGCTTTGTCGGGAAGCCGAACAGGCGGTTCGCGATGGTGCGATTATTTTAATTTTGTCGGACCGTTATCCAGAGGCTGACAAATTACCGATACATGCGTTATTGGTAACTGGCGCGGTACACAAACATCTGATCAGTGTTGGTCTGCGTTGCGATTGCAATTTAATTATCGAAACCGGCACAGCGCGCGACGCTCACCATTTCGCCTGCCTGATTGGTTATGGTGCAACGGCAGTGTATCCGTATCTGGCTTATCAAACCATTCATGCACTCGGCGAAAGCGGAGTCATCAAATTACCGCGTGGAAAAGAAAATGCCGAACTTGGCCGCAATTATCGGCGCGGCATCAAAAAAGGTCTGCTGAAAATTATTTCGAAAATGGGCATCAGTACGATTGGCAGTTATCGCGGTGCGCAATTATTTGAAATTGTCGGCTTGGCCGATGAAGTCGTGAAAACCTGTTTTGAAGGCACGCCTTCGCGCATTCAAGGTACTGGCTTTGTCGAGTTGCAAGCCGATGCCGCTTTGCTAAATGAACGTGCCTGGGATGATTCAATAGGCCTTTCAAACGGCGGCTTGCTGCGTTACGTGCATGACGGCGAATACCATATGTATAACCCGGATGTGATCGCCAGTTTGCAGTTGTCGGTACGCACCGGCGAATACGCTGACTACCAGTTTTACGCGCAGCATGTGAATGGACGCCCGGCATCGACCCTGCGTGATTTGCTGAAACTACGTGAAAGCAAAGCCATCGATATCAACGAAGTCGAATCTGCCAGCGCGATTTTGAAGCGCTTCGATTCAGCCGGGATGTCACTCGGCGCCTTATCGCCCGAAGCGCACGAAGCCTTGGCCATTGCGATGAATCGTTTGGGTGCACGTTCCAATTCCGGTGAAGGAGGCGAAGACCCTGCGCGTCATCACACCGAAAAATCCTCGAAAATAAAACAAATCGCTTCCGGACGTTTTGGCGTTACGCCGGAATATTTAATTAATGCTGAAGTCTTGCAGATCAAAATTTCGCAAGGCGCAAAACCGGGCGAAGGCGGTCAATTACCCGGCCATAAAGTCAACGAACTCATTGCCCGCTTACGTTATGCCAAACCGGGCATTGGTTTAATTTCGCCACCACCGCATCACGATATTTATTCGATTGAAGATCTGGCTGAACTGATTTTCGATTTGAAGCAAATCAATCCTGATGCATTGGTATCGGTAAAATTGGTTTCACATGCCGGTATCGGCACCGTGGCGGCCGGTGTCGTGAAAGCCTATGCCGATTTAATTACGGTCTCTGGTTATGACGGTGGCACCGGCGCCTCGCCGATATCCTCGATCAAATATGCCGGTACACCTTGGGAATTAGGCCTGTCGGAAGTTCAGCAAACCCTGCGCATGAATAATCTGCGGCACAAGGTTCGGGTGCAGGTCGATGGCGGTTTGAAAACCGGATTGGATGTTATCAAAGCGGCGATTCTTGGCGCGGAAAGTTTTGGTTTCGGCACCGCGCCGATGGTCGCACTGGGTTGTAAATATTTGCGGATCTGTCATTTGAATAATTGTGCAACCGGTGTTGCCACCCAAGACCAACGTCTGCGCGAAATGCATTTTACCGGCTTGCCAGATATGGCGATGAATTTCTTTAAATTCGTTGCACAGGATGTACGCGAACATCTCGCCAGTTTAGGCGTGGCCAGTTTGCAGGATTTGATTGGCCGGGTGGATTTGCTGCAAATCATCGAAGGCCAAACCGATAAACAACGACAATTGGATTTGTCGCCGATTCTGGCAGCCAGCGGTTTTGTTTCCGACGAGAGCCATTACTGCACCGACGCAAAAAATCCACCGCGCGATAACGCGGAACTGGCGCAACGCATGCTATCGGATTTACAGCACGCCATCACTAACAAAACCGGCGGCATTTTTCATTACGATGTTTGCAATCGCGACCGCGCCATTGGTGCACGCCTGTCCGGAGAAATTGCCAAGCATCACGGCAATCTGGGCATGAGCGAAGCACCGATCACGCTCAGATTATCCGGTGTTGCTGGCCAAAGCCTAGGCGCGTGGAATGCCGGTGGCCTGCATCTGTATTTACAAGGCGATGCCAATGATTATGTCGGCAAAGGCATGTGTGGCGGCAAGATCGTGATCGCGCCTGGCAAAAATGCGAGCTTCATCGCGCGTGATGCCAGCATTCTCGGTAATACCTGTTTATATGGCGCCACTGGCGGAAAATTATTTGCTGCCGGTCGTGCCGGTGAGCGTTTTGCGGTGCGTAATTCCGGCGCAACGGCCGTTATCGAAGGTGCTGGCGATCATTGTGCCGAATACATGACCGGCGGCATGCTGGCGGTGCTTGGCCGCACTGGACAAAACTTTGGTGCCGGTATGACCGGCGGTTTCGCCTATGTGCTCGACATTGAGCGGGATTTTGTTGATCGCTGCAATCTTGAATTGATCGATTTATTGCGGATGTCGCCCGAAGGCATGGAAAGCCATCTGCAACATTTGCGGTTTTTATTGCAAGCCCAGCAACAGGAAACCGGCAGTGTCTGGGCCGCACAATTACTGGAAGAATTCCGCGATGTGATCGGAAAATTCTGGCTGGTAAAACCGAAAGCCGCCAGCCTCGAGTCTTTGATTGATGCATTGAGGCAAGCCGCATG
This sequence comes from Arenimonas sp., assembly GCA_043721835.1. Classification (GTDB taxonomy): domain Bacteria; phylum Pseudomonadota; class Gammaproteobacteria; order Xanthomonadales; family Xanthomonadaceae; genus Arenimonas. The sequence goes on along the minus strand of JAYSQD010000031.1, from coordinate 3,148 downwards.
AGCCAGAAAGATTTCCAGTTTCTCGAATTGCCACGCAAGATGCCGAAAGAAATTCCGTCGCAACTTCGCATCCATGGCTGGGATGAAATTTACGGCAATTTCGATGGCACTAACGCCGCAGCTCAAGCAGGCCGTTGTCTGGATTGCGGCAATCCCTATTGCGAATGGAAATGTCCGGTCCACAACTACATTCCCAATTGGTTGAAACTGATACAGGAAAACCGTTTGTTTGAAGCGGCCACGCTCGCACACGAAACCAATCCCCTGCCGGAAGTTTGCGGTCGCGTGTGTCCGCAGGATCGCTTATGCGAAGGCGCGTGTACACTCAATACCGGATTTGAATCGGTAACCATTGGTTCGATCGAAAAATACATTGTCGATGAAGCCTTCAAGCAAGGCTGGCGCCCCGACTTATCGAAAGTTATCGCGACCGGAAAACGCGTTGCGATAATTGGCGCTGGACCTGCGGGATTAGCGTGTGCGGACCGATTGGCACGCGCCGGGATTCAAGCCGATGTGTTCGATCGTTACGAAGAAATTGGTGGCTTGCTGACTTTCGGTATTCCGCCGTTCAAACTTGAAAAACACGTAATGCTAACGCGCCGCCTGGTGCTCGAAGCAATGGGTGTGCGTTTTCATTTGCGTACCGACATTGGCAAAGACATTACATTCGAAAAATTACTGGCCGATTACGATGCAGTATTTCTAGGCACCGGCTGCTACACAGCGGTCGATGCCCAATTGCCGGGACAACATTTATCAGGTCGTCTGGAGGCTTTGCCATTCCTGATTGCCAATGCCCGGCAAATTCTTGCCAGCGATGTCACGAGTGATATCTCGCTGGATTTCAAAGACAAAAATGTAGTCGTGCTGGGTGGCGGTGATACCGCGATGGATTGCGTGCGCACCTCGATTCGTCTGAATGCTGCCAGCGTCACTTGCGTGTATCGAAGAGACGAAGCCAGCATGCCTGGTTCGCGCCGCGAAGTCGGCAATGCTCGCGATGAAGGCGTGCAGTTTTTGTTCAATCACGCGCCCATCGGGATTGAAGGAAACGATAGGGTAAGCGGTGTGCGTTTGCTGGAAACCGAAGTGACCACGAATGGAAAATCACGTGCAGAATTTTCCGCAACATCGGCTAATGAAAAAATACTCGCCGCCGATATCGTCATCACCGCCTTTGGTTTTCGCCCCAGCCCGGCACCTTGGTTGGAGCAACATGGCGTGAACTTACAAGACAGCGGGCGCATTCACGTTACCGGTGGTTTGCCGTATCAAACGACCAACCCGAAAATTTTTGCCGGTGGCGATAATGTTCGTGGTGCCGATTTGGTGGTGACCGCCGTGCATGACGGGCGTGATGCAGGTATCGCGATTGCGAAGTGGTTGAAGAAAAACATTTAGCGCCAACGATTATCTGTAACCGTGGGAGGGCCGTAAGGCCCGAATTTCTCCGACTATTCGGGCCTTACGGCCCTCCCACGATTCAAACAATGCTTTATATCCAATATAATGCGGCATGAACGAACTCCAAGATTTAACCGCGCTACTGCGCTCGAATACGCCTTTTATCCTGATTGAAACCGAAGACGAAGCCCGCGTTATCGATCTGTTTCGTCATGCACTGAAAAATGTCTGGCGTGCTTTATATCGCTGGTCGATTACCGAAGGCTTGCGCCGTTTTGATCTGGATCGTGAAGACGAAGCCGATGTAGCGCCGGACGCCAGCGCGACCTTGAATGCGATCCATGCAGAAACCCAGCGCGGTATTTATTTGCTGCTGGATTTCCATCCCTACCTGGGTTATGCCAGCACGCAACGGGCCTTGCGCGACATTATCCAGCGCCGTCATTGTCTGGAACACACCGTCGTTCTGGTTGGGCAGAAAATTGAAATACCGGCTGAGCTCGAAGCTCTCGCGGTGCGTTTCAAGTTAACCCTGCCCGACGAACATATTTTACTGAAAATGGTGAATGACGAAGCCGACTTGTATAAACGTGAAAACGAAGGTCGTCGCGTTGAAATCGATCAGGAAGCACTGAAAGCCATCGTTAAAAATCTTCGTGGCCTGTCAATGAATGAAGCGCGCCGCATTGCCCGCCATCTTATTTTTCGCGATGGTGCCATTGGCGCCGGTGATTTGCCTGAATTGGCAAAATTAAAATTTGAATTACTTAATCGCAGCGGACATCTGCATTATGAATACGACACCACGCAATTTGCCGACGTTGCTGGTTTGGCAAATTTGAAAAAATGGCTAAGCCATCGTACCGAAGCCTTTGTCGGTGAAAACCTCCCGGTTGGCCTTGATCCACCAAAGGGTATTTTGTTATTGGGCGTGCAGGGCTGCGGCAAAAGTTTGGCGGCAAAAGCAGTGGCCGGGAGTTTTGGCGTGCCTTTGGTGCGTCTGGATTTTGGCGCGCTCTATAATAAATTTCATGGCGAAACCGAAAAAAATCTGCGGGATGCCTTAGCTTCAGCCGAACAATTACAGCCCTGCGTGGTCTGGATCGACGAGCTCGAAAAAGGCTTGGCCAGTTCTAGTTCTAGCGAAGACGGCGGCGTATCACGCCGTGTGCTTGGCTATTTTTTAACTTGGATGGCGGAGCGCAAGAGTAAGGTATTTCTGGTGGCGACTGCTAACTCGGTTGATGAACTGCCGCCCGAACTTTTGCGTAAAGGCCGCTTCGATGAAATCTTTTTTGTCGATTTACCCGATCATGCCGCTCGCGGTGAAATTTTCCGTTTGCATCTGGATCGGCGCCATATTGATTGGAGCAGTTTTTCACTCACACGTCTGGCGGAAAACAGCAACGGTTTTTCCGGTGCTGAAATTGAACAGGCCATTGTCAGTGCCTTGTATGCGGCTCACGCCGAAAAAATTGTGTTGAGCGAAACTGTACTCACTCTTGAAATAAAAAACACCCGGCCTTTATCAGTATTGATGGCAGAGAAAGTCGAAGCATTACGTGAATGGGCGAAAGAACGAACCGTTCCGGCAGACTGATATTTTGTAGGAGCGCCTTTAGGCGCGACCGATCTCGCGGGATTTGTCGCGCCTAAAGGACGCTTGTGTCTGCAATATGTACTACTGTTGAAGTGAGAGCAGAGTACGGCAAGCCGTTAGGACGATGTGCTTAAAGCACGA
>JAYSQD010000030.1:0-1250 GCA_043721835.1 Arenimonas sp. | reverse complement strand
AATCAAGCGGAGGCCGACCTCAAGGAAAACAAAGACCAGTTCAACGCCCGTGCCGAACAGATACTTGCCGCGAAGGAAACTGGCGACGAATTCAGGGATTCCGCAAAGGCATTGGAAGAAACGCTGCTTGCCGACCTAAAGCAAAGTAGCCCGCACCGGAACGATGTCAACAAAGCCAGTCTTGCCCCGATCATGGCGTTTTACGTTACATCTGCCAGTAAGCGGGGGATTACACCTGAGCAGGCTTATAAAGAGCATCCGATCAGGTTTGGTGGTAAGGTGGATGGTGCAACATTCTCGCAAGATGGCACAGACATGGGCGACCTTACTGCCGCGCTGGAGCAATACGATGGCACTACGTCAGATGACTTTGTGAGCAAGGTAGAGCAACTTATCAATGACGGCAAAGCACCTGCTTCTTTACAGTTCGCCATTGACGATTACCGCAGACAGAATAAGCCTGTCGCAGACGCAGTGGGTGTGGTTATCAATGATATTCCGCGCCCGTTAAAGATCACCATCGAGATGGTAGTTGACGGCAAGGCAAAAAGAAAATTGGTCGGCGCACGCAAGGCGATGCTGGCCGCTGAACAGAACGTCAAAAAATGGGAAGCACTTAGGAATTGCCTGTGAAAAAACTATTTGACAAACTCGAAGATGAGACACCGCCGACAATAGGTAAGGAGATCGGCACGGCTTTGATTACAGCAATGTCCGGTATGAACAAAACCAACGAGGCTATGTCCACCCAAATGGCAGCGATGGTCTCAAAAGCTATCGCGGATGCTATATTAGCTGTGTCATCAAAGCAGATTGTCATTGAAAAAGCTGAAAAACAAACTGTAAAGCAGTGGGTTTTTACAGTGGAGCGCGACAATAAGGGTGTGATGAGCAAAATTGTAGCGACGGCGCAAGTTTAAAAGGAGTAATAAAATGTCAAAATCAAACACGTTCGAGACAGATTTATTGAGTCTCATCTTCACGAATACAGCCATTGCCGATATTGGCGATGTAGCTGGATTGCGAGCGTCAACAGTGGCGGGGAATCTCTGGTTTTCGCTACACACGGCAGATCCAGGCGAAGCTGGAACGGCTGTCACCAGTGAGACGGCTTATACCGGGTATGCTCGCGTTGCGGCTGTTCGCGGTGCTGGCTTTACGGTGACTGGCAACAGCGTCAGTCCGGCGGCCAACGCGGACTTCGCGGAATGCACGGCATCACCCGGCGCGGCACTTACACACTTCGGCAT
>JAYSQD010000029.1:0-1760 GCA_043721835.1 Arenimonas sp. | reverse complement strand
CAAGAGCGAATTGGCCGAACCGCTCTACCAGCGCTCGCTGACGATCCGGGAGAGAGCGCTCGGTCCGGATCATCCCGAAGTGGCCACGAGTCTGAACAATCTCGCGCTGTTATATGATTCCCAGGGGAAGTACGAGCAGGCCGAGTCGCTTTACAAACGCTCGCTGGCGATCTGGGAAAAGGCCCTCGGCCCGAATCATCCCGATGTGGCCACGAGCCTCGAGAATAGAGCAGGGCTTTACAGAAAAACCGGCAAGATAGAGCAAGCCGAAGCGCTGGAGCAGCGCGCCCTTGCCATTCGGACCAAGCCTCGATGAAATCGAGGGGGGGGTCAAGTGATGCGCCGTGCGCAGGCTTATCAAACAGGAAAACACTAGATTGCTATTCTATACTAAAATAAGAAAATTATATTTTTCTTGTATTGGGTGGATGTTTCATCAACATATTGATTTTAAATATAAACTGAAACTCACTCCAAAATGAATGCGACGGTGGCTAATTTCCGAAGCCAGGGATGTGTTCAATCGGGAATGCCACAAAAGAATACTGAACAATAGACAAAAATCATTTTACGTATTTGTTTATCGTGCGCAAGGGTGTTTTATCCAAAGAAAGATATATTTTCTTATTGAAATATCCGCTGTCTAATAGAGCGCGTCGTGCGGGCAGCAATCTCCAAATTAGCGATCGTCCTGGCAATCAGATGTGGTAACTCAACGCAAACACTCCGGCATCCTCGGGCAAGTCTCTGGATGCCAACCCATACCCATTTATCCCGGTAAAATTTCTCCGCTTGGCAGGTGAGCGGGTTTGAATATGAGCAATGCGGGCAGGATTTTTCTGCCATGGAAAGGTTGGTTTCAGGCATCAAACTATCAGGGCTTTCTTTAGCGACATTGCCCTTTGATACTGGAATATAAGCAAATAATAAATATCTTGACATAAATGATATAAGAAAATACTATATTTACTGAATTGATCACTTATTGCATAACTAGCTGATAATAAAAGATAGGAATAAATATTAAAATCTGGCAATAAAGCATCAGTGAAAAATGCTGGCAGAGTGAGATTCGGGGTGTTTTCAGTATTGTTTCGGTGCTTTCTGGCTTGTCGACAGCATCCTTTTTCATGCTGCATGCAGTAGCCAGGACTTGATGCCGGGATGCCCGCAGAGGGAATCGGCAGTATTTTTTTAGATGCAATTTATGGTTGCATAAATAAAGTAAATAAAAGATAAATTATCTACTAGATCGTTAAGCAAGTAAAAATTATTTAATCAGGATGAACATCATGCTAAATCCAGCTACCGAAACTAAAATAGAAAGCAGACTGCGTGAAGAAAACCCCTGGTGGCTGGCGGGCGCCGGGATCGACTTTGAGCAGGATGCGATGCCGCGCCGGGATTATCTGCCGGCATTGCTGGCTTTGATCCAACCGGAAGAGCCGCAGCAGCCGGTGCTGCTCATGGGGCAGCGCCGGGTGGGGAAGAGCACGCTGGTTTTCCATGTCATTCATGCCTTGCTGCAGGCAGGCGTTGCCGGTCGCGACATTCTGTATCTGCCGCTGGAAACGCCGTCCCTGACCGGATCGAACCTGGATACGCTGGTGCGGCGCTTCGGCAAGATGTTCGAGCGCCCGGCGGGAACGCGCATGTATATCTTTCTCGACGAAATTCAGTATCAGCAGGGCTGGGAACTGCAACTGAAAGCGCTTGCCGATAGTTATCGGCATTGCCGCTTCGTGGCCGTTGCTTCCGCC
>JAYSQD010000028.1:0-1635 GCA_043721835.1 Arenimonas sp. | reverse complement strand
CCAACGTCACCTTTCAGCACGGGGCCAAGGGCAAGGGCAAGGTCGTGATTGAATATAATGATCTGGATGAGCTCGAAGGGATATTGGCGCACATCAAATAGGAGTTTTGCATTCATTGTGAATAAGATAGAATAATTATGAAGCAATTTCTTGCTGTGCGAGGTTCCGCAATGCCTAAAACACTCACTCTGCGTGTAGACGATCAAACCTACGGTGCCTTTTTAAGGAAAGCCCAGTCCGAAAACCGTTCCTTGTCGAATTTCATTGAAACCGCCGTTAAGGCGCATATCGCGGAATCCGCGTTTACCGACGACCTGGAAATGGCTGAGATTCGTAGCAACAAACGGCTGCTTGAGCGTCTCAAGCAAGGCTCCAAGGATGTGACGACAAAGAAAGGAACCCTGGTTGGATAGCTACAAGGTTTATGAGACAGCGACATTCCAAGCAGACCTTGTCTTTATAACCCGATCAGGCTTAGAAAAACTCAAGGCAAAGCTGCTCGATCATATTTACCCCCAGCTTAGAATCGAACCACATTTTGGTTCCAACATTAAAAAATTGAAGGACTGGGAGCCGTCGACGTGGCGTTACCGGGTAGGGTCATGGCGATTCTTCTACGAGCTGGATGAAAAAGCGAAAATAATTTACATGACCGCTGCCGACCACCGAAGCAGGGCTTATAAAAAGTAATAAGCAAATTGAAGGCTTGCTGAATCAAGCCCCGGCATGAGTTGCCATCTCCATGCGGGAGCCAAAAATAATATCGGAAGCACACATCAAATAGATTTACCCCAACCGAGCAGAGGCAAATGCCATGTTTTATATTCCAATCATTTTAGGCAGTACGCGCAAGGGCCGACAAAGCCCCAAGGCGGCCAGGTTTGTGTTTAAGCGCATGCAGCAAAACACCAAAGTTGAAACAGAGATCATCGACCTTTTGGATTGCCAGTTTCCTATCATGGAAGAGCGCTTGAAGAATCTGGAAAATCCGCCGCCCGGGGTGCGCGAATTCAGTGAAAAGGTAAGGCGTGCCGATGCGCTGGTAGTGGTCTCGCCCGAATATAACTTCGGTTATCCCGGCGTGCTGAAAAACGCGCTGGATTATCTGTTGCCCGAATACCAGCGCAAGCCTATCGCCTTCGTCACCGTGTCCGCCGGTTCGTTTGGTGGCCTGCATTGCCTGGCCCAACTGCGCCAGGTGGCCTTTGGTTTCGGCGCCCTGCCCATCCCCGCCAGCCTGCCGATACCGCGTATTCAAGATGCCTTCGATGATGAGGGCAACCCCAGCGATCCGGCCTATGAAAAGCGGGTGCAGGGTTTTATCGAAGAGCTGCTCTGGTTCACCGAGGCGATTGCCACGCAGCGCGCGAAGGCCTGAGTACCGCGAGATTGTTCGGACACGATAAGCGTATCATCCGATTGTTTAGAGCCGAGAAATTTCAATGTACTCACGCACCTTGCCTGTTGCCACAATTCTAGCGCTAAGCTTCACCTTTTCGGGCTGCACCTCCTATCAGTACGATGATTATGAGTATGCTCGCCCGCACACCTTGGGGCCGGACGAGTACAAGGCTGAGAATAACAAGAAGAAAGTGCACAGGGTTGAGAAGGAACGAGTGGCTACAATTAATATCA
>JAYSQD010000027.1:0-10157 GCA_043721835.1 Arenimonas sp. | reverse complement strand
CCCCTACGGGTTTTAGCCATTTAAAAAATCAGGGCTTTTTTATCGGTGTCGCTATGACTACAGGCGCAGTCGCCGCTTTTTGATAGCTCGGCGGGGCATAACCATAGGCGGCACTCAATATACTTTCGCTGCCCGCGTAGGTTGCTGCGTTGGTGGGTACAAATTTTGCGGTGCCTAATTCGCTGATCACCTCATACAAATTATTGTCCAAATGCAATTTCAGCATCGCGGTTTTTACTTTATTGCGAATATCTGCTGGCACGGATTCATGGGCCGATAAAGCACGGCCCGGCAACTCACGCGTGACCAAGGCTGGTTGTAAATTGTTGTATTGGTCAGCAATGTAGCTGGGTACCATGGCGCCATCGGACTCACCAGCAAAAATCATTTCCACGCCATCTTTCAAGTTGGCTGCGAAGGATTTAATTTCAGGCTGGGCGATTGGATTCCTGTAAATTTCACCCAGTAATAAATACCCCAAGCTTGGCGAAGACATGCTGGTAATGCGGTGACCGATCAAGCCTTGGGCGCCACCGGCGGCCATTTCGTCGCTGATTAATAAGGTGTATTTGGTTGGCTCTACTACTCTAACCAAGGGGATCATGCGTTGGCGCTTGGCACGATAATCGGTGAAGTGGGCTTCCTCAAAAGTAAAATCGACTTTGCTTTTACTACGCATATCACGCCAATGCACATGATAATTGGGAGCAATTTTCAGTACAAAAGTCTGCCCGGTTGCTTTTGAAAGATAAGCCAGCAGAGGCTTGTAAACTTCTTGAGCTTGCGCTGGCGGATAGTTAGGTTCCACGGTCAATGTATACGTCGCTGCACTGGACTGTGCGGATGCGAGCATTAATAAAAGGCCAGTCAAAAAACCGACACGTTTAATCTTTGGACTTTCCATCTGTTCCTCCTCTTGCAAATCTCGATATATCAAAGAATACGCCTTAAGCCAATAGTTATGCTAATTACAGGTCCTAAAACTGCTACGCAGGTCTCTGTAATCCTGTTAAAACTTGTGACTGATTAACCTCGTTTTGACCACTATGGAGCCGATCAGAATCGTCAACGCTCTGGAGCACGGCTAGCCCAGCATTTTGTCCCGAGTTGATACAGATCAGTTCCCCGACCTTTTCAGTACCCCGGTATATAGGCGCTTCATGGCTTAGATGCTTTGCTTGCACAAGCTTAGTCTGTCGTTTCGCCTGACCCAGATAATACGTGCGAGCGACAATTTCTTGGCCGGGATAGCAGCCTTTCTTGAGGCTAAAGGCATTCAAGTGTTCAAGGCTCAGCATTTGTGGCGTCCACAACTCGGTTTGGGTTTCCGACAATCGAGGCAGCCCGTGTTGTATGTCGGCATCGCGCCACTGGGTCTCAACTGCGTCGCTCGGCAGCACATTGTCGGCCATAGACGCAGGTAATATCCAAAGCTTGCGCTGTAGTGTGTCAGATGAAAAATCCAAGGCCAGCGCATGCTCTGGGTCACCTGTAATAACATCGCGGGCCAATACCGGGTGGGGGTCATGACTAAATTCGCCCGCAAACACCTTGTCGTTATTTTGAATCAATCTGACTTTGCTTCTGAAGATAAACCGCTGCAAATGCGCGGCCATTTTTTCAGCAGAAAAATCCGGCAGCAACAGATAAAGCAAATCTGCGCGAATTCGAACCAGTGCAAATAGCGCAATCAAGCGACCTTTTGGGTTCAACAGGCCATTCCAATGCCATTGGCCATCTACCAGCGCCTTTACATCATTCATGCTTTGCGCCTGGATGAAAGCCACAGCGTCTGGGCCTTCCAGCTCCAAAAGCCTATAGCTCGTCAGTCTATTCAATGAGGCGGGTGAAAAATTCAGCTTGTCGGACATAGGCGCGGGAATTAAAATTCATCTTTAGAGGAAAGAATGCAGATGATAGGCCAGAAATCAGACGCCGACGATGAGCTTGTTCCACGTGCGCCTTTGCTGCCAGAAGTACCAAGTGAAGCAGAAGCGGCATTACCGACCGAAATAGGGGGCCGAAAGGGGCCGGAGCCCACACGCTATGGCGACTGGGAAAAAAACGGCCGTTGCATCGATTTTTGACGCGGCTATCGCATCCGAATTCTTATCATTGACCGATCAAATAGAGAGCATCACATGGCAGCTAGACAGCGACCGTTATCTCCGCACTTGCAGGTTTACAAACCGCAAATAACCAGTACTTTGTCTATTATTCATCGAGCCACAGGCGTGGTGAACGCCATAGGTGGCTTGTTTGTCGCGGCATGGCTGGTGAGCGTTGCCAGTGACGCTGACTGCTTTGCCTGGTCTCAGCAAATTCTTGCCTCATGGTTTGGCATGCTCTCACTTTTTGCATTTTCGGCCAGCCTGATTTATCACCTGCTCAACGGTATTCGCCATCTGCTTTGGGATATTGGTTGGGGTATGGAAATTGAAACCGTGCAGAAGACCGGCTACCTGGTCGTCGCACTCGCCGTAATTTTGACCGCCTTGCTTTGGTTTCTTGCACTTCGTGGAGCCGCCTTATGAGCAATATGCGCGATCCACTCGCCACCGCCCGCGGTTTGGGTTCGGCCAAAGACGGCGTCAATCATTGGTGGATGCAGCGTGTCACCGCGATTGCCTTGCTGGTATTGGCACCCTGGTTTATTTATTTTGCGGTCAGTTTAATTGGCGCCGATCACTTCACCGTGCGCGCCACGATTGCGAAACCACTCAATGCAACCTTGCTGGTTAGTTTCATTATCGCCATGTGCTGGCATGCACGTTTGGGCCTGCAAGTGGTGGTTGAGGACTATATTCACGGCTGGCAGGAATTAGCGCTGCAGCTTGTTATTAAATTTGCATATGCCATTGCTGCCATCGCTGCGATTATCGCGATTGGCCGCATCGTATTTTCTGCCTAAGGCGAAACTCCATCATGACGGCTTACAAAATTACCGAACACAAATACGACATGATTGTTGTCGGAGCAGGCGGCGCCGGTTTACGCGCTACTTTTGGTCTGGCAGAGAAAGGTTTGAAGACCGCCTGTATCAGTAAAGTATTTCCAACCCGCTCGCATACCGTCGCAGCGCAGGGCGGTATTTCCGCAGCGCTCGGCAATATGGGTGAAGACGATTGGCGCTATCATTTTTTCGATACCGTAAAAGGTTCCGATTGGTTAGGCGATCAAGACGCCATCGAATATATGTGCCGCGAAGCCATTCCGGCCATTATTGAATTGGAACACTACGGCGTGCCGTTTTCACGTACCGAAGAAGGCAAAATTTATCAGCGCCCATTTGGCGGCATGACCACCAAATACGGCAAAGGCCCTCCAGCACAGCGTACCTGCGCCGCCGCCGACCGTACCGGCCATGCAATTTTGCATACCTTGTATCAGCAATCTTTGAAACATGACGCAAAATTCTTTATCGAATATTTTGCACTCGATTTAATCATGGACGAAGACGGCGTTTGTCGCGGTGTGTTGGCGCTCGATATGGCCGAAGGCACTCTGCATTTATTCCGCGGCCATGGTGTGGTACTGGCAACCGGTGGTTACGGTAGAGCCTATTTCTCGGCAACTTCTGCACACACTTGTACTGGTGATGGCGGCGGCATGGCGCTTCGTGCAGGTTTGCCATTGCAGGATATGGAATTCGTGCAATTCCACCCCACCGGTATTTATGGTGCAGGCTGTTTGATTACCGAGGGCGTACGCGGTGAAGGCGGCATTCTGCGTAATAGTCAGGGTGAGCGTTTCATGGAGCGTTATGCGCCATCGGTAAAAGACTTGGCACCACGCGATATGGTCAGCCGGTCGATGACGATTGAGATTCGTGAAGGTCGCGGTGTCGGTCCGAAGAAAGATCATATCCATCTGGATCTAACGCATCTTGATCCGGATGTTATCCACAAGAAATTGCCTGGCATCGCGGAAACTGCAAAAATTTTTGCTGGTGTCGATGTCACTAAACAGCCGATTCCAGTGCTTCCGACGGTTCACTACAATATGGGCGGCCTGCAAACCAACTATCACGGCGAAGTAGTCACTTTGAAAGACGGTGATCCGAACCACGTAGTGCCGGGCCTGTATTCCATCGGTGAAGCCGCCTGCGTTTCGGTACATGGTGCGAATCGTTTGGGCTCGAATTCATTGCTCGACCTCGTGGTGTTTGGACGTGCGGTTGCGATTCGCTGCGCGGAAACCATCAAACCAAACATGCCGCACAAATCATTACCTGCGAGTGCTTGCGATAAATCACTCGCCAATTTCGACAAGTTGCGTAATGCTAATGGCGGCACGCCGACCGCTGAAATTCGCGACAATATGCAGGCCATCATGCAAAACGATGCGGCGGTTTTCCGCACCGGTGAAACCTTGCAGCAAGGTGTGACTAAAATTGAAGAAGCCTTCAAAAGTTTTGAAGACGTGAAAGTGTCAGATCGCTCATTAATCTGGAATTCCGATTTAATCGAAACCATGGAGCTACAGAATTTGCTCGGTCAAGCGGTGGTTACCATGGTGTCGGCAGAAAATCGCAAGGAATCACGCGGTGCCCATGCACGCGAAGATTTCAGCACTCGTAATGACGCCGAGTGGATGAAGCACACGCTGAGCTGGATTGACGAAAAAGGCAAGGTCACAATTGATTATCGCCCCGTGCATATGAGTTCCTTGACCAGTGAAGTCGATTCGATTCCACCGGCAGAGCGGAAGTATTGATTTAGGGTTTCAAAATCGTCATTCCCGCGAAAGTGGGAATCCAGAGAGTAGGTTGGTGCGAATGTTGTTTAATCCAATAAAAGCTTTAAGAGCAAACTGGGTTTATAGATTCATCACCAGCAAGTATTAAAAGATTAACGGATAACCTTTATGGCAGAGTTCACGCTTCCAAAAAATTCGAAGATTGGCAAAGGCAAGCATTTCCCGGCCAATGCTGCTGCGAAAAACATTCGCAGCTTCAAAATTTATCGCTGGAATCCCGACGATGACGCCAATCCGCGTGTCGATACTTACGATGTCGATATGGATCATTGTGGCCCGATGGTGCTGGATGCGTTGATCAAGATTAAAAATGAAATTGATCCCACGCTAACTTTCCGCCGTTCCTGCCGCGAAGGTATTTGTGGTTCTTGCGCGATGAATATCGACGGTACTAATACGCTGGCTTGCACCAAAGGTATTAGCGAATGCGGAAAAGCCGAAGTGCCGATTTATCCCTTGCCGCATATGCCGGTGATAAAAGATTTAGTGCCAGACCTGACGCATTTCTACGCACAATACGCATCAATCAAGCCCTGGATTCGCACACAAAGTGCCGCGCCCGCCAGCGGTGAGCGCCTGCAATCGCCTGCTGATCGCGACAAGCTCGATGGTCTCTACGAATGCATTCTTTGCGCATGCTGTTCCACTTCCTGCCCAAGCTATTGGTGGAATGGTGATCGCTATCTTGGCCCGGCAGTCTTACTGCAAGCCTATCGCTGGATTGTCGATAGCCGCGATGAAGACACCGGCGCGCGTCTGGATGATCTGGAAGACCCGTTCAAACTTTACCGCTGCCACACCATTATGAATTGCGCTCGCACGTGTCCAAAAGGTTTGAACCCTGCGAAAGCGATTGGTGAAATCAAGAAATTGATGCTGCAGCGACGCGGCGCTTAAACAATTGCTTAGGAGCACTCACGAGTGCGAATGCCTCGAGGCAAATCGCACTCGTGAGTGCTCCTACGAAGCGAAATCCAACCATCCATCAGTTTTGAGCACACTAGCAATCTTTAATGATGGGCGGTGCCCACCCTGCGAAGCTGGCAAATTTTTTCTCCGAATAATTCATACCTAACATCTGGTCACCATAAATGCGTTCGCCAACCGGCAGTTCTTGCCCAGACATTGTGTACTTGTGGGTCAACGGACAAGATTCGGAATGGCTTCAAAGAAGACAGCTGGCTGAAAAACAATACTACGGACCGCAGTCCTGTCGTTTTTCAAATGTGGAAGGTCGGTTTCGTGACAATGACGAGTTACGGTATAGCCTTCGGTCTTTAATGCCGCATTTAGATTCTTTCGGTCAAATATTCATTATTACCGATCGACAGCGGCCGCATTGGTTAGTTGAGCATCCCAGGATTCAAGTGATAGACCATACCTGTCTTCGGGGCGCAGGTAAGGGACCGACCTATTCATCCAAAGCGTTGGAAGCATGCCTGGATCGTTTGCCAACTTCGAATCATTTTATTTATTTAAACGATGATGTTTTTTTGGGACGAAATTTTTCACTGAATCATTTTTTTGATCAAGTGCAACAAAAAACGGTCATTCATTTTGAGCAATTAGAAGATCGTGATCCATTGCATGATGTCTCACAAAATCTTGCAATGAATATTTCACATGAAATTTTGGTAGAGCAGTTCGACTCGCAGCTGTTTCTAGACAAGCCAATGGCGCATGCGCCGCGCTACTTAATTCAAGAAAAATTGAACAAGCTTTTCAAGGATTTTCCTGATGCGGTGCACGAGGCTCGCGAGGAGATATTTCGTGAATCATTAATACCATCGGTAGTTGCAGATCTTTACGGTCGATGGCTGCTGGCATCAGGCAATGCGATTGAAAAACCGGTTCCGCACTCGCTTTTATCCTCAGGCTCACCACTTATCAAAGAGCAATTAAAACAGTTAACTAAAAATCTCGATCAGCTTTCGTATTTCTGCATCAACGATACGCTCGATAACACCCCAAGTACGCATGCCAATTTTTTGCTGATTCAATCGGTGTTGTCAGAAATATTTCCGGACCCCTCCGAATTCGAAGATATCTCGGTAAATCACAGGGCGGACAGTCGTAGAGTGGGAACCGCCCACCATTCCAGCGTGCAGCGACATGGAGTTTAAATTTGCGTAGAAGCACTCACGAGTGCGATTTGCCTCGAGGTAAATCGTACTCGTGAGTGGGCCTACGTTACGATATTAGATGCCATCTGGCGGAACCCGCGTGCTAATGGCGGATTTGGCACCGTCAGATTGATTTTCATCGCCCCGCAAGTGCGGACGCAGGTTATGATTTGGAAGATTCTTAACCGAGGTTCGCTCAATGAATAACACCGTATTTTTCTGGCCTGCTTTCACTTTAGTACTGCTTACTTTCAGCGTAATGATTCGGATGCTCATGAACCGCATCGCACAAATGAAAGCAAACAAAATTCATCCGCAGTCTATCTCTACATCAAGCGAAGTGGCTGCCAAAATGAAGGACAGCCGAGCTGCTGATAATTTCCGGAATTTATTTGAGACGCCGGTACTGTTTTATGCAGCCATGTTCTTCGCCCAGGTTTCGCAGCCAGAAAATAAAATTCTGCTCATTATGGCCTGGCTCTATGTTGCACTGCGAATCGTGCACAGCATTATTCAATGCAGCTACAACAAGGTAATGCATCGCTTTTACGTGTTTTTTACCAGCGTCTGGGTTGTGCTCGGTATATGGATTGTGATGGCGATCGGTATCATGAAATGAGCCTTGAGCAAGACCCAGAAATCAAAAAACTACGCTGGCGCTGCCGCCGTGGCATGCGCGAACTCGATCAATTAATGTTGCGCTATCTCGATCAACGATTCCAACAAGCCCCTACGGCTGAGCGTAATGTTTTCCTACATTTACTCGATTGCGAAGACGATAAGCTGTGGGCCTGGTTTATGGGGCGCGAGCAGCCCGAGGACACGGCACTGAATGATCTTATCCAAGCCATTACTGCATTGCCGCCTTGATTGGCGGCCCTCGTTTCTGCTGCAAATAATCCTGTTGGTGCTGATGTTTTTGGCAATTTTATCGCTGGTAATCAGCGCGCTGCCCTGGTATTTCACGGTTCTGCTTTGCCTGCTCGTAGTTTACGTAAACGCATTAAAAATAAAGGAACTTCGCCAGATGCCGCATTGCAGCTTGTTTTGGCGGGCAGGGGGCGATGCCATCGCCTTGAACTTTGGTCACCTGAGCGAGTCTTTGACTGAGCCAAGATGTCATCAGCAAGGGCCATTGTGGATAATAAGCGCCTTGGATGCGTCTCGGCAGAATCGTTATTTTGTATTCCTGCCCGACACCATCACCCGCAGCGAGCGCAGGTTGCTCCGTTTGGTAGCCGCTACGCCCTTAATATTGGAATGAAATGTTTCAACCTTTAGCTCTAGCCATTGGACTGCGTTATCTGCGAGCAAAACGCCGCAATGGTTTTATATCGTTTATTTCAATGGCGTCCATTCTCGGCATCATTATTGGTGTGATGGCATTGATCACCACTATTTCAGTAATGACAGGCTTTCAGGAAGAATTGCGTAACCGGATTTTAGGCACGGTTTCACACGCCACCATTTCGGGTTTCGACGGCCCGATGCAAGATTGGCAAAAAGCAGTCGCACTCGCAAGAGCCGACAAGCGCGTATTGGGCGCAGCACCTTATGTGGAACGTGAAGCGTGGTTGCAAGCTCAAGAAAATCAAGGCGCGATAATTCGCGGCATATTGCCCGAGCAGGAGCCGAAGGTTTCTGATCTTGATAAGAAAATGAAAGAAGGTAAGCTTTCTGATTTAAAAGCGGGCGAATTCAATATTATTTTAGGCAACGAGCTAGCCCAATTTTTAGGGGTTACTGTTGGCGATAAAGTGACTGTACTCATTGCTGAGCATAGCGCCACACCATTGGGTTTATTGCCAAAAATGCGGCGCTTTAATGTCGTCGGTATTTTTGAGGCCGGTGCACAGGAATATGATTTTGGTTTGGCCCTGGTGCATATGCAGGATATGCAGCGCATGGGGCGAATGGGAGAAAGCGTCACCGGCGTGCGCTTGCGGCTTACCGATTTATGGAATGCATGGGAAGTAGCGCGTGATTTAACCGATCAAATGAAAGGTGATTACCGGGTGCGGGACTGGTCGGGTGACCATGCAAATTTTTTCCGCGCCTTGAAGATGGAAAAAACCGTGATGTTTGTTTTGCTGTCTTTGGTTATCGCCATAGCTGCATTTAATTTGGTGTCATCGTTAGTCATGCTGGTGCAGGACAAGCAATCGGATATCGCCATACTTCGAACGCTGGGGCTTTCACCAGCGAGCGTGATGCAGGTATTCATGATTCAAGGCATGGTGATCGGTCTGCTAGGCATTTCCATTGGGGTGATAGGCGGCGTTTTACTGTCATTAAATCTTTCCTATATTGTGAAATTTATTGAAAGCATTACCGGCAGTGAATTAATGCCTTCCGATGTCTATTACATCAGCGGCGTGCCTTCGCATATCGTTGGCAGCGATGTGGTGACTATTTCTATCGTCGCTTTCTTTATGTGCTTAATTGCCACGATATATCCGGCCTGGCGTGCCTCGCGCACCGATCCAGCGAGTGCACTTCGCTATGAGTAATCCAATGTCAACTATCGTATTGCATGCGCAAAATTTAGGTAAGACTTATTCCGAAGGTAATTTAACCACGCCGGTGTTCGCCAATTTGCAACTTTCGGTGAAGGCCGGTGAAACAGTGGCCATTGTGGGCGCTTCCGGCGCCGGTAAAAGTACCCTGCTGCATTTGCTCGGAGGTTTGGACAGCGCGACTTCTGGTGAAGTCATTGTTGCCGGACAAGCCATTTCAAGCTTATCGGAATCTGCCCGAGGCGATTTGCGAAATAAACAACTAGGGTTTATCTATCAATTTCATCATTTATTACCCGAGTTCAGTGCGCTTGAAAATGTGATGATGCCCCTGCTTATTCGTGGCACAAAAGTATCGCAAGCAAAAAAAGAAGCACAAGTTTTATTGGAACGTGTTGGTTTGTCGCATCGTTTGCATCACAAGCCGGGTGAATTATCCGGTGGTGAGCGTCAGCGATCTGCTGTCGCACGCGCGCTCGTTACCAGGCCTGCGTGTGTACTGGGCGACGAACCGACCGGCAACCTTGATGAAAAAACAGCCGCGGGCGTTTTTGATTTATTGCTTGAACTCAATCGCGAACAGGGCACTGCACTTGTATTGGTTACACATGATCGCCGCTTGGCGAAAAAGCTTGGCCGCACATTGGAACTTACACAAGGTCAGTTGAGCGATTTTGTGCATAGCGAATAATTATAGCCATGAATTATTTTCAGCATCGTAGGGGCGCTGCTTGCTGCGCCCAAATGCTGCGAAATAAAA
>JAYSQD010000026.1:0-28438 GCA_043721835.1 Arenimonas sp. | reverse complement strand
GCCTTCTAGGCCCGACGGCCCGACCGACGGTTAATTATTTCGCAGCACCACAATACTTAGCGTAATACTTCTCAGCCTTCGGCATCAAAGATTTTAGATGTGCAATCCGATTGGCGGGGTCTGGATGTGTGGAGGCAAATTCAGGTGGCCTTTGTCCGCCTCCCAATTGCGACATGCGCTCCCACAATGGCACGGCTTCTTTCGGATTAAAGCAAGCTGCGGCGGCGAGCATGAGCCCTACTTCGTCGGCTTGGGTTTCATGGCTGCGGCCAAAAGGCAAAGCCAATCCATATTGCGTGCTGGCGCCCAAAGCCGACATTACCATTTGTTGTTGGTTGGGGTCCATATTGCCGATGGCAACACCGGCGGCCATTTGTCCGACTTGCATCAATTTTTGTTGTGCCATGCGTTGCGAGCCATGCCGTAGTAGGGCATGGGCAATTTCGTGGCCCATCACCACCGCCATCGCATCATTGTTTTGCGCGACCGGAATAAGGCCGGTATAAACCGCCATTTTTCCACCCGGCAAACAAAAAGCATTGGCTTGTGGTGATTCCAAAACTGCAACGCTCCACTCGAATGTTTCGGCAAGTTTGGGTGAAGGAAGATTATTTTCTGCCGCTAAATCGGCTTCAACCTGGCTGGCCACATTGATTAAGCGTTTGGCAATTTCAGTGATTGCAATCGAGTTAGGGTCGGTCGCTGGTAATGGACGTTCTTCGCTGAGCACTTGCTGAAATGCCTGCAGCCCCATTTGCTCTTCTTGATCGATAGTCGCGCCGTAATGGGCTTTTTCGCCAGTAAACGGGTCCGGCTCGGCATTGCCGAACCATTGCCAGGCGGCATAAGCGGCAAACAAAATAATGATCCCCCAGCGAATGCCGCCACGGCTGCCAGAACTGGGCTGCCCATTTCCAAATGTATTTTGTTGCATGATCAAGTCCTCTCAAAGTGCTCGCACGACTCGAAACCCAATGCGCGCATTATGTGTTTTCATCGGTGTTTCCGTTCTAAAACTGACTCTCGCTTCGTCCAGCGAGCTCGCCCATGAAGCACCGCGCGTGACCCCCATCTTACAACCAGGATTCACCCACGCACTACTGTCGGTTGGTGCGCGCTGATAACTATCATGCCAACAGTCTTGCACCCACTCTTCTACATTCCCGCTCATATCAAAAGTGCCCCAAGGCTCTTTCGGAAAACTTCGTACTGGCGCAGCGCCCCAATGAAAATCACGATAGCCGGCAATGGCATTGCCCCAGCTTCTGTTTTGCGTCGATTTGTCGCCGGCACCGGCTAAATTAGCGACAACTTTTTTGGGAGCTTGATTGCCCCAGGGGTAAATCCTGTCATTGCCTGCGCGCAACACGTATTCAAATTCAGCTTCGCTCGGTAAACGATAAACAAGGCCAGTTTTTTCCGATAGCCATTTGGCATAGGCTTGGGCATCACCCAAATTCACGTGCACCACGGGTAAATCATCTTTCGCGATTCTTCCCAAATGATCATGATGCCAATCGACATTCTCGCGCTTGGTCATACTGCCGCCTTTTTCATCAAACACCATTGACCATCGACGAGCCGTAGCACGTGTTTGATAACCGGTACTTTCGATAAATTGACGAAACTGACCAACAGAGATTTCATTTCTTGCGATTGCAAATCCGCGCTTGAATACCACCGCATGGCGTGGCAATTCCTGGGGAGGCGCAGATGTCAAATCCCGCGGTGCGCCCATCTGCAAAGAGCCATAGGGAATCACTACCATCTCCGGTGCAGGATTACTCATGGCCCAGGCATCGGTAAAAAACTGATCTGGCTTGAAACGACCATAGTGCCTGACTTCGTCCAGTCTTTTTGCCAGTGCGACAACTTCTGGATGGGTCGGTAATATTTTTTTCGCGTGCGCATAATAATCTTGTGCAGGCTTTATTCTTAGTCCATCCAGCGCAAGATTTGCCAGCACAGTTTGCTGCCCAATCGCCTGATTCAATCGGCCGCGAATATGACGCGACACCATTAAATATTGTGGATTTTTATTATCAATAAGTTGAGCTTGTTTCAATGCAATTAAAGCGGCCTCAAATTTTTCCTTCTTAGCCAGACTCAAGGCGGCAATTTCACGCTGTGAGCGCAAGCGGTCAAGCGCTTGCAGTGCCGGCTGATAATCGGGAAATATTTTTAAGGCTTCGTGATAAGCCGCTACTGCATTTTCAGAATGTGTATTTTCACTCGATGTCAAAACAAGTGATTTCTTTTCAAGTGCTACCGCTTTTTTTTGCCAAAGTCCGGCCTGCTTGGCCTGACCAAGCTCAAGCCGAAGATGCGCTATTTCAGGATGTGGAACCAGACTCAGCTCTATCACTTGAAGCAAACGTGCGGCTTCAATCAAACTGCCAGCACGTATCGATTGTCGCGTTTTTTGAACTAAAACATCGAGCGTGTTATTTAAACCGGTTTGAGCTTCGCTGTTACCCGCATCAAACCGCACTATCGCGATATACCATTCCAATGCCGCCGGTTGTTGTTGACTGCTGTCTTCGTAACGTCCTGCAGTAAATGCTTGCTCCGCCAAACGAATCGCTTCCGATAAATTATTGGCATTCACGGTTGGTACGAGCAATAATTTTGGTGTCGCATTAACGGTTTCGGTAGCACTTGATGTCTGAGAATTCAGCGCATTTTGAGCATTTTTAATGGGCTCGGCGGTTTTTTGAGCAGGCGGCTCCGACGGCTTGCAGGCAGCTATCACAAGACTTAACACGGTGATACTCAGTAATGGCGAGAATTTCAGCATGCGATATTTTTGTCTAGGTCTAGGGTCATTGAATTATAAGCAGCGTGCGATGCGAAGGTAGGCTAATCTGATAGCACACGCAACCGCAGGACACCAATGAATCACTGGATTGACTCGCCCGAGCTGCTGGAAGCACATTTTGCTTCTTGGTCGGGGCATAAAACTGTTGCACTCGATACTGAATTTGTCCGCGAAAAAACCTATTACCCACAGCTCGCGCTTGTGCAATTGGGTGTGCCGGGCGAGATTTTATTGATTGACCCGCTCGTTCCCGGTATCGCCGAAGTATTGAAGCCATGGTTATTGAATGCCGATATCTGCAAAATAATTCACAGCCCGAGCGAAGATCTTCAAGCCTTTTCTCGCGGGGTGGGCGCCGTGCCGGTCAATATTTTCGATACTCAGGCGGCCGCTGCCTTGTGCGGAATGGGGGCTGGTTTAGGCTATCAAAAACTAATTGAGGCCGTTACCGGAATTGTGTTGGAAAAAGGTGAAACCCGCTCCGATTGGTTGAAGCGCCCACTGACCGACTCACAATGCCGCTATGCTGCCGATGACGTGCTTTATTTGCATGACGCTTATGCCCTGCTATCGGAAAAATTAATCGCACTTGATCGTTTGAAGTGGCTTGAAGCGGATGCTGAGCGCGCCGTGCGTAATGCCAATAATGATATCGACGACCCGTTTCCGCATTTAAGTTTGAGCCGTGCGCAAGGTTTGGATCACCAAGCACAAGCCCTGCTCTGCCGTTTATTGCGCTGGCGCGATGCCAAAGCACGTAGCAGCGACCGCCCCAAAAGCTGGATCTTGGATAACGAACTTGCCGCTTTTTTAGCGCGCAGTATTCCCGAGCAATACAACGCATTTACCGCCATTTTAGATCGCAGCCCGAAAGCGCCACGTAAATTCCGCACCGAGCTCTGGGAAGAAGTCATCCGGCCACTGACCGATGCCGAACTTGATATTCCACCGATCAAAAATGCCGATGCGATTGATAAACAAAAACTTCGCGCCATGCAAGAAGCGGTTGTAAAACAAGCCACCGTATTGAATATTCCAGAAGGCTTGCTTGCATCCCGTAAACATCTGGAAGTCTTAATGGAAGGCAATTGGCCATCAGCACTGGAGGGCTGGCGACGCGAACAACTGGAGCCGTTGATGACAGCCTTGATGCCCGTAGGAGCGCCGTAAGGCGCGAGTGACGCTGCGACATTTTCAAGGGAAAAAAAAATCAACGATCACGAAAAATCACGAAGCTCACGTAGCCCGGCTCATCGCTCCATCTGACCCGGGAAATCGAGGTGAGGAAAGTCTATTTTTGATCGACGCTGATATATTCATAAGAAAGCTTCTGGCCATATCTTTGAACACGCAATAATTCTTTATTATCGCTTCCCTTTGGCCATGTAAAACAATGGTTATGCTGTAATTATTTTTCAGGTTTCCCCTGTCAGATGGGGCCGTGACTCGGGCTGCACTTCAGGCCTTGCACTTCGGGCAATAAAATACATTCTTGCGAAACGGCAACGGAATAGGTAGCAATAAATGCAATGAGAATAAGGCAAACTTCCAGCTTGCCGCCGTTTTTCGCGATAAAGCCGTGCCGCAGTTGTCGCAGGCATCTGGCAGTTTTAATTCCTCGTGAACATCGGCAAATTCGCCTGCATCAATCTGGGCAATAATCTCGCGAGCCTCCAAAATTTGTTCGAGCGGCACCATGATTTGAACACCGCCCATTGCTTGTGAGTACAGCCAATCGGCGGTCGCCAAATGACGATTGCCAAGAATGGCGGGGATGCCTTCTGCTTCAAGTCTGCCCCGCACAATATCGGCGTGGATAACATCGATAAAGCTATCGACGACCACCCAATCGCTGGAGTTCGTTTCGTTCAAACTGGCTTCCTGATATTGAAACAAGGTGTTGCGAAAACCCGATATTTTGTTGTAAGACTTCGCAGATCTCCCGGGTCGGTGGAGCGTGACCGGGGATACGTGACCCTACAATTCGTTTAATCCTCACATCCCATTAAACGAATTTTCTGGCCGGGTTGCAGCATGTAATTAGGGGCGCGTAATTTATTGGCTTTTGCAATGGCAGTCAGATCGCAATTATGTTCTTTGACAATCGCCAATAAATTATCGCCTTTGCGAACTTTATATTGCTTCACTTTAGGTTCCGGTTTTTTCTTGCTGTTTTTCTTGACAGGTTCAGCCGGAGTTGCGGCCGCTACTTGTTCGGCCAGGCTTAAATTATTACTTGAAGCCGTGTTTAACAATGGATTCATTGCTGCATCGCCGTTGATGGCAGCCATTGAATTGGGCGCCATGATCGGTGAAAAGTTTTTATTCGCACGCATTAATTCGGCCGCCAATTCAGCACGCGGGCCTTGCACGCAATGCGTGCGATACATGGCCGTTAATTTTTTTGGGGCACGTAGAACAGTACCGGCGGCTATATAGGCATCGGCGTCGTAACGGGGATTCAAATTACGCAATACCCGAAACCAGCCATCGCGGTTATCGACATTACCCAGACAAATGGTCAACTCATTGATCGATGTTGCTCGCGCCAGAGTGAATTGATCGGGCGTGGTATCGATTCTGGGAAATACCAAGCCATATTTTTTCGGATGCAAAAATAACCAGGCGGCTGCAATCACTTTCGGCACATAGTCACGCGTTTCGGCAGGCCATTGGTTATAGACTTCGGGCGACCAAAAACTTTTTCCACCCGATTGATTAAAAATACGCAGCGCACGGCCCTCGCCACCATTATAGGCAGCGACGGTCATTTCAAGATTACGATTCAATTCCGAGAAGCGTTCATTCACATAACGTGCGTTAGCGCGCGCAGAATATTCCGGGTCAAAACGAGTATCAAATCCGGTGGCATCTCGACCAAGTCCGAAACGGGTGCCGGTACCATACATAAATTGCAGTGGGCCACTGGCACCGGATCGCGAAATGGAATGCACACGACCGCCGGATTCTTTTGCCATGATGCCAAACAATAAAGCTTCAGGCAGCCCGGCTTTTTCATATTCCGGTGACATCAAATAACGCATGTATTGATAATTTTCCCACGAATCAATCAAAAACGAACGCTGTTGCGTGAGCCAATCACGAATGGCGGCTTGAATGGGTTCATTCATTTCGACCATGCGTTCCAGGCTGCGGCCGTTATCGAGTAAATTCATCGATTTTTGAGCTTCGACCGATTGCGATAAAATTGGCGAGTCATCATCATCGGCAAGGCCGGGCTCGGTTACCAATTGGCCCAAGTCATGCGATTTCAACAAGCTTTCATAGACCGTGATTACCTTCGTGACTTCACAGCCTTTGGTTTTAAAACATTGGGTCGCAATGTCTTCAATGTCTTCCAGCGCTTTGCTCATTTGCGCCATGCCTTTATTGTCGCCATTGGCCAACAAAATT
The DNA here is from genome assembly GCA_043721835.1 of Arenimonas sp. Classification (GTDB taxonomy): domain Bacteria; phylum Pseudomonadota; class Gammaproteobacteria; order Xanthomonadales; family Xanthomonadaceae; genus Arenimonas. Next base: position 22,206 of record JAYSQD010000026.1, on the reverse strand, counting down.
TGTGCTTGCCGATAACGCTCACTGGCTTGGTCCATTTGAGTGTAAAGCGTTGCAAATTTATCCGGCTTGGGAGCGGCATGCGCAAGCGATAGCGGAAGCGCGAGAAGTAGTGAAAAAACGAGATAGCGTCTAAACATGAAAACTCCTTAAACAATACTGTGCAGGGTATCGACTGGCGAACTGAACTACAAGGTTTAACATTTCCGATTAAGGCACTAGAATTAGCACCTCACAGGAGAACCACATGAACGATATTCTGGTTGGCAAAGGCGACGTCACCGTGCAGCTGCTCGCAAAATACGGCAACCGACATGGTCTTGTTGCTGGTGCTACCGGCACCGGAAAATCGGTTTCCCTGATGGTACTAGCAGAGGGCTTCTCCAGGCTGGGAGTTCCCGTGTTTATGGCCGATGTGAAAGGTGATGTCAGCGGATTATCGATGGCAGGCACCAGCAACGAAAAAATAACGTCTCGCGTTCAGCAAATTGGCATCGAAGGCTATGTGAACGAAGCCAGCCCTACCGTCTTCTGGGATTTATATGGCAAAAAAGGCCATCCTATTCGCACCACCGTGTCGGAATTTGGCCCGACGTTATTCAATCGCATTTTTGAATTGAATGAAACCCAAAGCGGCGTATTAGACATCGCTTTCAAATTAGCCGATGACGAAGGTTTGCTATTACTGGATTTACAAGACCTGCGAGCATTGCTCAATTACGTAACTGAACATAAAACCGAAATCTCGAAAAAATACGGCTTGGTAAGCCCTGCCTCTGTTGCTGCCATACAGCGTGCCCTACTCCGCCTTGAACAAGAAGGCGGCGAAGAATTTTTTGGCGAACCGGCGCTGGATTTAAATGATTTAATGCGGCAGGACATGAGTGGGCGCGGCATTATTAATTTACTCAGTGCCGATCAACTGATAATGAAACCACGCCTGTATTCCACTTTTTTACTATGGTTGTTGTCGGAGCTATTTGAGAATTTACCCGAAATGGGCGATCTAGATAAACCCAAACTGGTTTTTATTTTTGATGAAGCTCATCTATTGTTTGCAGATTGCCCACCGGCTTTGCAACAACGCGTTGAACAAGTGGTTCGTTTGATTCGCTCGAAGGGTGTCGGGGTTTATTTCTGTTCGCAAAATCCCGATGATATTCCCGACGTGATTTTGGGCCAGCTGGGCAATCGTATTCAACATGCCTTGCGGGCTTTCACGCCACGCGATCAAAAAGCGGTTAAAACGGCTGCAGAAACATTTGTACAAAATCCAAAACTCGACGTTGCAAAAGTTATTTCAGAACTAGCCGTGGGCGAAGCTTTGGTGTCATTGCTACTCGATAAGGGCATACCCGCTCCGGTTGAACGGGCTTATATTTGCCCACCGCGTTGCCGCATGGGCGCCATTACCGACGAAGAACGTGCCGTCGTGCGCAACCGAAGCCCGGTCGGCGGCAAATACGACACCCCGATTGATCGTGAATCGGCTTATGAAATTTTAAACAAAGCCTTGCAAGCCCAGCCCGTCGTTGAAGAAAAAACAAACAGCAAAACCAATGCTCCGTCCGCAATACCAGAAGAGCCGCCATCCAAACTCAATGAGTTTTTGTGGGGCACCAAACGTCGACAGGGCGTTCTTGAATCGGCTGCCAAGTCCGCAACACGTTCAGTGGCGACCAGTTTATTGCGTGGGTTGTTAGGTGGGCTATTGGGTGGCAAGCGGCGTTAATCATGACGGCCAATTTGCATCCTAAGTCCAGACAGAAAATTGCGGCCTGGCATACTCAGCTCGGCGCAATTTTTATGTACCCGGCACGCCCGTCAGTATTGCCGGCTTTGGCAATGCTAACGGCCTGTTCGGTTGTTGCGGGCTTTATACCCGTCGCTGGCTTGGTGATTGCGGTTGCAGCAACGCTTACCGCCTATAAATTTGCTTTCGAAATTTTGCAGCACCACGCCGATGGTTGGGAAGAAGCTCCCGAAGCCATGATGACAATCAGTGGCGGCCTGGTATTTCAATATATTGTTGTGCTTTTTTTCGCAGCGATTGCCTATTGGATTGTACAAAAATTTTTTGGCACGGCCGCCGCAATATTCTTGCTAGTCATATTCAGCTTGATTCAACCGGCTTATACGATGCTGGCAGTGATAGAGGGCAGTGCCTTGTCGGCATTGAACCCAGCCAAATGGCTACGCTTGATGCACATATTAGGCAACGGATATTTTGCAATAGCGAGCTTGTTATTTTTTGGTCAGTTATTTGAAATATGGCTCGGCAATCATGTTTTTTCATTTTTACCGGGTTTTATTGCAACGGCTATTATAAAAATAGTCGGCCTCTGGGTATTATTTAGCAGTGCCTATTGGATGGGCTATCTGGTTTATCAATATCATAATGAGCTCCAATACCAGCCCAATGCGCATGAGGACCAAGCCATACGAGGCTTTGATCGCGACGGCATGCTGATTCAAGCCATTGATACTGCGATCGCCAATGAAAACTTTGAAGACTGTATTCACAAAGTAAAATATGAATTACGTGAACGCGTGCTGGGTGTTACGACGCATGCGAAGTATCGTGAACTTCTGATTAAAAAAGGCGATACGGCTGAAATCAGACAACATGCACAGATTTTTTTACATCAACTTTTGACTGAAAAAAATCTACCCCGTGCGATGTCACTGTCAATACAGCAATTTAATCTGGATTCCGATTTTGTTCCGCTTGACGGGGAAACTACCGATACTCTGGTTAAAGAAGCGCGCCGTGTTGGTCAAACCGGTCTCGAGAAAAAACTACTGATCAGCTTGCTGGGCCACTTTCCAAATGAAAGCGCGACCGGTGATTGGGCGGTTCGGCTTAGCGAAGTATTAATTCAAACAGGTGAGCCCAATACACAGGCGCTTGGTTTATTGGATGCCGCCTCGTTAGCCACACGAAATGAAAGCCAGAGACAGCGTTTACTATTGGCGCGACAAGCCATTACCGCAGGCTGATTATGTCGCGTTATCGCCCACCGTCTGCACCCTCGACCGCACTAATTACCCGCGAGGGTTTCGAGCGACTTCGTGATGAGCTGAATTTTTTATGGAAAGAAAAACGACCTGAAGTCGTCAAGGCCCTAGCCGCCGCTGCTGCCGAAGGTGATCGCTCGGAAAATGCCGAATACACCTATCGAAAAAAACAGCTCGGTGAAATTGACCGCCGCGTTCGTTACCTGAGCAAACGCCTAGAAGCTTTAAAAGTCATCGTGCATGCACCTAGTGATCCTGAAGCTATTTTTTTTGGTGCCTGGTTTGAAATTGAACATGCAGATACTGGCGAAAGATCCTGCTACCGAATTGTTGGCCCCGACGAAACCGATGCCAAACTCGGTTGGATTAGTATTGATTCACCGCTGGCAAGGGCAGCATTAAAAAAACGCCTTGATGATGAATTTGAAGCGCAACTACCAGGCGGATTGATGAAGTTTTTTATATTACGGGTTCAGTATTCGACCCTAGATTGATTTCGTGGGAGCGGCGTAAGTCGCGAAAGGTCTGCGATAATCTTCGTCGCAGGCCATTCGCGGCTTACACCGCTCCCACGGGCATTTATTTATTAAACCTATAATTGCCGACATTATCTTTTTGATCACGCGTAAAACTGCCTGCGTAGTTCGCACCACTGCATTGCCCTTGCTTGAGAACATTAACGCGATTGGCCGAGAAACTCAGGCGCAATTGACAAAGGTCGAGTGCATTTTTTGCACCTTCGGATAAATTCAAACTGATTTGTATGCTGCCGATAGGAACATCGATAACGTGATTGCCCGAGGAACGAACAATATTCAAATCGTTTTTCAATGCAATGGCACCGAGGCGTTCTGACCTGTCCAGATACACCACCAGTTTGTCGCCGTTAGCTTTGTTATAGACACCGGTCAATGGATAAGCTGGACTACTGAGGTAACGGTTTCTTTTGCGATAACGCTCTTTGAGTTGTTTCAAAGCAACAGCATTATCGGGCTGGCCTGAAAACTCGCTCGACACATCACGTAGCCACGCACGCTGGTCATTGAGTACATATTCACGTGCCGCACTCCCCCACTGCTCGCGCGCAGTAATGAATGCCACATTCAATTTTTCATCAAGCAAAGATAAAGCTCGGTCATTACAAATCGCTTTTTCAGTCGGCGACTTGGCAAGGCTGCAATCAAAGCTTGCCGCTTGTGTGGGCGGAATAAACACCAGAGTCAGCATGGCGATAATGCTCACAGAATACCATTTCATATGAAACTCTCCCAAAGAATTACGCAAGCGCTTTTTTACGAGCAGACAATGGCGAAAAGCAAGCCGCCGATTTCACAAATTCGCTACTATCAATAGCAGAATGCCAACCGGGAATACCGCATAAAGGCAGCGTACGCAGTTCGCTATTGCCGCGCAAACTATTTCCCGCATAAATATCGCTGGCCATGCGCTCGAAACTCGCTGGCAAATCGCTTTTGTCTTCGAGCACAATACATTTCGCTACCAGCAAGGTTTCTGTCACTAGCGCATGATCAAGCAAGGCATGGCCAAACACTGCAACGCGGGCGCGGCCTTGGTGCCAGTCATCAGCATGGCTAATAAATAAACCATGCCAATCGTGTTGCTTCCAGCATTCGAGCATCTCATCGGGCATGGTGACGATGGCGCCGGCTTCGTCAAACAAAGTCATGGCACACTGGGCCGGGGTTCTTGTTTTCAAGCCGTGGCCTTCGATATCAGACCATTGCCGTGCATTGAGTCCCGATTTTATTTTTGGGTATTTCAACCACATCATGGCATTGAATAAATCATGCCAATTATTCTCGCGCGTGGCGATTAGGCCGCGCTGAAAAATACGTTGCTCGTAGTGCATGCCATCATTGAGTAATTCGGCGCTTTGTTTTACAAATACCAGAGGCATGCCAGTGTAAGCATGCAATAGAGTTACCCTGGGTTGATTCAGAGCCTCAACACGCGGCCATTGCTCGCTGACAGCCCAATGCAGAAAATCGGCTACATCATGAAAAACCGGATGTTTGAAGATTGTCTTGTTGACGTTTTCACGCGCTGGCGAAATAAACACGCGTTTGGGTTTTATTGCTGCTTTCATTCGTTCAGATTAATTTTCAACCAGCCCAAACAAATCATGCTCGTCGCTACCCATAATCATCACATCGACAAACTGGCCGACTTTTAGGCCAGCTTCTTCACCATTTTGGATTTGCACCAAGCCATCAATTTCCGGAGCGTCGGCACTTGAACGACCAATGGCTAACTCGCCATCCAGCGAATCAATCAGTACTTTTTGCACGCTGCCGACTTTGCGTTCAAGTTTTTCGGTACTAATTTCTGCCTGTAGTTCCATAAAACGGGCGAGCCGTTCTTGCTTAAGTTCTTCGGGCACAGCGCCTGGCAAATCATTTGCTTTGGCGCCTTCGACGGGTGAATAAGCAAAGGCTCCGACGCGGTCCAGTTCGGCTTCGTCGATAAAATCCAACAACTCTTCAAACTCGGCATCGGTTTCGCCGGGGAAGCCGACAATAAACGTACTGCGTAATGTGATCTCGGGACAAATTTTACGCCAGGCCTGAATACGTTCCAGATTTTTTTCTGCGGCGGCCGGACGCTTCATCAACTTCAAAATGCGTTGGCTGGCATGCTGCAAAGGAATATCGAGATACGGCAATACCTTGCCTTCGGCCATCAAGGGAATAATGTCGTCCACATGCGGATACGGATAGACATAATGCAGACGTGACCACACGCCGAGCTCCGACAAGCCACTGCATAAATCTTTCATGCGGGTCTGGTATTTTTTATCACGCCAGATGGCTTCGGCATATTTGGTATCGACACCATAGGCACTGGTGTCTTGTGAAATCACGAGTAATTCTTTCACGCCACCCATGACCAGCTTTTCGGCTTCACGCAGCACTTCATCAATCGGGCGCGACACCAAATCGCCACGCATTGAGGGAATAATGCAAAAACTGCAGCGGTGATTACAGCCTTCGGAAATTTTTAAATACGCATAATGTTTCGGCGTTAATTTAATGCCTTGTGGCGGCACTAGATCAAGATACGGGTCGTGCTTGGGTGGCAAAGCCGCATGCACGGCATTCATCACGGTCGCGTAATCTTGCGGGCCCGAAATCGAAAGCACACCCGGATGTGCTTCACGAATAAGCTCGGCACGTTTACCCAGGCAACCGGTCACGATCACTTTGCCGTTTTCCGCCATTGCCTCGCCGATGGCATCCAGCGATTCAGCGACCGCCGAGTCAATGAATCCGCAGGTATTCACAATCACAATATCGGCGTCATCGTAGCTCGGCACGGTAGCGTAACCTTCGACACGTAATTGTGTGATGATGCGCTCAGAATCGACTAAAGCCTTGGGGCATCCCAAGCTTACAAATCCGACTTTAGGTTGTGCAGTGGACATAAAAGGTCGCCATAATGAACTCGTAGCAATTATACTGTGCTCGCGGGGCCCCCGACCTGAGTGTTGTTTAGAAAATTCGATGCAATCGCGCTAATTGGGAGTGTTACATGGGGCAACAAGTCAGTATCAGCACATTGCACGGAACCATTGGTGGTTGGCGTGCTGATCCGGCCACGCCCGTAAAAGGCGCCGTCATCGTAGTTCAGGAAATTTTCGGGCTTAATTCGCATATTCGCGGAATCGTTGAGCAATATGCCAAACACGGCTTCATCGCCATTGCGCCGGCACTTTTTGACCTGATTGAACATGATATTGAACTCGGTTACACCGAGGCCGATGTTGCTCGCGGCCGTGAATTACGCAGCGAATTGGGTGAAGATCGAGCGGTAGATTGTGTTCGTGCGGCAATGGAAGAAGTCGAAGCCGAAGGTTTTGTCGGCGTTGTCGGCTATTGCTGGGGCGGAACCATTGCTTATTTGACCTGCTCGCGCCTAGGGTTGCCGGCTGTTAGCTACTACGGTGGCGGCACAGTACCTTTTTTGCATGAAACCCCTAGCAGCGCATTAATGTTGCACTTTGGCGCCAACGACCCGCTTATTAGCCCTGACGATGTTGCGAGACATCGTGCTGCCCTGCCAGACGCAGAATTCCATGTCTGGCCCGCAGGTCACGGTTTTAATTGTGATCAGCGTGCCGACTACAACGCCGATGTCGCTGCCGACGCCTTAAAACACACCTTGAAATTTTTTGAAGAACATTTGGAATAATCGATTGCCCGCATGTCGATAAATTCGTCGATAAATTCCGAATTCGATCTTGATGGCAGGCTTGAAGCCGATTCTATTTTTATTGCCGACGGCCCACTTTCGCAATTTCGTTTGATGAACGATGCCCGTTATCCGTGGCTGGTATTAGTACCGAAAGTTTCCAATGCAAGTGAGTGGATCGATTTGCCGGAGTTGCAGCAGCAAATCGTGTTGTCGGAAATAAATACGGCCGCGAAAATACTTCGCACACAATTCCCCTGCGAAAAAATCAATATCGGAGCACTGGGCAATATTGTCCGGCAATTACATGTACATGTCATTGCACGCACTTCAGAAGATGAAGCATGGCCTGGGCCTGTTTGGGGGCATGGTAAAGCGGAAGCTTATTCAGCTACTGAATTAGAATTATTGATCGGGAAATTACGCGGAGCTTTTCAAAATCATCTGATCGTGGGAGCGGCGTAAGCCGCGAATTGCTGACAGTATTCGCGGCTTACGCCGCTCCCACGAATTTGGTTTAGGTCTTGGGCAATGTAACACCCGTTTGCCCCTGATATTTACCACCGCGATCCTTATAACTGGTTTCGCAAACTTCGTCCGACTCAAAGAACAGCATTTGCGCGATGCCTTCATTGGCATAAATTTTTGCCGGCAATGTAGTAGTGTTTGAAAACTCCAGGGTCACATGGCCTTCCCACTCGGGTTCGAGTGGTGTGACATTCACGATAATGCCGCAGCGTGCGTAGGTACTTTTGCCTAAACAAACAACAAGTACATTACGCGGGATACGAAAAAACTCGACCGTGCGCGCGAGGGCAAAACTATTGGGCGGAATAATGCAGACGTCGGCTTCGACATCGACAAAACTATTGGGGTCGAAGGCTTTCGGATCAACAATAGTGGAATTGATATTGGTAAAAATCTTGAATTCGCGGGCGCAGCGCACATCGTAGCCGTAGCTCGAGGTTCCGTAAGAAACAATGCGATGGCCATCGGCGGCGTGCTTTACCTGGTCGGGCTCGAACGGTTCAATCATGCCGTGTTGCTCGGACATACGGCGAATCCACTTGTCAGATTTAATACTCATTGCTGCTCACTCGATCAGGAAATAATAATTGCTTTCTTGCTAGGCCATAACAGCCACACCACGATTAGATTAATACTCATCACAATAAACGTGGTCCAACCCGGGCTTTTTATAAAATAATACAATTCAAACGGCACATACATACCCGATGAAATCAGCCCCAGCCAACGCGCCCAGGACCGGGTAAACCACAGGCCGTAAGCCTCGACAAAACGCAGTAAGGCATAGGCGGCGGCACATATCATCAATAGGCCATGCTCCATATCGGCGGCATGCAGAAACTCGAGAAATTTGTAGGGCGCCCCTTGCGTCGGGTCCAGCTCCAGTAAGCGCAATAAAAATTGTCCACCGTTCTCAAGCACGTGGCTTTGCGCTCGAAAAATGCCTAAGCCCATCGCTAAAATAGCGCTGCCTTTGACGATATCAATAACGGCAACGATACGAAGCCGCCTGCGTGGATTCAAGTTCAGCGACATTAACGATTCGCCCTTAAAGCATCAAACCAGCGGTAATGTCCGACGATTCGCCAAGCGAACAATACATCTTCTTCCTGCGTGCCCTGACCGATATTGTGAATAATCATAGGTCGGCTATCGAATAAAGTTTTTTTATTCGACACAATGCCGATGTGTGCCAATCCATTAGCCAGGCGCCAGCTCACAATATCGCCTGGCTTGAAACTATTAGCCGTTTGGAAATCAGTCAGCGCCTTGCCTTGCCGCTTGAAAAAAACTTCCAGGTTCGGAACACGGCGGTGATCAATATTGCTATCGGTTTTTTTCAGGCCCCATATTTTTGGATAGAGCGAAAAATTAGCCTGCATGTCTTTGTGCACCAACATCTGAAAATCAATATTCAACTTACGATAGGCACGTATCACAACATCGGTACAAACACCTTTGCTTTGAACAACATCGCCCATCGGGTACGCCATACGGCTATACGCAGAATCATAAGTCGTTGTCACACCAATCTGTGCACGCGCCGCCGTCACCACTTTCAAGGCTTCATTGCTTTGCGCTGAAGCCAAACTGGCGAACAAAAACAGCCATGCGAAAAACAACGGGCGCATCAGGTATTTTGAATCACGATATTGGGGAAACTGATCGATTTATTTTTTGCCTGTAGTGCCAATTTCGCACCGAGCTTGCGGGCAATGTCACGATAGATCAGCGAGATAGTCGATTCAGGATCAAGGGCTACCGTCGGCGTGCCGCTATCGGCTTGTTCGCGAATCGATAATTGCAATGGCAAGGAGCCGAGCAAAGGCACTTCATATTGCTCAGCCATTTTCACCGCACCACCTTCGCCAAAAATATGTTCGGCATGGCCGCAGTTCGAGCAAATATGCACCGCCATGTTTTCGATAATGCCCAGCACCGGCACTTCGACTTTTTCAAACATCTTGAGCGCTTTTTTGGCATCAATCAGCGCAATGTCCTGCGGCGTGGTTACGATAACTGCCGCCGACACCGGCACTCGCTGCGCCAGCGTTAATTGGATATCGCCCGTGCCGGGGGGCAAATCAATAATCAAATAATCCAGACCTTGCCATAAAGTCGTAGTCAGTAATTGTTGCAAATATTGCGTCGTCATCGGGCCACGCCAGATGGTCGGCGTGTCTTCATTCAAGAAAAAACCAATCGACATCGCCTGCAAACCGTGACCATTCTTAGCATGGATCGATTTGCCATCGGGTGAATCGGGCTTGCCGTCCAGACCCAGCATCATCGGAATGCTTGGTCCGTGAATATCCGCATCCATAATACCGACCTTCGCGCCTTCGGCCTGCAAAGCCAGTGCAAGGTTCACCGCCGTGGTCGATTTACCGACACCACCCTTGCCCGATGCCACGGCAATAATATTTTTTACTTCGGGCAATGGGGTGAGTTCTTTTTGCACACGATGTGCCGAAATTTTGGTGCTGATACTGACGCTAATACTTTCAACGCCCGCTATTTGTCCGATTTTTTCGCGCACCATCGCTTCCAGACTGGCATGCCAGCCTTTGGCCGGATAACCCAACTGGATTTCGATCGCAACACGACCGGCATCAACGCCAACACCACGAATCGCAGTGCTTAAATCGGTTTCGGTATAGGGGTCTTGTATCTGCGCCAAGGCGGCGCGCACGGTTTCGTTACTTAGGCTCATGCGGCTATTGTAACTTTTGGCTGGCTCGCATGGGTGAAACATTCAAAACTGCCCTCAGTCTGCGATAATTGGCCCATGAAACCCAACCCAACACTCGTCACCTCTGCCCTTCCCTACGCCAATGGCCCATTGCATCTCGGCCATTTAGTGGGCTACATCCAAGCCGATATCTGGGTGCGCGCACGCCGCATGCACGGCGCCACCACGCATTTTGTCTGCGCCGACGACACCCACGGCACCCCCATCATGTTGGCGGCCGAAAAAGCCGGTGTGTCGCCCGAACAATTTATTGCCGATATTCAAGCCGGTCATGAAAAAGATTTTGCCGCCTTTGGTGTGAATTTTGATCACTACGATTCGACCCATTCGACCGCCAATCGCCAATTGACGGAAGAAATTTACGCAAAATTGCAGCAACGCGGCGCCATTGCCGTGCGCACCATCCAGCAACTTTTCGACCCCGAACGCCAGATGTTTTTGCCAGATCGCTACATCAAGGGCGAATGCCCGAAATGCAGCACCCCGGATCAATACGGCGACAATTGTGAAAACTGCGGCGCGACTTATTCACCGACTGATTTGAAAAACCCGCGCTCGGTGGTTTCCGGTGCAACGCCGGTGCTACGCGATTCAGAACATTATTTCTTTCAACTGGGGCAATTCACCGAATTCCTAAGTGACTGGATGAAAGGTGATGTCGCCAATAGCGGCGTCAAGGCCAAGCTTCGCGAATGGATTGATTCCGGCCTGCGTGATTGGGATATTTCCCGCGATGCGCCCTACTTTGGTTTTGAAATTCCCGGTGCTCCCGGCAAGTTTTTCTATGTTTGGTTAGATGCGCCGATTGGGTATTTGTCGAGCTTTAAAAATCTGTGCGCGAAAACCGGTATCGATTTTGATCAGTTTTTGGATGCCGATCGAAATAAAAATGGCGAAACCGAGCTGCATCATTTCCTCGGCAAGGACATTGTGAATTTTCACGGTCTGTTTTGGCCGGCGGTGTTGAATGGTGCGGGTTATCGAGCGCCTACGGCACTGCATGTTAATGGCTATTTGATGGTCAATGGCGACAAGATGAGTAAATCGCGCGGCACATTCATTATGGCTAGAGCCTATTTGGATGCAGGTCTAAATCCTGAAGCATTGCGTTACTACTTCGCGACGAAGTCAAATGGCGGCGTGGATGATTTAGATCTGAATATGGAAGATTTTACAGCGCGTGTGAATGCCGACTTGGTTGGGAAGTTGGTCAACATAGCGAGCAGAGCATCTGGATTCATAACAAAGCATTTTGATGGAAATTTGGCATACGGCATTGAGGCACTCTTTAAGCAAAGCGATTCTGGCTACTCTTCTCCAACCGATATGGCCCTGGATTTGGAAAATAACATTGTAGAAGCTTATGAAAGTAGCAACTTCAGTTTAGTAATCCGTCAAACAATGCTTATTGCAGATTTAGCTAACCAGATTTGGGACAGAGCAAAGCCGTGGCTGCTTGCAAAAGAAATTGATAAGAGCGAAGAAAACAAGGAACAACTACAATTTATTTGCTCTGACTGCTTAATTGCCTTTTATATATGCATGATTTATCTAAAACCTATTCTGCCAGAACTCGCAAGAAAGACTGAAGAATTCTTTTGCGTAGACCCTAAACTCAATTTTTCAGATCAATTGAGTTATCGACCTACTCGTATAAATACATATGAACATCTCTTTTCTCGTATCGATCCAAAGAACATTGAAGCCATGATTGATGCATCGAAAGAAGATATGAAGCCGAATCAGGCAGCGGTGTCCGCCGCAAAATCTGGTTCACAGCAATCGGAGAGATCTATCGCGGCTAAAGCCGCTCCTACAAAAGCCCCAAGTCCTGAGTCCCAAGCCCCGGGTGGCAACATCGGTATTGACGACTTCGCCAAACTCGATCTGCGTATCGGTAAAGTGCTGGAATGCGAATTTGTTGAAGGCTCGGACAAATTGCTGCGTTTCAAACTCGATGCTGGTGATCTGGGCGAGAGACAAATTTTTTCCGGTATTCGCGCAGCTTATCCGGAACCAGAAAAACTCATTGGCCGCAATGTTATTTTTATTGCCAATTTAGCGCCCAGAAAAATGCGTTTCGGTGTATCAGAAGGCATGATTCTCTCAGCAGGCAATGACAGCGATGGTTGGTGCTTGCTAAATGTCGATGCTGGCTGCCAAGCCGGCATGCCGGTGAAGTGATCCGGCATTAAAAGTTTGCTCGCCATGCTCACAGGTAACAAAAAGCCCGAACTTGCAACAGGTGAGGAGCTGATCAGGCAGATCGATGCCTTGTTACCGCAAACCCAATGCGGCCAGTGTAATTACCCGGCCTGCCGACCCTATGCAAAAGCCATTGCCGAAGGCGAAGCGGACATTAATCAATGTCCGCCGGGTGGCGATGAGGGCGTACTGGCATTAGCCGAATTACTGGGCAGAAAAGTAAAACCGATCAATCCGGAAAACGGCATAATCAAACCGAAAGTGCTCGCAATTATTCGCGAACCCGAATGCATTGGCTGTACCAAATGTATTCAAGCCTGCCCGGTCGATGCGATTATCGGTGGAGCTAAATTGATGCACACCATTATTGCGGACCTATGCACCGGCTGCGAACTCTGCATTCCACCCTGCCCGATGGATTGTATTGATCTGATTCCGTTTGAAGCAAACCAGCAAATATTTTTGATCTCGTAGGTCGGGCCCCGGCCCGACATACAGATTGCGACAATCCCAAACATATCGGGCCTAGAAGGCCCTCCTACGCGACAATGCTTGGTAGGAGGGCCTTCTAGGCCCGACCCGCGATAATCAAACCTTCGATTCCAAAGGTTTTTCGCTCCCGCTTCAACATGCCTTACACTGCCGCCATGGGCAATCAGCAGAATATCCGCATCTTTCAAACCGCTGATCATGAATGTGGTTATTGGCGTGATCGGCTTGCCCGCGATCTTGTGCTCGACCCCGATGATGCCCGCTTGCCGTCCATGTATGGCCAGGCATTAATGCTGGGGTTCCGCCGTTCGGGCTCGCATATTTACCGGCCCAACTGTCTTGGCTGTTCCGCCTGCGTGCCGGTACGGGTGCCGAGCCTCAACTTTGAAGCCAATCGTAATCAACGCAGATGCTGGCAGCGTAATGCAGATTTGCAAATTTCGGTGACGCCGGCTCATCGCAGTGATGAGGTGTTCGATTTATATCAACGCTATTTAAATTTTCGTCATGCCGGAGCCGGGATGGATGATCCGGAAACGGAAGATTTTGATAATTTTCTGATTTGCCAGTGGAGCCCGACCGTCTTTCTAGAAATACGTGAAGCATCAAAATTATTAGCGGTCGCGGTGACGGATGTGTTATCCGATTCATTGTCGGCGGTTTACACTTTTTTTGATCCCGAATACTCGGCACGAAGCTTGGGCACTTTTGCTATTTTGCAACAAATTGAACATGCCAAACTGCACAATAAAAATTACCTGTATCTGGGTTTTTGGCTGGCTCAACATAAAAAAATGGATTACAAACGGAATTTTCAGCCGCTGGAATTTTTGCAAGGCAAAAATTGGAAGCGTTTTCAGGAGAAGGAATAGTGAAGCAACTGATTTGTGTGGCAAGCCTGGTATTTCTCACAAGCTGTCAAAGTACCGACCCGGACATTCACACACTCGGCAAGCCCAATTTTACCGACACCCGTCCGCCGGTTATGAATAGTCCCGACATCAAAACCAGCAGTATTCGCTTTGCAACTTACAACACCTCGCTTTACAGCGAAGAATCAGGCGGCTTGATTAAGCGATTAAATGAAAACGATGCAGCGGCGAAGAAAATTGCCGCCGTTATTCAACATCAACGCCCGGATATTTTGCTGCTGAACGAATTTGATTATGATGCTGATGGTATTGCGGCGAGTATCTTTCAGAAGAATTTTCTAGCGATAGCGCAGGATAATCAAACACCCATTTCCTACCCGTATTACTATATTGCGCCGGTGAATACCGGTGTACAAAGCGGGATGGATTTGGACAATAACGGCACGATTGGCGGCGAAGGCCGTGATCGCGGGAACGATGCTTTTGGCTATGGCCTGCATCCGGGCCAATACGGCATGCTGGTGTTATCGAAATTTCCGATTGAGGCGGCAAATATAAGAACTTTTCAAAATTTATTGTGGAAAGATTTGCCGGGCGCGATGATTCCGAAAAATCCTGTAAGCCCCAATGTTTGGTACAAACCGCAGGTTTGGGCACGTTTACGTTTATCGTCAAAATCGCATTGGGATCTGCCGATTCGCACGCCCGATGGCATAGTGCATTTTTTAGTGTCGCACCCAACACCGCCGGTATTTGATGGCCCGGAAGATCGCAACGGTACTCGCAACCATGATGAAATAAAACTTTGGGCAGAATATTTAAGCAACAAGAATGCGCAATGGTTATGCGACGACAAAAATTCTTGCGGTGGTCTGGCAGCGGATGCTCGTTTTGTTATTGCAGGCGATATGAATGCCGATCCGATTGATGGCGATGGCATCATTGGTACGATGCAACAATTACTGGATCATCCCCGCGTTTTAAAATACGCGACGCCCACCAGCGAAGGCGCGGTAGTGTCTGCGCAGACTGTGGGACAGGGCAATTTAAAACATAAAGGTAATCCCGCCGAAGACACGGGTGATTTCGGACCTAAAGTCGGCAATATGCGACTGGATTATGTGCTGCCATCTGCCAATATGCGCGTAAAAGGCAGCGGCGTTTTCTGGTTAAAACCCGATGATGCAGGCTATCAATGGATGGATGCCAGCGATCACCACATGGTATGGATTGATATTGAGCTCTGAAATTTTTCAGCTCAGATAATCGTTCTAATTTGAAAACCCATCACGCTAGTGATAGGTAGATATCAAAAACCGGTTGCAGTCACTGTCGCGGTCACGGTGCAAGTAATGGTGCTGGCAGGCGCCATCGAGGGCATTGGAATTCCGGGGCCGATTAAATTGGCAATGGTCACATTGGCAGCCAATGGCAAACTCGTGCTGCCAGTAAAACTTGAACAAGGTACTGCGGTAATGTTTAAGCCTACGGCACCCGGATCATCTCGCAATAGCGCGCCGGTCACCGTTGATGGGCCCGTATTGGTCACCACCAGGGTGTAAGTAGTGGTTTGTCCGGATGTCAGCGTTGCCGGCAATACCACTCCATTGCTCTTGGTGACCGAAAAATCAGTCACCGGATTGGGGCATATCGGCAATGCGGAAACTGCACTACTTGCTGCCGAATTTCCTGTAGCACCCCGTGTGGCACCGTTCGGGTTAAATTCGGTAAGCGAACTTGATGCAGTGGTGCCGTTGCCGCCACCGAGAGGGCTGGATGTAATCCCCGAGACAGAAACAAAACCACCACCGCCGCCACCGCCGGGTCCTTCCGCTTCGGCGTTAGTAATTAATTGATTGCCACCAGTACCACCATCTGCATTGATTGCAATGCCAGATGTGCTTGCAGAAATGACGACACTTCCACCTGCGCCGCCGCCGGGCGCATCATTGTGACCTGGAAGGGTTTGGCAGTCCGTCACTACCACGTGCGTCAATCGTACTGCTGCCGCTTACAGTACCGGCAATCAAATACACAATGCCGCCTCCATTGGCGCCGGATTGATTGGCCGTGTTATTGCCTTCACCAGCGCCGCCGCCGCCAAAATACAAACGTGTACCGTTAATTGTAGAGGCAGCTACTGCATTGGTAAGCGGTCTTCCGCCAGGGCCTCCGACGTTGTTTCGGTGATCACCACCCCAGGCATTTGCACCTGGTGCGAGCGCACCCGCATTTTGATTGCTATTGGAAAATGTGTAACCACCGCGGCCACCGCCACTGGAAGTATTCGTTGAAAATGTACCGCCTTCCAAATCCCAAGCGCTCGTCCAAACCGCCACGGTACAGCCCGTACCGCAAGGCTAGGATTCCCTAAGTCATTGTAAGCGAAAGCATTATTGCCATTAGCGACACCGCCACCACCGGCATTGTGTTCATTGCCGCCGCCACCGCCGTTGGCAGGTGCGCCGCGCCCATAACGACCATTCAAGGCATCGTACTCTGTCTGAAAACCGGCAATGCCCTCGCCTTTTTCAGCGCCATTGAGTGCATTGGTGGTGCGAAAAAGCGAGACTATAATCGTGCCGAACACGGTTTGACCAGTATGTACAACCCCGCCACGAAAACCTTGACCACTCACGTTGATACCCGCACCGCCAATACTTGCCGTCGTGTCAACGATGGCCGCCACAATGCCGCCGCGTGTGTCATTCCACGGAGTCGAGGTAATCGAACCGGCCCCGAATGGTAAGTGTTGAATATTGGGGTACACGCACTGCCTGTATCTTTCCGCTACCGGTATAGGCATAACGCAATCCAGCGGCTGCACAATCGGATTTGATTGTCACGGTATTGCCTTAAATCGATAGTACGCTGACAAGCTCATGATGACCGGCATTATTCAAGGATGTCACTGAGCCATACGCTGCGGTGTCAGTGCTATCGATAGTCGCACCTTGTGCTTGGTGAATCATGAGTACGTCACCGACCGACAAACCGGTCACACTGTTTAGCGTGACCGTGGCATCACCAATCACGCGTGTCGCGTCGGTCACCGTATAGTAAGTATTGATGACGGTATTGGCGGTGGTTATTGACCCAACGCCATCTTTGCCCGGCGAGTACGCCAGAACAGGAAATGAAAAAGGCAGGCTGATCAACAACAATAAACCCAGTATCTGGCGTCTCGAACAACGACCGATGCTTATTTCAATCATTTCCCTACATCCACATGAATTACCAATACGTTGGCAGTTTATCTTGCTGAAGGCTTATAAGCTTGTTAAATCTTGTGATAAGCAATGCTCACAAACTCATACCTGCGAATTTTATCAGGCAAAACCAAAACTGCCACCCTCACCATGCAATGAAACAATCAGTCGAATCATAGTGCTCGGGATCATCAATTCCAGTTCGATATCTTTATCTTCCGAATTTTTTCCATGCAAAGTGAGTTCACAAAACGCACCGCCAGTATCGATTTCTGCTGCAACAATATGCGGGCCTTGTGGGCCATCGGCTAAATAGGGTGTGATCGCCTCGCCCAAGGCGTCCAGTGCTTGGGGAAATAAAAAAACCGCATAGACTTGTGATTCAGACATGACAATCTCACTCAATAATTTTAATCTTCAGCGAAGCGGCGGCATTGCGTGCTTTTTCGCGCGCATGCTCCACACTATTCCCGAGTGCCAAGCTAACAGCAACCCGACGTTGCCCTTCAACACGCGGCTTGCCGAATAAACGTAAGGCGGTATCGGTTTGCGTCAGCGCGGCATCAACATTTTCAAAATAAGGTACGCCATAGCCCTTCGCCAAAATGGCACACGAAGCAGCAAAACCATGGGTTCGAATATTGGGAATTGGCAAGCCAAGAATGGCACGAGCATGCAAGGCAAACTCGGAGATATCCTGCGAAATTAAAGTTACCAAGCCAGTGTCATGCGGCCTTGGTGATACTTCACTAAACCAGACCTCATCGCCTTTGACGAATAATTCAACACCAAACAAGCCCCAGCCACCGAGATCATCAGTAATTTTTTTCGCGATGTCTTGTGCGCGTTGCATGGCAAGTGCCGACATCGGTTGCGGCGTCCAGCTCTCGCGATAATCGCCGTCAATTTGCAAATGACCAATCGGATCGCAAAAGCTGGTGCCGTCGCGGTGACGCACTGTGAGCAATGTAATTTCATATTCAAAATCAATAAAGCCTTCGACAATCACCCGGCCTTGTCCGGCACGACCACCTGATTGTGCGTATTCCCAAGCCTTGTCAACATCGGCTGGCTGGTGCACGGTACTTTGACCTTTGCCGGAAGAACTCATCACCGGTTTAACAACACAGGGCATGCCGATGGCAGTGACGGCAGCACGATAGTCTTCCAGCGTATCAACGAATTGATAGGGCGATGTTGGCAAGGCCAATGTTTCGGCAGCGAGTCGGCGAATGCCTTCGCGGTCCATTGTTAAGCGGGCAGCACGCGCCGTCGGAATCACGCGCACCGCACCTTCTTGTTCTAACTCGACTAAGGTCTGCGTATGAATCGCTTCGATTTCCGGCACGACTAAATCGGGTTTTTCATCGGCAATAAGGTCGCGCAATGCGGCCGGGTCCAGCATATTTAAAGTGACGCAACGGTGCGCCACTTGCATGGCGGGCGCATTGTCGTAACGGTCAGCGGCAATCACTTCGATACCATAACGCTGAAGCTCGATCGCGACTTCTTTGCCGAGTTCGCCTGAGCCTAATAGCAATACCTTGGTAGCACGCTCAGTTAATGGGGTTCCAATCTTGATAACTTGCGGGTTCATAGGGTTAATTCTTGTCAAATTAGGTTCATTGTAGCCTGCCTGGGTTCATGCATCAGCAATAATCTGGCATGCTTGCTTGCCCCTAGTTATTGATTATATGCCAATGCGATTTACGCTAATTGTCTGCATGTTATTGCTCAGTTTTGAATGTTCTGCTGCGCACTGGGGCGCACCGGAATACGCCGGCACCAAGAGCGATGCTGAGCTTGAAGAAATGAGCGGCTTGGCACCATCGCAAAACCATAAAGATGTGCTGTGGGTGATTAATGATGGTGGCAATGGCGAAAAATTGATTGCCATGCGTACCGACGCCTCTCGTATTGCCACTTTCACTCTAAAAGGCGTCAAAAATATCGATTGGGAAGATCTTGCCAGTTTCAAACTCGATGGTAAAAATTACATTCTGATTTCCGATACCGGCGACAACGGCGGCATTCGTAAATCTCTGCAAATTTATGTGTTTGAAGAACCCAAAGTACTCAGCGACGGGCAGACGCTCGAACCGGCTTGGAGTTTTGATTTTGTCTGGCCCGACGGCGCTCGTGATTGTGAAGCCGTTGCAGTCGATGTAGCAAAAAGCGAAATATTATTAATTTCAAAAAAACGTGTACCGCCTGAATTATTTAGCTTGCCACTGAAACCGGTCGCAAAGAATGTAATCGCTGTAAAAATTGGTGAGCTGCCTGGCATCACACAGCCCGACACCACTGAGCTGGAAAAAAATCCGGTGTATGGCCGTTATCGTTCACAAGTGACCGCCGCAGATTTAAGCCCAAATGGTCGCGTACTGGTGGTTTTGAATTACCACTCGGTTTATTTTTATGTGCGCGATGCTGCTGGCTCTTGGACCAAAGCGCTATCGAGCAAACCGTATAGTTTTTCATTCCCATGGCTGCCCCAAGCCGAGGCCATTACCTTCAATCGCGAGGGCGATGCCATTTATATCGGCAGTGAACAAAGGCCAGTACCGCTTTTACACTATCGAATAATTCACTAAGCGACTGATTTTATTGAAAAACCGGATTTAATCCGTTTTTTTGAACGCGGCTATTTACTTTTGATATCATTTTGATATCTTATTCCTGCCCCGACCCTTTAACGCGGGGGAGAAAAATCATGAAAGAACAAAATGTCAGTTCTATTTCCGGCATACCGATGCTGCTTGCGATTTTTGCTGGTTTATTGCTTAGCGCTTATGGATTTATTACCGGTGTAAGTATTACGAATGGCTTGATAATCGGCATCAGCATATTGATTGGTCTGGTTTTATTTGTGATGTTATTTGGCCTGTTTATGGTGGAGCCCAACCAAGCAGCAGTACTCAGCTTATTTGGCAAATATGTCGGCACTGTAAAAGATCAGGGCCTGCGCTGGAATAACCCCTTCTACGCCAAGAAAAAAATATCGCTGCGTGTTCGCAACTTTGAATCGAGCAAGCTGAAGGTCAATGACCTCGATGGCAGCCCGATTGAAATTGCCGCCGTTGTTGTCTGGCAAGTAGTGGATTCTGCCGAAGCGGTTTATAACGTCGATGATTACGAAAGTTTTGTCCATATTCAATCCGAGTCAGCACTGCGGGCAATGGCCACCAGTTATCCTTATGATCAACATGAAGATGGCAAAATTTCACTCCGTAGCCATGCCGCCGAAATTTCAAAACACTTAAATGAAGAAATTCAGGAGCGCCTGTCACAAGCTGGTGTCAGCGTTATCGATTCGCGTATTTCACATTTGGCTTATGCACCCGAAATTGCCCAAGCCATGCTGCAACGCCAGCAAGCAAGCGCCATTATTGCCGCCCGCACACGCATTGTAGAAGGTGCCGTTAGCATGGTGGAGATGGCCTTGAGTGAATTATCGAAACGCAACGTGGTGGAATTGGACCCGGAACGCAGAGCGGCAATGGTAAGCAATTTGCTGGTGGTGCTCTGTGGTGAGCGCGGCACCCAACCTATTGTTAATGCCGGTTCGATTTATTAAGCCGTGAACGAAAAGAAAGCCTACCCGCTGCGCATCAATGTCGAGATTTTGGACGCCGTGCAACGCTGGTCCGACGACGAACTACGCTCGCTGAATGCACAAATTGAATATGTACTTAGAGAAGCTTTACGTAAAAACGGACGTTTGAAAGAAAAAGAAAAATCTGCACAATCGGATTGATTCACCCACCAGGAGAAATCGTATGAACCACAATATTCAACTGATAAAACGTCGGGTACAAGGCAAACCGAATGCCAATGTAATGCCACTGGTAGTTTTATCACTGGGATTGCTGACCATGGGTCTGCTAATGTTTTTAAATCAGTAACCAGCATAGGATCAACGCGATGACAACCGAACGCTGGGCGTACCAAGTAATAGAAGTGAAACCTGCTTTTTTGACGGTCAAGTCCGAGGCATTACAAGAAAAGTTAAACCAAATGGGGCTAGCGGGTTGGGAATTGGTCAGTGTTTACCATACGCACTTGGTAACACTGTATTTTAAACGCCCCCTTTGAATGGGTTAAGCTTAGAACATGAAGCGAAATGATTGGCGACTAATCAATGGCGAACACTTTGAAGCCCTGCCCTGCGCCTTGGTGCGTGGGCGCGGCAATCATGTGAAGCGATTATTATCGAAAGCCGACTGGCTGGTTCGACGTAAAGCGGACGGACGCTATCTGGCGGTCGGCACCAATGAGTGGCTGCAAACTTTTAAACGTGATGCAAAATTGCAACGTGCCTGCGAGCAATTTTATTTCAATCAAAATATTTTTTCGCCTGAAAAAAGCTTGCTGAAACTGCAGCTTATTTTAGATACTCTGGGAATTCCGGCAGATTACGGCACTCAGCATCAGCTGGAATTAATACCCGAACCGACAAGTTTGCAGTTCGCCGGTTTTGACCGATACCAGCGTCCACTCTGGATGCAGGCAGAAGCGGCACTGGCATGGAAAAAAATGCAGAAGTCTGCTGCTATCGATGATATTTTGCTCGACGCAATTTCAGGTTACCGTGGTCATGCCTACCAATACGGTATTTTCAAACGCAAACTGGCGCGCGGACAAAGCGTGCAAGAGATTCTTAAAGTCAACGCAGCGCCAGGTTATTCCGAACACCACAGCGGTCGCGCCATTGATATTGGAACCCCGAACGAAGCACCGGCAGAAGAAAGTTTTGAAAACACCGCTGCGTTTGTCTGGCTAATGAAAAATGCTGAAGCGTTTGGTTTCCGTTTAAGCTATCCACGCAATAACCCGCACGATATTAATTACGAGCCCTGGCATTGGTATTACGCGTAGGAGCGGTGTAAGCCGCGAATTCCTCCATGCATTCGCGGCTTACACC
>JAYSQD010000025.1:0-1380 GCA_043721835.1 Arenimonas sp. | reverse complement strand
CGTTGCCGCGCAATATGAAATACAAAGAAGTTGGGTGTGAGTGGCGGCAAGTCATCGATATTGAATTCAAAACGGTGGTGACAGAATATCAGGCCCAAGTGTTAGAAGATGAGAACGGCAAGCGCTACACGGCGCCTTTTCCCGCCGATGTGACGCGACCTATCCAGTATGGCGCCAAACTAAAAGCCCACGCCGTTTACTTGTCGCAGTTTCAGTTGATTCCCTACCAGCGAACTCAAGACCACTTTAGCGATCAATTGGGCATCGACCTTAGCACAGGTTCACTCTGCACTTTCAATGTACAGGCGTATGAATTGCTGGAGCGCTTCGATGAAATCGGCGCCAATAAACTGGCCGAATCCCCACTGATGAACGCGGATGAAACTGGCGTCAATATCAACGGTAAAAGAATCTGGCTGCATACGGCGTCCAATGACAAGTGGACTCAATTTCGTGTCCACGCCAAGCGTGGGACGATAGCGACGAATGAGATTGGCATCATTCCGCGCTTTAAGGGCATTCTCGTCCACGATCACCACAAACCCTATTTCACCTATTCCTGCCTGCACGCACTGTGCAACGCGCATCACTTGCGTGAACTCGAGCGCGCGTGGGAACAAGACCACTTCACGTGGGCGCAGCGCATGCAGGCCTTGCTCAATGAGATCAATATCGCCGTCCAAGCGGCGGGGGGTCAGCTAACGTTTGACGCCGCAGAAGACTACAAGCGCGTCTATCGGAAAATATTGGCGGAGGCAGAAGTAGAATGCCCGCCACCGGACAAAGCGTTGCATGTGGGCAAGCGCGGACGGCAAAAGCGATCCAAGGCGCGAAACCTGTTAGAGCGGCTAATGAATTTCGAGACCGAAGTGTTGCGTTTCATGGAGAATCCACTTGTTCCATTTACGAACAATCTGGCCGAAAACGATCTCCGGATGACCAAAGTGCAACAGAAGATATCCGGCTGCTTTCGATCTCTGGAAGGTGCGCATATCTTCTGCCGCATTAGAGGTTACTTGATAACATGTCGCAAACACGGAATTGGCCCCAGCGAAGCGTTGAAAATACTTTTTCGGGGCGAGCTGCCAGCGTTTTGTTTTGAAAAGTGCTGAATAGTTACTAAAAATTTCACTTGCCTAAGAAACGATTCTAAGACCGTCGGCATGTCCATAAAACCCTCAATCGCCGCCTGAAAATTCTTAATTCCGGTTTTTCGCGTTAGCTCAATCGCGAGGCCGCGCAATCTACCCATCACTTGCGCTTGATTGCCTGCTTTAACTTTTATTTTGTCTTCATTAAACGTTACGTCGCGGATCCAGTTATTGGACTCGACGCCCCAATGATTTTGGATGGCCTTTACCAACTCGGCAGAAGGCGCGC
>JAYSQD010000024.1:0-6086 GCA_043721835.1 Arenimonas sp. | reverse complement strand
TTATAGGTAAGGCAACATGCGGTCTAAACGGCCGGAATCTTCTTTGCGAACGATGTTCGTCGCGCGAAGGCCGCGTTTACGCTTTGTCGACTTCTTGGTGAGGATGTGACTACGGTTCGCATGGCCGCATTTGTACTTGCCGGAAGCAGTTTTCCGGAAGCGCTTTGCAGCCCCGCGATGGGTCTTGATTTTAATCTTTGCCATTGTGAGGTCCTTATCGTTTTATTTGACTGATCCAGGTGGTGGCCTTCGCCACACTTTCCGTCCTACCCGCATCTGTTTTGTAGATCATTGATTCAGAAAGAATTAATGACAGGTCCATAGCGACTTCGCCCGATGTGCTGGGCCCGGATATCGAACCGGGAACTCAGCCTAGGCCAAGAACCGGCAATTATGCAGGAAACTCAGGCACTTAGGCAAGATTTATTTGTGTTTCTTTGTGCATTATGTAGGAGCGCCTTTAGGCGCGACAGGTCTGCGAAGAGCTGGTCGCGCCTAAAGGCGCTCCTACAAAAACCTATTATTTCTTCTTCGGCGCAACCATCATGATCATTTGGCGGCCTTCGAGGCGAGCGCGTTGCTCGATCACGACTTCATCGGCCAAATCAGCTTCAATTTTCTTGGCCATGGCGAGACCGAGCTCCTGATGGCTCATTTCGCGGCCTTTGAATCGGATATTAACCTTGACCTTGTCGCCTTCTTCTAAAAACCGGCGCAAGTTACGCATCTTGATATCGTAATCGCCAACATCAGTGGTGGGGCGGAATTTGAGTTCCTTGATTTCGACCACCTTCTGCTTTTTCTTCGCAGCGGCGGCTTTCTTCTGGAGTTCAAATTTGAATTTGCCGTAGTCCATGATGCGACATACCGGTGGATCAGCCTGCGGCTGAATTTCCACGAGGTCCATGCCGGACTCTTCGGCTAGGCTCAGTGCTTCATCGCGTGAAAGTACACCTACCATTTCCCCATCCGCACCGATCACACGTACTTTGGGTACGCGGATATCTTGGTTTTTGCGGTTACCTTTTTCTGTTGCTGGCGTATTGATGCGTGTGTCCTCAAGCGTTAATCGGATGTTAGAACCGGTAGTTTACCCTACCAAGGGCATTTCGTTGCGCAGTTTTTCGATAAAAGCGTCTAAAGTCATCGCGCCCAAATCTTCGCCGCTGCGGGTACGCACGGCTACCAAGCCCTGCTCCCGCTCGCGGTCACCGACCACCAGCTGGTAAGGCACTTTCTGCATGGCGTGCTCGCGAATCTTATAGCCGATTTTTTCGTTGCGCAAATCGGCGGCGACCCGGAAGCCTTGATTTGCCAGGGTTTTACGAATTTCATCGACATAATCGGCTTGCGCATCGGTGATGTTCATCGCAACCACTTGCACGGGAGCGAGCCAGGTAGGCAGCGCACCGGCGTGGTTTTCAATCAAAATTCCGATGAAGCGCTCCATCGAACCCACGATGGCCCGGTGCAACATGACCGGATATTGGCGGCTGGAATGCTCGTCAATATATTCGGCGTCCAAACGCTCCGGCATCATGAAATCGACCTGCATGGTGCCTACTTGCCAGCCACGGCCAATAGAATCGCGCATGTGATATTCGATTTTCGGGCCATAAAAGGCGCCTTCGCCGGGTAATTCTTCCCATTGCACGCCGCAGGCGGACAAGGCCGCACGTAGTGCATTCTCGGCTTTATCCCAAGTGACGTCATCGCCCAAGCGTTTTTCAGGCCGCAGGGCGATCTTCAAGGAAATCTCGCTAAAACCAAAATCGGAATACACCTTCATGGCTTGCTGATGGAAAGCCGTTACTTCGGATTCGATTTGATTCGGCGTACAAAAAATATGGCCGTCGTCTTGCGTGAATGAGCGCACACGCATGATGCCGTGCAGCGCGCCCGAAGGCTCGTTGCGATGACAACTACCGAACTCGCCGTAACGAATCGGCAAATCGCGATAACTATGCAAGCCGTGATTAAAAATTTGAATATGGCCCGGGCAATTCATTGGCTTCACGGCATAAGTACGTTTTTCCGATTCGGTGAAAAACATATTGTCTTTGTAGTTGTCCCAATGACCGGATTTTTTCCACAGGCTGACATCCAAAATTTGAGGACAACGTACTTCCTGATAACCGCAATCACGATAAACGCGACGCATATATTGTTCGACCACTTGCCACAGTGCCCAGCCTTTTGGATGCCAGAAAACCATGCCGGGGGCTTCTTCTTGCTGATGGAATAAATTAAGCGTTTTGCCGATTTTGCGATGATCACGTTTTTCGGCTTCTTCCAATTGTGTGAGATGCGCTTTCAAATCCTTATCGTTCAACCAAGACGTGCCATAGATACGCGTCAGCATTTGATTATTGGAATCGCCACGCCAATAGGCACCGGCGACTTTCATCAATTTGAAAGCACGCAGTTTATCGGTGCTAGGCACATGTGGGCCGCGACACAGGTCAGTGAATTCACCCTGAGAATATAAAGACAAATCTTCAGTAGCCGGAATCGATTCAATAATTTCAGCCTTGTAGTGCTCGCCCATATTCTTGAAAAAGGCGACCGCTTCATCACGTGATTTCACTGAACGCGAAACCGGGCTGGCCTCTTTCACAATTTTCAGCATTTCAGCTTCAATCTTTGGCAAATCGTCAGAGTTAAATGCACGCTCGTAGGCAAAGTCGTAGAAGAAACCGTTTTCAATCACCGGACCAATCGTTACCTGCGCGCCCGGGTACAAGCGCTGCACAGCCTGCGCTAACAAGTGTGCCGTGGAATGTCGCAATACTTCGAGCGCATCGACATGTTTTTCAGTCACGATTTCCAGCGAAGAATCTTTTTCGATGCGGTAACTGGTATCGACTAAGGCACCATCAACTTTGCCTGCGAGCGCCGCTTTTGCAAGACCGGCGCCAATGCTGGCAGCCACGTCGAATACAGTAGGCGCCGACTCAAAGGGTCGAACACTGCCATCGGGAAGAGTGATATTGATCATGGGCTTTCTTCTGAGTTGGAGCGAGCTCTGCTCGCGAAATCGCTGCAAAATAAAACGTGGAAAACAAAAAAGGACGCGTCAGGCGTCCTTTGCTAATAGGGCAACCTGAGGAATTCAGCAGTGGCAGTTGGTAGTACTCATGTCGCACGCTCGGCCCCAATTACAGGCCACCTGATCCTTTGTGTTGTTGAATTCATCGTTCCACTCGTGAGAGTGGTGGGCGGTACAGGGTTCGAACCTGTGACCCCTACCATGTCAAGGTAGTGCTCTACCGCTGAGCTAACCGCCCGAATCGAGCTGTGCATTTTAGCCCAATACACCGAGTTCAGGCAAATCCAGCGGCAAAGCTCGCAGTCAGTGCAATAAGGTGGCGTCAGTTACGCCCGGGTAGCCCGGGCGATCACAGGCGAGCCCCTTGGTCATAATTTTTTGCAGCATGGGCAATTGCGGCTTGTCGGTTGGTGTGAGGATTTCGTCTTTTTCCAAGCCCTGCCAGAGCGCTAAAGCTTCAGCCGCGAAGTCGCAACGAAGGCTCAGCTTACCGGTCGTCAAGGTTCGATCACCCAGTGCCACAGCCAGATCACGTCGCGCCGTGGCTGATTTCGGGTTTCCCCCAAAACGCTCGCGTGCATATTTCAAAGCGACATCCAAATACTCGGCGGCTTGCAGACCTTGGCCATTTTGAAAATAAGCCATGCCGACACGCTTGTTGGAAGCGGCAACATCGCGTTGGTATTCAGATTGCGTCGGGGCTTTTTTCTGAAGCGCGATATTGACTTCCAATCCTGCCCGATAATCTGCAATCGCTTCATCGGTTCGTTTCATCGCGAGTAATACATCGCCGCGATTGCTGTGCATCAACGCTACATTGCGGGCCGAGCGTAAATCGTTTGTGTCGCTACGTGCCATTCTTTCGGCGACTTCAAGCCCCTTGCTCATGGCATCCAGCGCTTCTTCCTTATGGCCCGACCAATCCAAAATTTCTCCACGCTTGGATTGGGTGGTGATGTAACCATGCGCGTAGTGATTGTCGTCAGGGGCTTTTTTCATATTGGCAATATCAATCGCCAAGGCCAAATCGATTTCACGTGTCGCTTCTGGATAGCGTTCCAGCCAAGCCAGCGTATCGGCACGCCGGGTGTGACAATTACCGGCAAAATCAATCATCTCGGGATCTGTCGCTGCCTGCTTCACACGCAAATTGCAAACGCTATTGTAAGTCGCTAACGCTTCGTTCAACTGGCCGTTCCAGTGCTGCACATCACCAAGGCCGATGAAGGCAGTATCACGCTGGAGCGAGAGTGCTTTGCTGGGGTTTCGTTTGAGCTCGGCGTCGTACAGAACAATAGCGGCCCGATAGGAAGCTTCCGAGAGTTTTAAATCATCATCCCAAAATGCAAACGTGCCGCGCGCCGACAAAATAAGCGCAAGCCCCAAGGCCAGCTTTGGATCGTCCGGATTCAGCGCAACAGCGCGTCGTGATAATGCTTCGGCGCGCTCGTAGTGCTGACGTGCAGCGACTGTATCGCCAATATTGGGAAATTGCGGATTACCACTAATTTCACCAAGACGACGTTCGACCAAGGCCAAATCCGCTAGTAAATTAGGATTGTCCTGTGCATCGACACTGAGGTCCTGCAAATATTTTTTGGTACGCGAGACCAATTGTTTTCTTGCCTCGATAGTGCCAGGCACACCGGCCAATTTATCCTGAAAATCGAACAACACATCTTTTACCAATGCGCGCGACAAATCAAAACGCTTTTGTGCCAATATCCGTTGCTGCTCGGCAACGCGTGCCTGCCACACCGTTGCAAATAATCCGCCCATTAACGTGAGTAGCAATGCAACCGCCGCGCCAACGGCCAACCAGTTTCTGCGTAACCATCTTGTTGCGCGATAACTGACATTGCCACGACGGGCCAGCACCGGTTCATGCGATTTATAGCGATGAATGTCTTCAATCAATTCACGTACCGAGCCATAACGTGCGCCCGCTTCGCTACGCAGACACTTCATCACAATGTCGTCGAGATCACCCTGAAGTTTGCGCGCACGTTTTTTGCGATCCGATTCTTCAAATTTAAGTTGTGCCAGCAACACGCGGCTGGGTTTTTCCAAGCTCGTGGTTTCTATTGCCTGTAATTGCGAATGCAGGTTGGTTGCCTGCGCATGGATGACCTGCCCGCTTAACAGGCGATACAACAAGGCGCCGAGGGAATAAATATCGCTTGCAACGGTGATTGGTTGCCCGGTCATTTGTTCGGGGCTGGCGTAGTGCAAGGTGAAGGCCTGCGTTTTTGTCAGCGCATCATCGGCGGCATTGATTTCTATTTCTTTCGCAATACCAAAATCCAGCAACTTGCATTGAGCATCACCGGTCACCAATACATTCGCCGGTTTAATATCGCGATGCACAATAAGAGCTCGATGCGCGTGATCAACGGCGGCACAGACCTGCAGAAATAATTCGAGAACTTTTTCCAGACTCAAGCCATCACAATAGGCATCAATGGCAACGCCATCGACATATTCCATAACAAGATACGGACGACCATCATCGGTTTCACCACCATCAAGCAGACGCGCGATGTGGGGATGATCAAGCGTTGCCAATGCCTGACGTTCACGTCTAAACCAGGCCACCGCATCACGATTACCTAAAAACGTGGCGATAAATTTAATCGCGACTTGTTTTGAATAGGCGGCATCGGCCCGTTCTGCCAACCAAACCTCGCCCATGCCGCCCTGCCCTAACAGGCGCAATAATCGATAAGGCCCAATCCGGGCAGTATCACTTAACGTGCGAGCTCCGGATTTATGGGTGTCGTCGATCTGCAAGACTTGTGTTGATGGCATCGAATTTTGATTGAGCAAGTCACGGACTTGTTTAGCTTGCTCGGGAGAACGGTTTTCCAGCTCGCGTAACCATTGGGCACGCGCGGGCTCGGCTAGATTTAAGGCTTCAAGCAGTAACGCGCCAATCAGACTATCGGATGGATCTGCCATGGCGTTCTCCCGTTACCGGATTATGCACTTGTAGTAGGCAGCATTGCAT
The DNA here is from genome assembly GCA_043721835.1 of Arenimonas sp. Taxonomy (GTDB): domain Bacteria; phylum Pseudomonadota; class Gammaproteobacteria; order Xanthomonadales; family Xanthomonadaceae; genus Arenimonas. The sequence continues at coordinate 30 of JAYSQD010000024.1, read as the reverse complement.
GCCCAAGTCGCCCGCAAGCGGCCTCCTACG
>JAYSQD010000023.1:0-28958 GCA_043721835.1 Arenimonas sp. | reverse complement strand
ATAAAGACGATATAGACCGCAGCGGTGCCACCACGGTTGGTGAAGCATTGGAGCGTTTAGACCCGTCCATCCAGATTCACCGTTGATCAAGCCATCTTGTGTAGGAGCGGTGTAAGCCGCGAACAGTCCCAGACAATTCGGGCCTTACATTGCTCCCAAGCAAAAAAGGGCCGAAAGGCCCTTTTTTGTTGGGTTCAAGTTAATCCTCATAGCAACGTGGGAGCACCCGTCAGGCGCGAATACTTCCAGGTTTCTTCAGCCTGACAGCCCTCCTGAGATAGCACAGAGGGCATCTGCTATCTCAAACCCATCCGCTAGGCGATAATTGGCGCATCAGGAGTAAACCTATGCCCAATAGTCGTATCGATAAAACCCGCAGCATCCGCGCCCCGCGTGGTACAACTTTGAATTGCAAAAGCTGGCTGACCGAAGCGGCGTATCGCATGCTTCAAAATAATCTTGACGACGAAGTCGCGGAAAATCCGCAGGAACTCGTGGTCTATGGCGGCATTGGTCGGGCCGCACGCGATTGGGCCAGCTACGACAAAATTCTTGAAACATTGCTAAGACTTGAAGACAACCAAACGCTATTGATTCAATCAGGCAAACCGGTCGGCGTATTTCCCTCGCACGCCGATGCACCGCGCGTATTGCTCGCGAACTCGAATCTGGTGCCGCATTGGGCCACCTGGGAACACTTCAACGAGCTCGATAAAAAAGGCCTGATGATGTATGGCCAAATGACGGCCGGTTCGTGGATTTATATTGGCAGCCAAGGCATTGTGCAGGGCACTTACGAAACGTTCGTCGAAATGGGTCGCCAACACTACAACGGAAGTTTGAAAGGTAAATGGATTCTTACCGCCGGTCTTGGCGGCATGGGTGGCGCGCAGCCGCTCGCCGCGTCGTTGGCCGGCGCGTGCTCGCTGAATATCGAATGCCAGCAATCGCGTATCGATATGCGCATCAAAACCCGTTATGTCGACGAGCAAGCCAATGACCTTGATGACGCGCTCGCACGTCTTAAAAAATACTGCAGTGAGGGCAAAGCCGTCTCGATTGCTCTGTTAGGCAACGCCGCCGAAATTTTGCCGGAGTTAGTGCGTCGCGGCGTTCGGCCCGATGCGGTTACCGATCAAACCTCGGCACATGACCCATTGCACGGTTATCTGCCGATTGGCTGGAGCTGGGAAAAATATCTGGCCGAGCAGCAAACCAATCCACAGAACGTAATCCTGGAAGCCAAGCAATCCATGCGCGTACACGTTGAAGCCATGCTTGCGTTTGAAGCACAGGACATACCGGTATTCGATTACGGCAACAATATTCGCCAAATGGCACAAGACGTCGGCTGCAAGAACGCCTTCGATTTCCCCGGCTTCGTGCCTGCCTACGTGCGGCCTTTATTTTGTCGCGGCATCGGTCCGTTTAGATGGGTAGCATTGAGCGGCGACCCGGAAGACATTTACAAAACCGACGCCAAAGTAAAAGAACTCATGCCCGACGACAAGCATCTGCATAACTGGCTCGACATGGCAAAAGAACGCATTGCATTCCAGGGCCTGCCGGCCCGCATCTGCTGGGTGGGTCTGGGTGATCGCCATCGCCTCGCACTCGCGTTTAATGAAATGGTTCGCAACGGCGAAGTCAGCGCACCGATTGTGATCGGTCGCGATCATCTTGATTCCGGTTCCGTCGCATCGCCAAACCGCGAAACCGAAGCTATGTGTGATGGCAGCGACGCCGTGTCCGATTGGCCATTGCTTAACGCCATGTTGAACGTTGCCGGAGGCGCCACCTGGGTGTCACTGCACCACGGCGGCGGTGTCGGCATGGGTTACTCGCAACATAGCGGCGTAGTGATTGTGGCCGATGGTACCGATGCGGCGGCTGCACGTTTGGGTCGTGTGTTGTGGAATGACCCCGGCACCGGCGTTATGCGGCATGCCGATGCGGGGTATGAGATTGCGAAGCAGTGTGCGAAAGAGCAGGGGCTGGATTTGCCGATGGTTTGATGCTCTTGTCCCCTCACCCGTTTACGGGGGAGGGTTAGGGTGGGGGCGAATCTGCGGAGAATTTAATGTAGGGTGGAATCACCAACCGGCGGATACGCCCGTTGGTGATTCCATCTAAGTTTGCGATGATGTTTGAAATGGTGGAAACCGCTGCGCGGGTTCCACCCTACCTCAATATTATTTTTGAATGCGGCTTTACGGCCTTAACTAGGTCAAGAGTTTGCGTTCAATGCGAAACTATTATCTGAGATATGCAACTCGATGCAGTTAAAGAAATATTCTACATAATCATTAATTGCATCTAATGCCAGCTTGATATCATCCATTCTTCCCACTTCCACTCCAACAATGGAAGGAGTCTCTCGTCCATGGGATACCTTTCTGCGGCACTCAACTACAAAATCAAGAAAGCCTTTTTTTGTAAGTAGTTCATCTGGGAAAGGGCTTTGTTTCAAGTCCAGCCATTCAAATAGTTGTGCAAACTCTCTGGACCCTATATTTTGTAGATTTTTCGCAAACATTAATTCATTTAAATGTGGCGCGTCTTCTGCAACAAGCAGATTCAAAAAATCCTTTCGCTTATTAAATGTATTTGACGAGTTAATGGTGCTTTCTATGGTTTGAAAATTGGAATTAATTGCATATAGTAGCGCGCGATTCGTGAAATTCTTAATAGGCAATTCTTGTCCTGCTACGAATCGCAAATACTCAGATACGCCTGAGTTAACAGAGAATTCGAATAAGCCATATAAATGTACAAAAAAAAGTCCCCGCGCACAAAGATGATGCTTTGGTAGATCAGTTAAAGACGGGTTGTTGTTTAACGATTTAAATAGATCTATTTCTATTTCGCGCAAACTGGCATAGCTATGTCGCACTTCCATCATGCGCTCAGAGAATACAGCTCGTGCATTAGGTAGGCTCAAATCAGTGCATCCCTGACATGATTGATCCTTCCAGTGACGCTTTTCTTGCTGTTTGTAGCACCAGTTGTCCATTTTCTTAGTGACTCGTCATTAAGAAGTTTTGGCAATTTTTTTAACTTGGCAGGTGCAAGTTTACCTTTGTTTTTCATGATTGCGAGAGCTAGGCCTACTGAAATTGCTTCAAAAAGATTTATCGGCGTGATTGCTCTATCCCCTCGCATTACTCCGTTTGATAAATTCTCATTTAGTAACGTGAATGTAGTTTTAAACAGTTTTTTGCTGCTGGCACTCAGCGAATCTTTGGACTTTGATTTCATGAACTCATTAAGAAAGCCTTCGACGCTGTGATCGAATGTATTGTAATTTTCAAGAAATGCAAAAAATCGAAGTATTAGTTCCTCACTCATTCCATTATTTTTATCTTTAGGCTTGAGGTGAATGGATTTTTTGAAATTATTGTCATTTGCTAGTTCGCGTAAATCATCATTGAATGGCCCGCGAAATACGCAGTTTCTGATTTCTTGATTGGTAAGAGATATTCCACCCGTATTTAATCGTTCAAATAGATCGAACCTAACGTCTAGATCACTCTTATCATTTAAGACTGTAAGTCTAAGAGGTCTCGTCATAAATTGAAGCTGCATTGTTTTCGGCAAGTCATTGAAAGTCATGCCATTCATTCCGCTTAACTTTTCAAGACCAAAAATCTTTAGAGGGGTTTCTTTTTTTACATTCTTCAATAAAACATCAGTGCCAATGAAATGTGCTATTGAACTTAGGCGCTGGACTCCATCTACAACCTCCCATGTAGCATCCTTATTTGTTGCCATAAAAAGATTCGGGACTGGAATTCCTAACAATACGGATTCGATGAGTTCGGATTCTCTGTTCGCACCCCAGACAAACTGGCGTTGATATTCAGGTGGAACGTAAAGCTCGTGATTCTGAAACATTTCCATCAATTGTCGTACTGAAAGATCGTAGCTATCAAAACTAACAAGTTTTCTTTCCTTTTCTACTTGATCAATTAGTTTCTGAACTATTGAGATGTTCATTAAAACGTTCCTTATAGTTTCTAAAAATATGTTTCTTGTAAGCTTATAGCTTTATCTTACAACACGAAAACCCCGTGTATCGCGATAAGGTGCGTTAATTCATAGACTGCCGCCTATTGCGCACCACTGCCTCGGCGATGGATTCGTGTCGAAATGATTAATCACGGGCAATCTGATTGTTGTGCCGACTTCGTAACGCGTAAGTCGGGCTTTGTAGGTTGGTGCCTTGGCCCAACGCTTTTAATCGATTGCCGTGTTGTTGACGTATTCTCGTAATCGTTTGTCGGGCCAAGGGCGCCGACCTACGAAGCACCGTAGCCCGGGTTGCGCTTCACCAACCCGGGTTGATAGAGCGCAACCCGGGCTACGTATTCATTCGCAAGCAACGCCATCATTGTCTCTGTCCAGATGACTTGCATAACCTGGTTCGCCACGTCTTAACGGCGCGGCACCATCGGCACGCACGGCGGCACAATTGGGATAATAGGTTTTGCCGCTTCGCTTCGATTGCGTCGATGGCGATGTGTTGTTACTCAGCGATGAGCGTGTGCCGGAGTTTGAGGCGCTGCCATTGTGGCAATGGTAGCCACCGTTTTTACGATCATTGTGGCAACCTTCCGCATTGGTTCTGCCGCCATGTGCCTGCGCTTGCAAGGCGACACAAGCGATGGATATTACGAACAAGTGCTTTGAGATGTTTATCAGGGATTCCATTGGACCAGATGACTCTCTTGTACGCCCTGAATATCTGGCGTGCAAGCAGTTAGGGACGTAGCCCGGATGGAATGCAATGTAATTCGGGAAAACCTGCCGCAGACCTTCCCGGATTCCGCTACGCTTCATCCGGGCTACAATCAGGCAGCTATCGGATAGGATAGAAAATAATGTCAAAAAAATTCGACCTTGCCATCGCTTTATCAATCACCATCGCATGGCTCTACTTTCTCGGGGCAGTCTACAATCAGAGTTACTTTCGCGAGCTTGGTTTAGCTGGGCATCACTTGCAATCTAGCTTTGAGGCCGTGCTGTTAAACGGTTTCGGCACGTTATTCACAGCTGGCATAGGTTGGGTTGTTAAACTGGCCGTATTTCTTGAGGCTGCTGTAATCCTTTGGGTTGTGTGGGGCGGTATCAAGGCGAGCCGCAAGATTCGAGCTAGAATTCGAAGCGCTCGAATGCGTGTTGCGCGCAATAGTGTAAATAGCGTCGGGCGGAAGATAGCTGATGGAATGGATCAGGGATTCAAGACAGCGTTCCGTTTTTTTCTCCCTCTATTTTTTGTACTCACTTTCTTCATGATCGTAATGCTCTCTGTTTTATTGTCAGACTATCAAGGCAAGGTATTAGCGAAGCAATTCATAGAGAAATCGAAAAAATATGACTCGGCTTCACATATCGTTGGGCTATCGAACGGGAATAAAATTAACCTAGGGCCACTCATTGGTTGCGACGATTATGTTTGCATCTATATGGCGAGTGACCGTGCCGTTGTAATCAAGCGGGATATCATCAACGCAGAAACCGCTACATTCCCATTATCTAAATAGAATTGTCTCCCCCAAAGATTGGGACACCCACCATATCCACATCTCCTGACACGCTATTGAGGATTTCCCTACACAACACCGTAAGTCGGCCTCCGGCCCGACGCTTCAAAAATGGGGTCAGGTTCATTTATTTGACGAAGCATTGCATCCCGGCTACGGTGTTGTTAGGGTCGGGGAGAACTCATGCTTTTCAACACAGCATTCATACTAGCCAAAGCAGCATTGCAATCCGCTGCTTTACTTATTCTTTTGGCGTCATCCCCTATGAAGTCTGGGACACCCATATGAAGTCTGGGACACCCAGAAAATCAACATTTCATGACAGCTTGGTAGGGATTTTCCTACGCGGAATCGTCATCAACGCGATAAGTCGGGCCTTTGCTAGAAGCTTTTATACAGGCCTAGAAAAAATGGGGTCAGGTTCATTTATCCCAATGCGATAAGTACCGTAGTCTTGGTTGCGCTTCACCAACCCGGGTTGATAAAGCGCAACCCGGGCTACGTTTTATTCGCAAGTATCGTAGGGCGCAATACGCTTCACCATTGCGCCGAACGGCTGGTTTGCGGGAAGTTCTACGATGCATTTTCAAAGATGGCGAGGCTAAAAAATTTTTGTAAATCTATTTGTTGTTTGTGCGTCGGCTCGGCGCAATGGTGGGGCGTATTGCGCCCTACGGCTCTGTTGTTTGTATGTCGGTTCGGCGCAATGGTGGGGCGTATTGCGCCCTGCGGCTCTACGGCGATTTCTACGTCGGCCAAAATAAATAAGTTGCCCCGGAGCCTGGCGTATTACGACCTCGTTGATAAGGGACGTCTGTCTCATCATCATCATCCAATGTTTATTTTTTTAAAATGGCCGCAATGGTGGCAATCTCGCGTTATTGGAGATGCGGACTGGAGTTTTTTCAGAACGACTAACCAAAGGAAAATGTAATGTACATGAAAACAATTTTTGGAGCGGCATTGGTCATTGGCTTAATCGGTGCGGCAGGGTCTGCTTTAGCTGGGCAGCGTTGGAATTACCCGGTGTCTATCAACGAAACCAGTCGATATGCTGTCGGTGCTATGGCGGATGTTCGAGGAACTAGTGATTACAATCAAGCCATTGGCTGCTGGAATAACGCAGGTCCGACACCCGCAGCCGGCTGCTTGGCCATAAACTCTGCTGGCTTGACTAAATCATGCTTTACATACAATACGACCGTTATTGATGCAATTCGCACCGTATCGACAGATTCGTATATTTATTTTCAGTGGAATACAGATGGCACCTGCGCCTATGTCTACATTGATAATAATTCACGCTTTAAATCGGCAAAAACTAGCGGCGATTGAAAAGTCGATAGAGCGACTTACCGGATGGCAGGTCGCTCTATGTATGCGTTATTCACCGCTTGCTATTTCAAAATAAATTTTATCTTACGCATGAGGAAATTATGTCACGACAATCAACCGCTTTGGTGTTGATGCTATCGGCCGTTATTGGTGTGCAAGCTTGGTTTTTATATCAAGCGAAGGATCCAGCAAAACCAATGTCCCTTATGAAGTCTGAATCAACGGCCACAACGGAACGAGTATCGGATGCAACCAGCACAGGAAACACCCAGGCGGAAATGAACCATCAATTGGCGCGTATTGATTCACGGCTAGCAGCATTAGAAGTTGTCAAATCGCATGGTGAAGTGGCAGCAGAACAAAAAATTGTTCTCGGTAGCCGCGAAGCATTAGCTGCCGATAAAAAAATTGCCGCTCTATTACCTAGAGAGCCGATCACTCACCAAGAATTAATTTTATTCCAGGCACAGCTTGCGCAGTATCCGCCTTCGGAGCAATTCCAATTGTCAGCTGCATTAGCGCGAGCGATCAACAATGGGCAGCTACAATTTCAATTACGGCCATAGGATTAGCCCAAAGTGATTTGCGCAATAAGATGCCTTAAATCATAGGGCGTGCCTGTGGCGCACCACTGCCTCGAAGGTAGGTTTATGTCGAAATGATAAATGACGACAATCTGACGGTTGTATTAATGAAGAAACAAGGAAGAAACAAGGACACCCAGAATTAATGAAGAAACAAGGACACCCAGAATTTACAGGCCCTCGATTTATACGTTAGAAGAAACAAGGACACCCAGAATTTACAGGCCCTCGATTTATACGTTAAACAGAACCGCCTCAATGGCGGTTTTTTACTTTCTGTATAGGTCCAAAATATCATCGCCCACACTTCTTTCTCCCTTTCGGGCAATAGTGTTTTACGAGTGGTTTTAATCGCTTTTCATTTTCGATAACGCTATTGCGGTGCCTAAGCCTTTTAGCCAACGCTGGTTGAGTTGCTTTGCTTTTTCCAACAGATCATCCACATCACCTACGACCCGCCAGTAGGTAGAACCGATTCCTTTGACTTGCGTCGTCCAGCGCTTCTCATTGATATGCAAGCGCTTCAGTACCGACGGTGCTTGCTTTGAAATGGCACCACGCTTGTCGGCGCGCACTTGTTTGCCGGTCCATTCGACTAATTCCACATAATCACTCAAACGAACAGGTAAGCAGGCAACCAATGTGCTGTGCAAAGGCGTCAATGCTTGCTGCAATAATTGGTTATCACTTTTTGCGGATTTAATTCGCTGTTGAATGCTCGTGTGGTCGCTACCTGACAAACTGGAAGTCATGCCAGCACGAATGGGGTTCAAATCTACATAGGCCATCGCGGCGAGTACCGCTTTGTCATTACACAATACTTGCGCTTTAAAACGACCTTCCCAGAAACGACCTTTGCACCCATCCTCGGCGTTGGCTTGGCGGGCGATGGGTTCAGCTAGACATTTCATCAGCCAGGACAAACTGCCCAAGCGTGTACGGCATAGATTGAGCCTTAAAGGATTTGTGATTAATCGGTTTTGTTTGAAGCTGCGCGCTTCATCGGAATCGGTTCTCGGTGGAAACAATCGTACCCAGCGCTGAGCCACATCGTCATCTGACCAGGTTTGGGTGGCACCGGTATCGACATGCAGAACCAAATGCAGATGATTACTCATCACCGCATAGGCATACACCGCCACTGAGAAGGTTTCACCGACCAAAGCGATACGCTTTTCGACCCAAGCTTTGCGGTGTTCAAAACTTTGACTGGTGTAGTGATCGATACCGCACAAGAAGGCACGTCGCACGCAGCGTTGCACGCAGTGGTAGCTGCCCGAAGAACCGATGGGAATTAAATGAGAGCGCGCTTGAGTCATGTGCTCATTTTAGTGTGCGCATTAGAATTGGAATGTAGGGATTTATTGCGATGGGGTGTCAGGGGAAGTGGGTTTTGTGGGTGTCCCAGTTCCTCCCCAGTTCCTCCTAAGATGGCTGACACATTGCCGATATGTGCAGCACAAGCATTAATGCAAAAGCCGACAAGGTTAGTGCATTGCACGATCAGTTATCCAGGTCTGAATGCGACATGCCATTGGCGTGAACTGCTGCCGGATGCGTAATTCCAAACGGACGGCATTTAGAGCATAGTGTGACGATTGGCGACCGGTATTTTCATCGTATTTCCAAAGGAGCATCACATGCGCAAATTTTCTTTTTTACTTTTGGCATTGAGTCTTGCATTGCCAGCCTACGCTTTGGAAACTTGGATTACGTTTCAGGACGAGGCGGCATCGTTCTCGGTCGAAATGCCCGAGGCGCCGAAAGTCGTACATTCTAAGTCGAAGATAGAAGACGGCAGCGAAATTCCCACATCAACCTATGCCGTTGATCATGGCGAAGTCGCCATGATGGTCATGGTGGCTGATTCCGGCAAGATTGACAAAGACACTGCGCAAATACTCGACGATACCGTAGGAGGGGTAGCGGAGGGCAAGACGCTCATCTCCAAGGTGAATGATGTGGTCGATGGTCACGTCGGCCGGCATGCGAAGATTTCAGACAAGGATGGCAATCTATACAATGATCGCGTTTTTTATTTCGACGGCAAGCTGTACCAATTTCTCTCGATAGAGTTTTTAGCGGCAAGTCCGGAAAAACGCGCCGAAGTCGAGCGCTTCATAAAATCCGTACATTTTCCGGCTAAACAAAAAGCATTGAAGAAATGATATCCAAGGCTTGAACCTGGTATGGGATTCCTGCGTTTTCCTTCTTGGGGGGGCAGGTGCGATTGCCGGATTTTGGCACTGCTTTGATTGATCGTGCCGATGGCGGAAGTCTTATCGTTAATCCACCGAGAGAAGTGTGGGAAAGAAGTGAGTTAAACGCTAACGAATTAATGCACTGGTCTTGTCTGGTGGCAGCGACCGGACAAGCGATGCTGGAAGTTTTGCCGCAACTGGAAGGCGGCTGTATCAATTATTGGGAAACTGGTAATTTGGCCTTGAATGAGCAAGCCGAGCCGCAAGGATTCAAGACTGCGAAGACATCACGCCGCGTGCATTTGCATTTATTTGGACGGAGTCCGTGCGCTGAAAGTCCCGATGTGAAATGGGGAGAAGCCCCGATGTTTCCCGATTATGCCGATCGTTTGGCATGGACCGGCAAGAATGAATTGTTGAGTGCAGATGAGTGCAATAAAATTATCGTCCGGCTGAAACAGCTATTGATCGATAAATACCATTTCAGCACCGAGATGACGGAAAATCATTAATTGACGTTAACGAACATATACTGGAGTCGCTAAGCATGATCACGGACAGGAAAATTCCGATGGCAAGATTACTTGCATGCATGTTTCTGATTTCACAAATCAGTATTGCAGCTGCCAGTAAGCCAGGGTCGCCACCTTGGGCTGCATAATCGGTAAAAGCCAATCAGGTGCCGGAAGTGTTTTATTCGCAATGGTATAAGGCGCAAAACCAGAAGAAATGAGCGATCCTGGTGCTGACGGCTGCGAATAAAGAGCCCGCTGCCAAACCCAGAAAAGCGAATTTCTCCGGAGGTTGGGCGGTGGCATATGACAAGCCGAATTCCCGCAGTGCATTTGGAATTGCGGATACTGGTTCGTTGGCATTGAGTCAAAACGATGCAAGAATTCTTCCGAATCTGATTCGTTGGTCGGATGGCAGCTACGCCAGTTACGGTCTGGAAGGTGGTACGGGGCCTGGATATCTGGCTTACGTTACGGTCGCCGGGCAGGGCTGTCTCTATAATGTCTGGTCGAAGCATGGCAAAAAACATTTGGAGTCGCTGCTGCTCAGCATGCGGTTTGCAGACAAACCGGGTAAATAAGACCGCTTCTAATTAAACACGGTAGCTCTGGTCGGTGAAGTTGACCCGGGTTACGTTATTGGAATGAGTCTCTGTTCCTGCCCGAATTATTTGATTGATTTGACAATCTCATTCGCAAGGCTCACTGCACTCGACCAGACGGCTTCAATGCGGGATGCCGATGCCCAGTCACCGGTGGCAGCAATGTGTTGATGCGGGTCTAGGTGATATCTCGTTTTTTCATTCTCTAAAACAATCGCGTATTTCCAGCGATGAAGGGAAAGATAATCGGCTTTGTCACATGCTATGCCGGTTACGGATTCAAATTGCCGTATTAAGTAATCCTGCGTTTGTTGTAAATCGTCTTCGATGTGTTGATCGGCCCAGTCATTGCGTGAATGCACAACGATGGCGGTGAGCTCTTTGTTTCTGCCGGGCTTGGTGGAGTTTACGGCAATCCATTCGATCGGGTTTTCATGTACCTTGGCTGCTATCCATGGCTTGGTCCAAGGTGCATGAAAGCCAATCATCAAGGTAAAACAGCCTTGCAGTTTGGCTTGATGCAACAGGGAATCATTAGGCAACACTGTCTGAAATATATTCACTGTTTGTAAGGGGGGTGCAGTGCAGATTACCCAGTCGAACACACCCAGTGCGGCTCCTTCTTTGTTGAAAAGTTGCCAGCCGTCAGCGTGTTTTTCGCCTAGTGGTACTACCTCGGTGCTTAGACTCACATCAATGCCTTCGGCCAGGTGTTTGCCCAGGCTATTCATATGCGGCACGGCAGCGTAATGCGGTTCGAACCACAGACGATCTTTCAGTGATTTATCTGCTTGGTAAGTAACGACCTTGCCTTTCCATTCTGCTATCGAGCCCTTGGAAATTAGCGGCGCAATGAAGTCCTGAAATGCCTTGGTGCGAGCAGTAAAAAATTGCGTGCCATGGTCAAAGTAAAAGGGTTCGGCATTGCGAGTGCTCATACGCCCACCCACGCCGCGCGATTTTTCAAAGACAAGGACGTCTGCATGGTCTTTCAGATTTTGTGCCAGCGTCAGGCCGGAAATGCCCGCACCGATTATCGCAATCCGTTTTTTCATGAAAGCGCCGCCAGTGTTGCCAGACAAAGAACGACAATGACCGTGGCGTTACGACGCAAATGATAAAACCACTCGGGCAGTATGCCGGCATTATGGAGCCTGAAATCCAGCGCGAACAGGATCAGAAAACACAAAGCCTGCAAAGCAAACGCTATTTTCTGATGGGCGCCAAGCAACGAACACCAGGCGAGAAGCGCAAGTACATTGCTGGTAATCAAAAGCTGGTGAGGGCATTTTTCAGCAAAGAACAAGAATGCTGCCCAGTGAATACCACAAATGAAAGACAGGATGATGGCGCCGTAGGTCTTGGCCACTAAGTTGCCATCAACCCCTGCGATGGGCGCAAAGATCATTACAACGCAAGCCACCAGTGGCAAGGTGCCGCTGTAGGTGAGAATTCTTGCAAGATTAATATCACTTTTTTTCATGGTGATTGTTTAAATTTATTTGAGTAACAAGTCTCCGGCGGGCACACGCTCTGTTGCCATGCAATGAAGATGCCCGGGCTGTCATCTGCATTGTAACCGTGACCAGGTGTAGGCCACGCGAACCTTTTTAAAAGAAGCATCGTCACCCCGTTGAAAAACGGGGCCCAGAAGTTTGGGTCGAAGTAGAGTTTTGATAAGGCTTTGTAGATGTATCTGGGTCCCGACTTTCGTCGGGAGGACGAAAATTTTTATAAGCAGGTAACTCGGGCACAGATTCCCTCGTAGGTCGGGCCCCGGCCCGACGCTCTATACAGATTGCAATATCGCCTAAGGGTAGGAGCGAGTTTTGCTCGCGAATAAAATATGTCGAGGTGCATTTCGCGAGCAGAGCTCGCTCTTACGAGAAATATTTTGCAACGCAATGAGTTGAACGCAGTCTAGACATTCGCATGCTTAGCTTTGCCCAGCATCAACAATGCGATAGCTATGCACCACAGGCTATGCCATACGACAAAAATAAGCATTTGGTGAACATTGTAATTGCCATGGTGAATCCATTGCATGCCGATTTGTATAGTCGTCATCAGCAATCCGGCAATGCCGAGAATGCGAGCGTGTTTGGTGCCCGATATGAGATGTAAGGACCAGCATGCAATGCCGGCACACATTGTGATTACGGCAAAGCCGGCGAGGGTTTGATTAACCGCCCAACTAAACTGGAAAAGTAATGGGCTAGCTGCTTGCAAATCGCTTGAGGATTGCAATAACCCTTCCGCCAAGCGGGTGATGATAAAGCCGTTGGTCATGGCGGCACCCACCATGGCAAAGGTGCCGAGTGAATAGAGCAGAATGCCGTTACGCACGAGAGCCTGCTTCAGATTGAATGCCGAAAATTCGACGAGGCAGAGCCAAGTAATCAGCGTGGTGGCAATCAAGCCGCCATGCACGAGCTGGTTTAATCCGCGTATCGAGATCAACGTTTGCATGAAGCCGGTAGGCGATTCCGTACTAGCGGTCGGGTGATGCGCCATGACCAGAACACTAAGCACATTGGCCGTGATGAGTACAATGGCGGCAACACGATGAGAAGAGGATGACGTTGAATTCACGAGCGTGGTTTGATCTTTCATGGGCGTTCAATCACTATTGAGTGGCTGAACGATAGCAATCTGGAAGCGAAATTTCTCGGACACGTGGGCCGCAATGTCCGATAAGCAGGAGTTGCAAATGACAACGAGTGATGAGCCCAGTGGCGATGCCCGCAAATTGCGAACCCGGCAAGCGATTCATCGGGCGTTTTTTGGCATGGTGCTGGAACGACGTTACTACGAAATAAAAATCGAGCACATAGTTGAACAGGCGGGCATTGCGCGTTCCACTTTTTACGAGCACTTCAATAGTAAAGATGAATTGCTTGCCAGTAGTCTGGAAGGTCCGTTTTCACGATTGGCTAATCTGGTTGATGACACGACAACAAAAGAAGAGCTCATCGAAATTCTGGAACACTTCTGGCAAAACCGCGCGATGGCACGTGGAATTTTTACCGGTACTATCCGCAAAAAAGTCGGGTTGACATTAGCCGAAATGATTCAGAACAAACTCGCGACACAACTTGTCGATAAAAAATTGCCGCTGCCATTGATTAGCATTCAATTGAGCGAAATGTTGCTGGCACCGATCGCGGCATGGTTGTTGGGTCAAGCGCAGTGCTCCCCGACGATGCTTGCCGATATATTAAGAAAATCGGTGACCAGTACCGTCAGGGAACTTAAAATTACAACCCGGTAGGTCGGGCCCCGGCCCGACGTTTTATACAGATTGCGATATCGCCTAATTGTAGGAGCGAGGTATGTTCGCGAATAAATCTGTCGTGGCGCCTTTCGCGAGCAGAGCTCGCTCCCACTAGAAATATTTCTCAGGTCTGGTGTATTTCGGGCCTAGAAGGCCCTCCTACAAAAAACAAAAAATAATCGTAAGCTCTGCTCGCGAATAAATCTGTCGTGGCGCCTTTCGCGAGCAGAGCTCGCTCCTACGAGAAATATTTCTCAGGGCTGGTGTTTTTCGGGCCTAGAAGGCCCTCCTACAAAAAATAATCTTTACCTTGTGCTCGCGAATAAAATCGATTTATTAATCAGTGTCTTCCTTGCCCCAGTCTAACGCGTAACCAAGCCCATATACCGACGTGACCGGGTCGCTGCCTTTATTGGCTTCGGTAATTTTTTTTCGTAAATTTTTAATATGGCTATCAACGGTGCGGTCACTCACGATACGGTGGTCGTTATAAAGCACATCTATGAGTTTTGTCCGCGAAAGCACATGGCCGGGCCGCAAGGCGAGTGCGCGGAGCAAACGAAACTCGACGGGTGTTAATTCAATACGTTTGCCGTGTATGCGGGCCTGCATTTTTTCTTCGTCGAGTTGCAAGGGGGAAGTCGCTGCGCTTTCCAGTGGTTGTTGCGTGCGCCGTAAAACTGCTTTAACGCGTGCGACGACTTCGCGCGGACTAAAGGGTTTGCAGATGTAATCATCGGCGCCGAGTTCAAGCCCAAGCAAGCGATCAATTTCTTCGACTCTTGCGGTCAATAGGATGATGGGTATGAGGCTATGAATGCGGATTTCACGGCAGACGCTTAAGCCGTCTTTGCCCGGTAACATTACGTCGAGTAATACCAATGCAGGCTTTTGCGTTTGAACATAGGCGGCGACAAGATTGCCATTATCTAGAATGCCAACGCGATAGCCTGACGCCAGCAAATAATCCTGTAATAATGCGGCCAGTTTTGGCTCGTCTTCAACGATAAGAACCAGCGGCGCTTGCTCCATTTCAGTTCTCACTAACGGGTAGTTCAATATGAATCAGCAAGCCCGCTTGCATGGAGTTTTTTGCCACGATACTGCCGTCGTGAGCAGTGACAATGTTTCGGCAAATCGACAGGCCCAGGCCTGCACCACCAAAGCTTCGACTGCGTGAAGGTTCAACGCGATACAGGCGGTCAAAGATGCGCTCGAGTGATTCTGTTGGCACGCCAGGTGCGGTGTCTTCTATACTGATTTGCCAAAACTTATTTAAACGTGTTGCCTTTATGGTCACGCGACCTGGTGCATCGGTATAACGCAGTGAGTTACTCAGTAGATTGCTAAATAATTGCGCTAGTCGTTGTCGATCTGCACGGACAAGCATTGGCAGTTCGGGTGATAAAATTAATTTTAATTCCAGACCAGCATTTCGCATGGCGTCTTGCTGCGCATTGCTCGCTTCATGCAAGACATCCGCTAGATCGATTGTTTCAAAACGATAGCTCAGTGCACCGGCATCGGAGAGGGTGAGTTGATATAAATCCTCGACCAAACTTTCCATGCGGCCACATTCGTTTTGTAGCGATGCCAGCGTTTCGGGATTTGGCTGGCGTATGCCGTCTTGCAGTGCTTGAATTTCACCACGCAAAATACTTAGTGGCGTGCGTAACTCATGGGCAATATCGGCGCTCCATTGTTGCCGTGATTTTTGGTGAGCTTCAAAAGTACTCGCCATATGATTGAAATCGATAGCCAGTTCACCTAGCTCATCGGTTCGTTTGGCAGGTAATCGCGTGGAATATTCACCGGCTGCCAGTTTGCGTGCGCCTTGGCCAAGTGCGCGAATGGGGGCCAACAACCAGCGTGATAATGCCCAGGCTGCCAACAGTGCGCCGATTAGCACAATGAGCGCGGCAATACCGGCATGCTTAATCTGATTGTTGGCAAATGCGACATCAATACCGCCGCGTAAACTGGGTAGTGGTTGTAGTAATAATTTACCGACAACTTGGCCTTCGCTTTTTATGATGATGAACGGTGATTGACGCGACACTTCTGAATTGCCGTTTATCCTATTGCCATCGGCGTCGAGTAAAAGCAGTCGTTCGGCTAAATCCAGCGGACCGGCCGGTCGCCGTGGAGGTCTGGGTCGTTCTTGCTGCTGATCGGCAAACTCCGGTACTCGATCACGCGGCGGTGGCCGCTGGAAATCATTTTGATCGCGAGGCGGTGGTGGCCGACGGAAATCATTTTCATCGCGACGTGGTGGTGGCCGGCGGAAATCATTTTCATCGCGACGGGGTGGTGCCTGATTTAGATTGGCTTGCTCGGCAGCGAGTCCTAAAGCCGATAAAAGCTCACGCTCATTGCCTTCTGCAAAGCGCCAACTGCCTTCCTGTGTGTAACGTACGCCGAGCTGTTGAGCAGGTTCATCAAGCCGTTCCAAACTTAGGCGATTTAGGTAGTCGAGAAAGCCGCGCTGAAAATTATTTTGTTGCAGCAGGCCAAATGCCAATAAAGCAAAAATGCTTAAGGCTGCAAAAGTAATAAACAGACGTGGCCAAAGACGAAGCTGCATATGCATTGGGTCAAACAATTCATGAGAAGTGTAAGCATGGTAACGGTATTGTCGGGCTGGTAGAACTTTGCATGATAAGTCTCCACACAATCTCCACAATTTCTGCACTGTGATTGCGAAATGACTCGTTAGCCTGTGATGGCCGATACCCCGGTACGTTCTGAGGAATTGAGTCATGAATCGACCATCGCCCCGCCAATGGCTATTTACATTTTTGCTTGCCACCTCGGTATTAGCGCAGGCGCAAAACCAACCGCCTGCCAATGCCGCTGCTGGCCCCAATAATCAAGAACAAAAAGGACCCAAATCTTCATCATGTCGGCCACCCGGGCCGCCAATGGCCGAGCTGACGACGGTGTTGAGCTTGCAGGGCAATCAACGTGATGCTCTATCAACCTTGCTAAAAGAACGCCACGAAGCGATGAGAAAAATTCATGAGCAAGGCCAAGAAAATGGCGATGCCGCCAAGGCTCAATCGAACACAAAAATAGCCAAAGTATTATCGCCCGAACAAATGAGCCAGTTTCAGCAATGGGAAAAAACGCATCGTCCACCGCCGCCACCGCCGCGTTCGGACTCAAAAAACGCTGGCGCGCATCAAGGTGGAATGCCTGGTCGTGGTCCAGGTCAAAACCAGCGTGCTGACAAGGATGCTTGCCCACCACCACCGCCGCGCGATGGAGATTCAATGGGAGCAAGACCATGATAATTTCAAAACGCAGCTCGCGAATTCTCGGTTTAAGTGTGCTCACCTTATCCATGTTATTGGTGTTCAATTTGCCAGTGCAGGCGCTTACCGAAATCGCCAAGCGCATGGCGAAGCGGCATAAACCTAATCCCGTGCAGGCACTCAAAGCAATGCCCGTCGCTGGCTTTGGCGCACCGCTACAAAATCTTACGGCACTAGAGTTGACGGCGTTTGCATCAGGCATGGATGAATTTACCAATGTTGAAGACGCTGAAGGCGGACTCGGCCCGATCTTCAACAATAGCTCCTGTGTTGCTTGTCATTCGGTACCTGCTTTGGGCGGCAGTTCGGCACTCGTGGTAACGCGATTTGGCCGCACGGTGAATGGTCATTTCGATTCGCTCGATGCCATTGGTGGCTCGCTATTACAAAAAGACGCGATCGATCCCGGTGTTATGGAATTAGTACCAGCGGCGGCCAATGTTATTGCAAGCCGTCAATCCACCCCTCTATTTGGCATGGGTTTGATTGAAGCCATTTCAGACGAAGCAATATTATTGAACGCAGCAAGGCAAGCCGAGGTGTCACTCAATACCCCGATGCCGAGCAATGCCAACGGCATTAGATATGCAAGTATCAAAGGTTTGCCATCATTGGTGGACGATGTGGCCAGCGGCAAACAGCGTATCGGACGTTTCGGTTGGAAAGCGCAGCAATCGAGCCTGCTAACATTTGCTGGCGATGCTTATCTCAATGAAATGGGAGTTACCAGTCGTTTTTTTCCAAGCGAAAATGCGCCCAATGGTGATAGCGCCCGATTAGCGAGATACGACCATGTCATGGATCCAGAAGATACCGTTGATCCTGCTACTGGCAAAGGTGATATTGATGTGGCCGCCGATTTTATGCGATTCCTGGCACCACCCCCGGCGGTTCCATTGACTAATTCATCGCGATCGGGCGCGGTACTATTTGCACAAACCAATTGTTCCGCTTGCCATAAACCACAAATGCTGACAGCGGCCAATCCTGTAAAAGCGCTTGATCGCGTAGCGGTAAATTTGTATTCGGATTTGTTATTGCACGATATGGGAAAACTCGGTGATGGCATTGAGCAAGGTATAGCTCGAGGCAGCGAGATGAAGACAGCGCCGCTTTGGGGTTTGCGTGCAAGTGCTCCCTATCTGCATGATGGCCGTGCAGGTTCGGTGGACGAAGCGATCAGAGCGCACGACGGCGAAGCGGCAAGATCGCGCGATTTGTATTTACGCTTAACGCCACTTCAACGTCAGCAATTACTCGAATTTTTGTCATCGATTTAAGGTGAGATAAAGATACACAAGGGTGCTCTCCGGCTGAATTTCACCCACGAGTTCTATATCAGATCTGCGACACTATGGTTGTGGTCTTGGTGCCGCTAGAAAAGATCGGAGATTGCTGCAATCTGTCATCGCACTCGTGAGTGCTCCTACGGGAAGATCAGAAATGCCAGTTAGTTGCTCAATCCGTTCTTCGTTTTTCGCGCCTGACGGACGCTCCCACGGTTTAGTATTTGGTCTTGTTGGATCTGCGTTTGATCGCCAGCACGGCTGGCTGTACGAAAACGGCCAGTAAAATAATACTCACACCCAGATAAAACTGCGGTGTAAGTTCTTCGTATTCCTTCAGCCATAATGCCGCAATCACGATGGCATAGACCGGTTCGAGGTTTAGCGCCAGTTGTGTTGTGAAAGCACTAATATGCCGCAGCGCACGCAGCGATAAAATAAACGGAAACAAGGTGCAGACGAGTGCAAGTATCAATAATAAAATAGCGTCATGGTTATCGGGAATCATCAAGGTTTTATCGGTACCGAAATACAAAATACTCGCAACAGTTAAAAATAATGCGCCCGACGACATTTCAATAAAGGTGACCGATTCGGGTTCGGCGTCATGCACATAGCGTTTATTCAAGACAGCAAATAATGAAGTCAAGAAAGCAGAAATAATGCCGACAATAATTCCGGTGTGCATGGAAAGCGGTACGCCGCCAACAAGCAGGATAACGCCTGGGACCGCTAGAATGCCGATTAAGAGTTCATTTTTATTCCAAGGTTTTTCGGTGAGTATCGGTTCAATCAAGGCAGCAAAAATCGATCCTAAAGCCAGACAGCTCACTGCCACCGAAGCATTCGATAATTTTATTGCTCCGTAAAATGTGAGCCAATGTAGGGCAACAATAATGCCGATACCGGCATAGGTCAGGATCAGTTTTGGTTTTAGTGCGGTGATACCGCGCCATACTTTTGGCAGCATAGCCAAGAAGCCACAAACTAGGGCCATGCGCCATACCACCAGCGCCTGAGCGGGCAGGGTGATGAGCTTGCCGAGGATAGCGGTGAAGCCCCAAAGCAATACGCAGAAATGTATGTGCCAGAAGGCGCGGCGCTGTAAATTATGCACGGAGTTTATTTTGTGTTGCCAAGGCATAGATTAGCAGATTGTTGTTTTTTGGGTTCCGTAAAATCAGCGGCAAGCTATCCCGTAGGAGCGAGCTCTGCTCGCGAACCAGATTGCGATAATGCACAACGCATAGCGTAGATTTAATCGAATTAATAAAAAATGCCGTGGGCTTTTCGATATTGCTGGTAGATCTTCGCAGGTTTATCGCGAGCAGAGCTCGCTCCTACCGGGAGTTCTTTCGAAAAACCCGGGTCAATAGAGCGTGACCCGAGTTACGAATTCTTCAAGGTGAAAAGCGCGGTTCGCTGATTTTCATTTCGGTGACGGGGCCGTATTTTTTGACGCTGTCGCGAATTTTTGCGGCATCGCCAATCAATACGATGACCAGGTCATTGCTGCTCGGGTAAACGTCAACGGCTTTTGAAAACTGTTGCGGCGTGGTGCTGCGGATATTTTGAGCGTAATTATCCACTTCATCACGATTTAATCGGAAAAGTGCCAGCTCGCTCATTTTGGCAGCCATTTGCGGGCCGGTTTCCAGTGTCGGTGGAAATTGACCGAGTACATAGTTTTTTGCCGATTCCTGCATCTCGTTGTTTATGCCGTCTTTGTGCAGACGATCCAGCGTGGCGATGGCCAGATCAATGGCCTGCACGCTTGCATCAATACGAGTGTAGGAGCTTATGAAGGCCGCACCGGGTTGATCTAGACGATCAAGCGCCGAGCGGGCGCCATAACTTAAACCCGACTTGATACGCAGTTCGGTATTGAGCATGGAAGTGAAGCGACCACCGAAAACGGTATTGACTAAAATTTGTGCAGCCCGTTCCGGGTCGGCACGATTAACGCCGACATTACCAATCCAGAAATAGGTTTGGGTAGCACCGGGTTTATCGACTAATAAAACGCGGCGTCCGGTTTCTTTTTGTTTTGCGGTGATCGTTGGCAATACGCCGATGGCTTTGCCCCAGCCGCCGAAAGCTTTTTCGATTTTAGCTTTCATTTCACTTGCCTTGAAATCGCCGACAACGGAAATAATTAAACGGTCGCCACCCAGTTGAGTCTTGTAATAATTGTTCAGGCTTGCCAGCGTAATTTTTTTCAAGCTGGTTTCATCGCCATCGCTCGGGCGTCCATACGCATGATTTTTATACAGATAGGCATAGCCATAGCTGCCAATTAAACCGCGTGGATCGCCATCTTTTGCCGCTGCCTGCGATTGAATGGCCAGCGTGCGTACTTTTTCAAATTCAGTGGCATCAAGACGCGGGCGCATCAAGGTGTCGGAGGCCAGTTCTAGCATCAAATCGGCGTCACGAGACAGGAATTCGGCATTCATTTCCAGTGCGGAAAAACTACTTCCGGTATTCAAACTGCCGCCCGCGCTATCCACGGTTTCAGCAAAGGTTTTTGCATTGCGCTTACCGGCGCCTTTTTGCATTAATTCGCTGAGTAATGAAGCGGTACCTTCCTGGCCGACAGGGTCGGACAAACTGCCGCCGCGCAGGCGAGCGCTGATGGCAATTAAAGGCACATCATGTTTTTCCATCAATAAAACTTCGGTGCCATTGGCCAGAATGCTTCGATCATAGGCAGGCATCGCGCTATTGGCCGCCAGGCTGGTTGCAGAGGCAGCAAGTGCCGTCGCAAGAAATAAAGTTTGCGGTAATAATCTCATATCAATTTTCCTTCTTGGTAGCGGGCACAAAGCTACCGACAGTGCGGTTTTCGCGGCGGAATAATTTGGCAGCGATTCGTTTTAAGTCGGCAGCGCTTACTTTTTCATAATCTGCAGGGGCCTGGAAAAGTTTTTTGTAATCGCCTTGGAATACTTCATAAGAACCCAAGGCCTGCGCCTTGCCGGAAATAGTGGCAAGGCCACGCCAGAAACCAGCGAGTTTTTGCGTACGAGCCTTGTTTAATTCGGCTTCGGTAACTCCGTCTTTTGAAATTTTCATCAGCTCGGTATCCAATGCTTTTTCGACTACGGCTAAATCGCCGCCGGGTGGTAGCGTGGCGTAAATATAGGCAAGGCCGGGATCAAAGCCGCTACTCAAAGATTGTTCGACATTAACGACCAACTGCTGCTGTTCAACTAATTGTTGATGTAATCGTGAAGAATTGCCATCGGCCAAAATCGACATCAGTAATTCCGTTGCCGGTGCGTCGGCATCTGAGCCGCTCACCGAATGGTGGGCAAAGACCAATAGCGGCGCTTCGCCTTCCCGCACCAGATTCACGCGACGCTCGCCTTGCTGCTCGGGCTCTTTCGTTGTTACCGGGCGCGGCGTTGCCTGTGCCGGCGTTTTGCCCAGATATTTTTCGGCGAGCGCAAAAATTTCCTGTGGCTCAACATCGCCGACCACAAACATCACTGCATTATTGGGCGCGTAATAGGTATGGTAATAGTTTTTTAGATCATCGACTTTCCAGCCTTCAATATCCGAAGGCCAGCCGACGGTCGGAATTTGATAAGGATGCGCGGTGAATGCGGTCGCATCAATTTGTTCAATCAGCGATCCGAAATTACTGTTATCAACCGATGAGCGACGCTCGGAATACACTACGCCGCGTTCGCTTTCGACCACTTTCGGATCGAAATCCAAATTCGCCATGCGGTCGCCTTCAAGATCAAAAATTAAATCCAGCGCGCTGCGCGGAAACCAATCTTGATACACCGTAACGTCGCTGCTGGTATAGGCGTTATTGGCACCGCCATTGGCTTCCATCACGCGATCAAATTCGCCCGGCTTGCGCTTGCTGGTACCGTTGAACATCATGTGCTCGAAGAAATGCGAAATACCGGTGATGCCGGCATATTCATTGCGGCTGCCGACTTTGTACCAGTTGTACAAAGCGACATTGGGGATATCGTGGTCAGACCACACGACAATTTTCATGCCATTGGGAAGCGTTTTGGTAGTGATTTTATCGGCACCGGGAACCGCGGTAAGTGAATCTGCCGCGAAGGTCGGCGCTGTGGCCAATGCGGCGCATAATAATGCCGATAACAAGCGAGGTTTCATAACAACTCCATGGAGGCCATGCATCGGTGTCGAGATGGCGAATAGTGGTAAGGCTTTTTAACTCAAACCTGCGATTTTAGAAAGGGCGTGAAGTCATACCTCAACGCAGGACTAGCGTTGGCTCCTGCATCACGGCCAATTGTTCTTGTAGCTGCGTGATCACACCTTCCCAATGCCGCGAGGATTCAAACCATGGAAACGCTGCCGGAAATGCCGGGTCATGCCAGCGTCGGGCAATCCAGGCGTGGTAGTGAATAATTCGCATGGCGCGTAGCGCTTCGATCAAATGTAGTTCGGCGCGGTTGAATTTCCGGAAAACTTCATAGCCTTCCAGTAACCAGCCTAATTGTTGCGCACGGGTTTCACGCGAGCCATTGAGCAGCATCCACAAATCCTGCATAGCCGGGCCGGTGAGTGCATCGTCCAGATCAACAAAATGCACGGTGTCGTCGCGCCACAATAAATTACCCGGATGACAATCGCCGTGCAATCGTAAAGTTTCAAAATTATCGGCGCGTTGCCAAGCGTTTTCAATTTGATCGATAAGTTGTTCGCAAAGTGCAATGAAATTATCTTCCAGTGCGGGCGGCAACCAATGGGCTTCAAGTAAATAATGCACGGGTTGTTCGGCTTTATTTTTGATGCCCAATTTTTCGCGATGGTTAAAATTTTTCGATGCGCCTACCGAATGCAATCGCCCCAAGGCGCGACCAATATGAATCAGGGTTTCTTTATCACCAGGTTCGGGTGCGTGGCCGCCTTGCATCGGAAATAATGCGAAACGCAATGCTTCATCATGATGCAGCGTTTGCTCGTTAATCATTAAGGGTGCGACCACGGAAATGTCGGCAGCCACTAATTCGGCGCTGAAGCTGTGTTCTTCTCGAATGGCTTCGTCGGTCCAGCGTTCAGGTCGATAAAACTTGACGACCATTGGCTTGTCGTTTTCGCGGCCAATTCGATAAACGCGATTTTCATAGCTGTTCAAGGCCAGCACGCGGCCATCGCAAACAAAGCCGAGAGCTTCCACGGCTTCGAGGATGCGGTCGGGGTCTAGCTCGGCGAATGGTGCATCGTGTGCTTCAGACATACTCCGCTATCTTATCCCGTAATGCAGCATGTAGTGGTTCGCACCTCGCCCGGTTCCATCCTGATCAACAAGCGGATAGACTCTGGCTAGATTGTTTACAGGCGCGCTGTCGGTAACTCGCCAGTGCTTCGCAACATCATTGCGGCAGCGGAGGAACTGAGTTCTTATGCAACCCACCGATATTCGTGACCCGTCTTATTTTCTAAAAGTAGTTGATTGCCAATTGGCCTGCCCAGCCCACACGCCGGTTCCCGAATACATTCGGATGATTGCGGCGGGCCGTTACGACGACGCCTATATGCTTAATTGGGAGTCGAATGTTTTCCCCGGTATTTTAGGGCGAACCTGCGACCGACCTTGTGAACCTGCCTGTCGCCGTAGTCGCGTCGAAGAAAATAATGGCGAGAAACCAGAACCGGTGGCGATTTGCAGGCTCAAACGCGTTACCGCCGATTTCAAAGATGATATTCGTCATCGCTTACCCAAAGTTGCCGCGCCTAATGGCAAACGCATTGCGTGTGTGGGCGCGGGTCCTGCGTCGCTCACGGTTGCCCGTGATTTAGCGCCGCTCGGTTATCACGTGACTGTGTTTGACAGCGATCCGAAAGCCGGTGGCTTTATGCGTACACAAGTGCCGCGCTTCCGTTTGCCCGAAGCGGTGATTGATGAAGAAACTGGCTACATTCTGGATTTAGGTGTTGAATTTCGTGGTGGCACAAAAATTGAATCACTGAAATCTTTATTGACCGAAAATTACGATGCCGTGTTTGTCGGCTGCGGCGCACCGCGTGGCCGTGATCTTGATTTGCCGGGTCGTTGGGACGCGAAAGAGAATATCCACATCGGTATCGATTGGTTGTCGTCGGTATCTTTTGGTCATATTACAAAAATTGGTAGGCGCGTCATTGTTCTCGGCGGTGGTAATACCGCAATGGACTGCTGCCGCTCATCGCGCCGCTTGGGTGGCGATGAAGTCAAAGTCATCGTGCGGTCCGGTTTCGATGAGATGAAAGCCTCGCCTTGGGAAAAAGAAGATGCCATTCATGAAGGCATTCCGATTATCAACTTCATGGTGCCGAAAAGTTTCGAACATCGTGATGGAAAATTGATGGGAATGATGTTCGAGAAAGTCAAAGCCATCGTTGATGCCAAAGGCAAGCGCAGTCTGGTGCCGACCGGCGAGCCCGATGAATTGGTAGAGTGCGATGATGTGCTGATTGCCGTCGGCCAGGAAAATGTTTTCCCATGGATTGAACGCGATATTGGTATCGTGTTTGACGATTGGGGTATGCCGGTAGTGGATAAGCACACTTTCCAATCGAGTCTGCCGAAAGTATTCTTTGGTGGCGATGCGGCGTTCGGGCCGAAGAATATTATCTGGGCGGTGGCGCATGGCCATGAAGCGGCGATTTCGATTGATAAATTATTGAACGGTGAAAATGTGGTCGTACGACCACCGGCAATGATGAATCTTGTTTCCCAGAAAATGGGGATTCACGAATGGAGTTATGGCAACGAGATTTCTCCGGACGAACGTTTCAAAGTGCCGCATGAAAAAGCCGAGAAAGCGCTTAAAAGCATCAGTATTGAAGTCGAGCTCGGCTTCGATCTGAAACTCGCCTTCAAGGAAGCCGAGCGTTGCCTGAACTGCGATGTGCAAACGGTCTTCGTCAAAGATGCCTGTATCGAATGCGATGCCTGCATGGATATTTGTCCGATGGATTGCATCAGCTTTACGTACAATGATGATGAAGAAAATTTGCGTAAACATTTGATGGCACCGGCACTGAATTTATCTCAAGATTTGTATGTCTCCGGACCATTAAAAACCGGGCGTGTAATGGTGAAGGACGAAGACGTCTGCCTGCATTGCAGTCTCTGCGCCGAGCGCTGCCCGACCGGTGCCTGGGATATGCAGAAATCATTACTGGATTTAACCCGCGCGGGGCCTGGCTGCCGCAGCAAAACGAAGCAGGCGGCTTAATGACCATGACAAAAGCTATCGAAGCCACTAATGATTTTGTCGTCAAGTTTGCCAATGTGAATGGTTCGGGTTCGGCATCGGCGAACGAGATGTTTGCAAAGTCGATTTTGCGCATGGGCGTGCCGGTAAGTCCGCGAAATATTTTTCCCTCGAATATTCAGGGTTTACCGACTTGGTATGAAGTGCGTGTGACCGAGCGAGGCTATCTGGGTCGTCGTGGTGGCGTCGATTTAATGGTTGCGATGAACCCGCAAACCTGGGCGGCCGATCTGAAAGAAATCGAGCCGGGCGGTTATTTGTTTTACGACAATAGCAAACCGATTCCTGCCTCGCGTTTTCGCGATGATATTCATGTTATCGGTGTGCCACTGACCGAAATTTGCAATGCTGCTTATACCGATCCAAGGCAGCGTCAGTTATTCAAGAATATTGTTTATGTCGGCGCCTTGTCGGTATTGCTGAATATTGAAAGTGCCGTGCTTGAAAAACTCATCGCCGAACAATACAAAAGCAAGCCGAAATTACTGGACTCCAATGTGCAGGCCCTGCATATGGGCCGCGAGTATGTACAAAAGAACTTGCAGCATCCCATCGGCTTGCAGGTAAAGCGAGCCGATAAAGTCGGCAATCGGATTTTTATGGAAGGCAATAATGCTGCGGCGCTCGGCGCGGTTTATGGCGGTGCAACGGTTTGTGCCTGGTATCCGATTACGCCGTCATCGTCGTGTGCCGAAGCCTTCCAAAGTTATTGCATGAAATATCGTGTCGATGCCGAAACCGGCAAAAATATGTACGCGATTGTGCAAGCCGAAGATGAAATTGCATCGATCGGCATGGTGGTCGGTGCCGGTTGGAACGGTGCACGTGCATTTACGACAACCTCCGGCCCGGGTATTTCATTGATGACCGAGTTTATTGGTCTGGCCTATATGGCCGAAATTCCGGTCACCATTATTAATGTGCAACGTGGTGGGCCATCGACCGGCATGCCGACGCGCACACAGCAGGCCGATATTTTGTCCTGCGCCTACGCCTCGCATGGCGATACCAAG
Organism: Arenimonas sp.; assembly: GCA_043721835.1. GTDB lineage: Bacteria > Pseudomonadota > Gammaproteobacteria > Xanthomonadales > Xanthomonadaceae > Arenimonas. Next base: position 2,038 of record JAYSQD010000023.1, on the reverse strand, counting down.
CATGTACTTTTGTTTCCCGAAGACCCGAAAGAATGTTTTGAACATGCCGCCGCGGCGCTGGATTTAGCTGATCGTTTGCAAACGCCCATTTTCGTGATGAGCGATCTTGATATCGGCATGAACCAGCGTTTATGCGAACCCCTGCAATGGGATGAAAGCCGTGGCTTTGATCGCGGCAAGGTAATGACGGCCGAAGAGCTGGAATCGGGCAAGGAGTTTGGCCGTTATCTGGATGTCGATGGCGATGGCATTCCGTATCGAACTTATCCGGGCACGCATCCAAGCAAGGGCAGTTTTTTCACGCGTGGCACTACAAAAAATGCCTATGCGGGTTATTCCGAGCAAGGCCCGGATTATTTATACAATGTGCATCGTCTGCTAAAAAAATTCGATACTGCCAAAGCCCTGGTACCGCAGCCAGTGATCAAAAAAGCAAAACAGGCAACGAAGTTTGGCGCGATTTATTTTGGCTCGACCAGTCCGGCGATGGCCGAAGCGATTGAAGTATTGGAAGCCGAACACACACATCTGGATATTTTAAGACTGTGTGCGTTTCCGTTTCCCGATTCTGTTGCCGAATTTATTGCGCAACACCAGACTGTATTTATCGTCGAGCAAAACCGCGATGCACAAATGCGAAGCTTACTGGTTAACGAGTTTGGAATTGATCCGGCAAAGCTGGTGCCGATTCTGCACTACGACGGCACGCCGATTACGGCGCGCTTTATTGGTCGCGCTATTAGTTCAGCGATCAACGCGATGAATCTTTCTACGCCACAAACCTACAAGGTGGCTACACCATGACCTATCTCGCCAAACCCAAACTGCATCATCCATCGCTGACCCAGAACAAGGCTTGCCATACGCGCCGTGATTACGAAGGCCGTATTTCAACCTTATGTGCTGGCTGCGGCCATGATTCGATTTCAGCCGCGATAATTCAGGCCTGCTGGGAAATGGATGTCGAGCCACATCGCGTTGCCAAACTTTCGGGTATTGGCTGCAGTTCAAAAACACCGGATTATTTTCTTGGTAATTCGCATGGCTTTAATACCGTGCATGGTCGTATGCCATCAGTGTTGACCGGTGCGAATCTGGCGAATCGCGAATTACTTTATTTAGGTGTTTCCGGTGATGGCGATTCGGCGTCGATTGGCATCGGCCAATTCGTGCATGTGATGCGGCGCGGCGTGAATATGGTGTACATCGTCGAAAATAATGGTGTGTATGGTTTGACCAAAGGCCAGTTCTCGGCGACGGCCGATCAGGGCTCGACTTCCAAGAAAGGTGTGGTCAATGCCGACAGCCCGATCGATATGGTGAGTCTAGCATTGCAACTCGGCGCGACTTTTGTTGCCCGTAGTTTTTCCGGCGACAAAAAACAATTGGTGCCGCTAATAAAAGCAGCGATTGCACATAAAGGTGCCGCCTTTCTGGATGTAATCAGCCCATGCGTAGCCTTCAATAATCACCCCGGTAGTACCAAGAGTTACGACTATGTTCGCGAGCACAATGAAGCCGTGAATCGTATTGATGTGATAGAAACCAAGCAGGAAATTGTGGTGGATTTTGCGGCAGGCGAAGTAGTGGAAGTCGAACAGCACGATGGCTCGGTTTTACGCTTACGTAAACTGAAATCAGATTACGACGCCACCAATCGCATTGCTGCCATGAATTACGTGCAGCAGCATCATGCCAAAGGCGAAGTGGTGACCGGTTTGCTGTATGTCGATAGTGAAGCAGGGGACATGCATGAACATATCAATACGACAGAGATCGCTTTCAATAAACTGACAAGCAAGCAGCTTTGTCCTGGCATTTCAGTTCTAGACAAGATAAATGCATCATTGCGTTGAGCGATTTTTTGTAGGAGGGCCTCCTAGTCCCGACAACTCTTGCCGAATTTTTTGCGCCTGACATATGCTCCTGCAAAGTGCAGGTCGCGCCTAAAGGACGCTTGTGTCTGCAATATGTACTACTGTTGAAGTGAGAGCAGAGTACGGCAAGCCGTTAGGACGATGTGCTTAAAGCACGAGTA
>JAYSQD010000022.1:0-11444 GCA_043721835.1 Arenimonas sp. | reverse complement strand
TGCTCGGAGAAATTCGCGGCTTACGCCGCTCCCACGACCCAACAATCAATTAACCGCCAACCAGGGTTTGTGCAAGCTAAGCGCCACATTGCTGATACCGGGCAGGGCGCGCAATGACGAAATTAATTCCGGTTCGCTACGCACCGAATTGGGGCCATTCAAGTCCAGTGAACCCTGACTGGTATGAGTGCGTAATTCCATACGCAGCGGTGTGCCGCCGGGTCGGTAAGCCGACATAATTTGCTGCATGCCTTCCCAGGTGCCGGCTTGGCGCAAATCAGCGGTGATGAAAAGTCGGCGTCCTTGTTGCGAGCATAATGTTTTGAAATCCCAGCATTGTTTCGCGCGCAGAGACATGCCACCGGAAAAATGATCTTCCGATAAACCGCCGTCAATCACCAAGATACGATCGCGGGTAGCAAGCGCACCAAATTGCTGGAAGGCCTCGCGGAAAAACGTGACTTCCAGCTGGCCATGACCATCTTCAATTTGCACGATTGCCATATTCTCGCCACGTCGGCGCACGCTCGTTACCAAGCCTGCAACGACCATCGGTGCGTCGCCACGATGATTTTTTTTCTCGCCCCAGATTTTTTCGCACTGACTTAAATCAAAACCAATCAGGTTTTGTAATTCACTACGCCAAGGGTCAAGCGGGTGCCCACTTAAATAATGCCCGAGCGTGTCGCGCTCGCCATTGAGCTTTTGTTCCAGCGGCCAGTCGTTGACTTGCACCAGTTCAATATGAATTTCTGGCACTGCACTTGCGCCGCCAAACAGCGAGCTTTGGCCGGCATCGCGTTCGCGTGCGAGTTGCTCGGTGGCGCGAATAACTTCCGGTAATTGCAGCATCAAACTGGCGCGATTACTGCCGAGCGAGTCCATGCCACCTGCGTGAATCAAGGCTTCCAATACCCGGCGATTAAGTTTGCTTGAATCCACCCGTTTGCAGAAATCAAACAAGTCTTTAAATTCACCATCGCGTTGGCGTGATTCATAAATCGCTTCGCAGGCGCCACGACCAACACCTTTTACGGCACCCAAACCATAGCGAACCGTTTTGGCATCGAGCGCATAAAACATATAGCCCGAAGCATTCACATCGGGCGCTTTCACTACGAGTTTTAATGCGCGGGCTTCTTCCAGAAAGTTGACGACTTTCTCGGTGTTATCCATATCCGATGACAATACCGCGGCCATAAATTCAGCTGGATAATGGGTTTTCAGCCAAGCTGTTTGATAAGCCACCAGAGCATAAGCGGCCGAATGCGATTTATTGAAACCGTACTCGGCAAATTTTTCCATTAAATCGAAAATGGAGGTTGCCACTTTTGCATCGACATTTAACGCGGCTGCGCCGTCTTCAAATTTGGCGCGTTCTTTCGCCATTTCTTCGGGCTTTTTCTTGCCCATCGCGCGCCGTAATAAATCGGCACCACCCAGTGAATAACCAGCCAGTACCTGGGCAATTTGCATCACCTGTTCCTGATACACGATAACGCCATAAGTAGGTGCCAACACTTGTTCAAGCGAGGGGTGCGGATAACGCACAACGGCATTGCCGTGTTTACGATCCACCCAATCTTTATCCATGCCCGAGCCCAGCGGACCGGGGCGGAACAAAGCAGCGAGCGCGATAATGTCTTCAAAGCGATCGGGTTTTGCGCGCTTCAATAATTCGCGCATACCGCGCGATTCAAACTGGAATACCGCGACGGTTTCGCCTTTTGCAAACAATTGATAAGTGCGTTCGTCATCAAGCGCCAAAGCAGTAATATCGAGCGTGGCTTCGCCTGCGACTTTGCGGCGAATATTAATCGCTTTAACCGCCCAATCAATGATGGTTAGCGTACGTAAACCGAGGAAGTCGAACTTCACCAGACCAATGGCTTCAACATCGTCCTTATCAAATTGCGTCACGATACTTTTTGCGGTTTCACCTTTGCCAACGTGTTCGGCAAATAGCGGTGAAAAATCGGTGAGCGGCGAGGGTGCAATCACCACGCCACCGGCATGCTTGCCAGCATTACGGGTTAAGTCTTCGAGCTTTAATGCAAGGTCGAGTAAATCTTTTACATCGTCTTCGCTGCGGTAGCGCTGAATTAATTCTTCCGATTTCAGTTCAGAATGTTTCTGTGAGGCTTCCGAAGTACCGAGTGCATCGGACAAACAAATACCCAAGGTTAATGGGATAAGTTTTGCGATGCCATCGACAAGGCCGTAGGGAAAACCCAGCACACGGCCGCAATCGCGTACCGCCGCTTTTGCCGCCATGGTACCGTAGGTAATAATTTGACTAACGCGGTCACGACCATATTTTCTGGCGACGTAATCAATTACTTCGTCGCGACGGTCCATGCAGAAATCGATATCGAAATCGGGCATCGACACCCGTTCCGGATTCAAAAAGCGCTCGAATAATAAATCGTAGGGAATAGGGTCAAGATCGGTAATGCCCAATGCCCAGGCCACTAACGAGCCAGCACCGGAGCCGCGACCTGGGCCTACGGGAATATCATTTTCTTTCGACCAATTAATAAAGTCGGCAACGATCAGGAAGTAACCGGGGAAACCCATCGTAATAATAACGCCGAGCTCAATGTCGAGTCGTTGTTCGTAATCGGCAACGGTGTGGCCATTGGCAGGTGCATTTTTATTAAGCCGTTTTTTTAAACCTTCATGCGAAGTTTCGCGAATCCAGCTGTCCAACGTATGGCTGTCGGGTACCGGAAACTGCGGCAAATAATAAGTGCCCAAATTCAATTCGTAATTGCAGCGCTTCGCCAACTCGACCGTGTTTTGCAGAGCTTCCGGAATATCGGAAAACAGTTCCTGCATTTCTTCCGGCGATTTCAGGTATTGCTCGGCACTGTAATCGCGTGGACGTTTCGGATCATCCAGAACACGACCACTGCTAATGCACACGCGGGCTTCGTGCGCTGAAAAATCTTCGCGCTCTAAAAAACGCACGTCATTGCTGGCCAGCAAAGGCAAATCATATTCGGCTGCCAAGGCAACAGCGGCGGTATTGAAATCTTGTTCACCGTCGCGATTGGTGCGGGTAATTTCAAGATATAAACGATCTTGAAATAATCGCTTCCAATCTGACAGTGTTTGTTTGACGTGTTCGGTTTTTCCGCTGGCAAGTTGCTGGCCAAGCAGGCTGTCGCGCCCTGCAATCAGAATTAAACCGGCATTATCTTTTTGCAACCAATCGCTTTGTATCGAAACAAAATCGCCACGGTGACCTTCAAGATAGGCGCGTGAAATCAAGCGCGACAAACTCAGATAGCCGATCTGGTTTTGGCACAGGAATGTCAGTCGCGAAGGCGCCTGGCCGGGTTCGGCCAAAAATAAATCGGCGCCGGCAATCGGTTTGATGCCTTTGGCTTCGGCCGCTTTAAAAAACTTTACCAGCGCAAACATATTGCAATTGTCGTTAATCGCAATCGCCGGCAAACCCAGGGCACAGCATTGCTGAATCATTTCATCAATGCGTAGTGTCGAGTCAATCAGCGAAAATTCGCTATGACAATGTAAATGAACAAAGCTGGGAGTCATCAGTGCGACTTACTCGAGCGAATACGAAAAATAATCGGCATAGGGTTTTATTTTAGCCAAGTAGGGCTCGAATTGCGCACGATAATGTTGCCAGCGATTCATCGAACGCAAATATACCGGCTCGGTAACCTGATGGTAACTATTGGTTTTGATGCGGCCACGATCTTTCAAGGTATTTTGATGCGCGCTCATGCTCTCGATCCAGGGCAGATCAAGAAAACGACAGACTTCTTGCAGCGTGCGTTCAGTGTCGGACACCAATTGTTCGTACCTTACAAAATGCACGGGTATCGGCATTAAATCGCTCGATGTTTTCCACACGCGCATCACGCGCTCATACATGCGCGTGCTCTCTGCCAGGGTATTGAAATGCACGAAGGCCTCGTTAGCGGCAAAATTTTGCATGTAATTGCTAAGTACCACATCGCAAGGATGTCGCAAGGAAAACAGAAATTTTGCACGTGGAAACAAACGATGAATGCAGGCGGCATGCACAGTGCGTATCGGCATTTTATCGACAATCACACCGCCAGCCATCGGCTTAATACCTTCTTGCGCAAGCAAGGCGCGATATTGCTCGCGCAGACCCTGGCGTTGCGAAGCATCCATCTTGCCAAGACCAAACGGGTAGCCGCCAAAATTTTTATCAATCGCAAATGCCACATGCTCGAAGGTCGCGCGTTCTTCCAGTGTTTGTGTTTTTGGATGCCCGTCGAGCATCACGTCAAGCAGCGTGGTGCCCGAACGTGGAAAGCCCAGCAGAAAACACAAGTCTTCGCCCAAATCTTCGTCTTTCTCGTATTTTTCAACACGTGCGCCGGTTTTCAACCATGCCTCAACCGCATCCATATGGCGATCAAAAGCGGCGAAGTCGGTTTGCTTGGCGCGAATGCTGCGAGTAGCCAGATCATTGGCTTTTTCAAAAGTTTGATACGCCAACGCATACTCACCGGCGCGGTCAAGCGTGCTGGCAAATTCAAAATAAAACGATTGTAAAAAACGCGGATGCAAAAGTCGCGAATCTATTTTTTTGAAGATGCCGACACTTTGTTCAACTTGATTATTGCGACGTGCCAATTTCGCTGCCACGTATTGTACGTTGGCGTCATTGGGCAATATGCGGCTCGCTTCAGTCAGCGCTTGCTGCGCGTCATCAAGACGATTAGCGCGCTCATACAGCTCGATAAGCTCGGCCCAGACATCGCTTAAACGCGGATTGAGCACCAACGACTTACGAAAATATTCAATCGCCGATTCGGTATCGAGTTCATCAGCAAATAAACTGGCTAGATGCCGCAACGCCGTATCGTTTTTAGGATCAAGTGCTATCGCTTGCTGGTAATGCATTTTGGCTTGCTCGACATTACGCAAAATATGCTCACCAATACCGGCATTGATGTGGCCTTCAACATGGCGTGGGTCGAGTTCAAGTAGTTTACGAATGCTGATTAATGCCTCGGCAGTATTGCCACGGGCAAATTTAACCACGCCCAGATTCAACCACGCAGACCGATAATACGGCGCCAATTCCACCGAACGCGCATAGGCTTTTTCGGCTTCATCCAATTTATTTTGCGCACGAAGTACGTGGCCAAGATTATGCCAAGCCTCGGCAAAACCGGGTTTTATCCCGAGTGCTTTTTCAAACGCCGATTGCGATTGCGGCGGATGCCCCGAATTGAATAACACCCGCCCGAGTTGATTGTAAGCACTGGCATCATGGGTGTTGAAACGCAGTGCATTATTACAAGCGGCAATCGCCGCTGCTAAATCACCGTTTAATTGTTTGCGAATCGAATCATTAATATGCGCAATGCCCGGATCGGTTAAACGCGATTTTGAAATCAAATTCAAAGCTGCATCATTCATCCGCTCGCCAATAAAATAATCCCGCAGCCGAATAAAAATATCCGCATTGTCCGGGTGCTCGCTAACAAATTGTGCCGCCTCGGCATATTTTGCTTCGCGAATTAAAATATCCGTCATCAATAAATAAGCGCCATCGGGAGCCGGTGGCAAACGCAAACGAGCACGCAAGGCATTTTCAGCCGCTTCAAAATCGCCTTTAGCCATCAAAGACTGGGTGAACTCGAGAATATTCGATTCCGACATGTACTCGCCGTTGATAGGGTTTGAGAATTGAACAGCGATTGTAGGCTATGGCGACCTAAATTCAGACTTGCCTGGTACTAAAACTCTATTATTTGTTGGCATAGTGGGGCAGAGCGATTTTTTAAGTCATTGATAATGCAGCTAATGGCATGTCCGGCCGATATAGGTTCGCAAGCCCAAGCTTGGTCGGGGATATTTTCCTCCCGATGCTATTTCTTTTGATAGGGCAGGGCTAGGGTTGGGCAAGCCTGCGAGACATCTCCACCCATCCCAGCTTTTGCGACTGGCAAAACGTATGTTCAAACCATCAAGCAGAATCAAAAAAGGATATCCATGCCTACCAACACCAACCACCTCATCCGCGCCTTGCACTACGCCACCGAGCAACACCGTCACCAACGCCGCAAGGACGAAGCGCTTACGCCCTACATCAACCATCCCATCAGCCTGTTACATATCTTGAATGTCGAAGCCGGCATCGAAGACAACGACGTGCTCATCGCCGCCCTGCTGCATGACGTGATCGAAGACTGCTCCGGCCCGCATCAAATGCATATTGAATTACGCCGCGAAGAAATTCGCAAACAATTTGGTGAAACCGTATTGAGCTACGTCGAGGCCGTCACCGACGACAAAGCCCTGCCAAAAGCCGAACGCAAACAAGCCCAGGTCGATCACGCCGCCCATATTCCCCACGGTGCCAAACTGGTAAAAATTGCCGACAAAACCGCCAACCTGCGAGACATCGCCAACAACCCACCCGCCAACTGGTCACCCGAACGCAAAACCGAATACTTCGCCTGGGCCAAGCAAGTGGTCGATGTGGTGCGCGGGAGTCATGCGGAGTTGGAAGCCTTGTTTGATCAATCACACAACCAGCAATAAAAATACACCCCCGTAGGAGGGCCTTCTAGGCCCGAAGCTCTCAGGGCCTTCTAGGCCCGAAGCTTTTGCCCCTGTAGCAGGGCCTTCTAGGCCCGAAGCTTTTGCTCTCGTGGGAGCCGGTTCACGACCGCCATATAGGGCGGGAGTGTCGGCTTTTAACAGACGAATGTCTGGTCAAATGCAGGAGCACAATCGACCCGGCGATTAGATGGCCAATCTAATCCACATCAACTTCTGTATGAACTCACACCCCCTGACCGACATATCCGAAAACATGTTTAAAAAACCACCTTTTTCGACATATCGCGTTCTTAAAAAACCAAAATTTAATTCTTAAGAACGATTGGAGCCTTAAATGACCTTAAAACGGCTTTGACTATTTCACAGCACCCGCAGGGTGTCTCATGGCGAATAACCTGAAAATAAGGGAAAAATCACTCTCACCCTATTTTTGCTGAGTTTGTAAGCACTGCATCTCATATACATGCCTTCCATTCGCGTTCCTGAATCACAAATGCCTAAGAATTAGGGGTATTTAAGGGGCGAAGTGTTCTTAAAAGGCCTAATTTTCAACATATTGCGGAAATATGTTTAAATAGTCATTGTATTTCGACACGTTTCGACCTAATGTCGATAGCATCGACACATACCCAAAACATGTCGATAAAACTCTATTTTATAAATATATGATCCCATTTAGCCCTAAACTACCTTACAACGAGCTGCCCGAACTGCCGCCCGCAGCGGACATAGAAAGCCGTGCTGTCCTTAAGGCATGCATTGATGCCAGGACCGCTTTGGCAGAACTGAGAAGTGCCGGTGCACTAATACCCAACCAAGCGGTACTCATCAACACTATTCCTTTGCTAGAAGCACAAGCCAGTAGTGAAATTGAAAATATTGTCACCACGAGTGACACCTTATTTCGCTACTCACAATTAGAAGATCAAGCCGAAGACTCTGCAACTAAAGAAGCGCTCCGTTACCGCAGTGCTCTGTATCAAGGTTTTATTTCGTTGAAAGAACGTCCACTCAACACCAATACTGCCGTTCGTGTTTGCAGCCAAATTAAAAATGTCGAGATGGAAATTCGTTGCATACCCGGCACGGCATTGGCCAATGCTGCGACGGGTGAAATTATCTATACCCCACCAGTGGGAGAAACCCTGCTTCGCGAAAAGTTAGCGAACTGGGAACGCTTCGTGCATGACCATACAGAAATCGATCCGCTTATCCGCATGGCAATGGCGCACTACCAATTTGAAGCCATCCATCCATTTACCGATGGCAATGGTCGTACTGGCCGTATTATAAATTTGCTCATGCTAGTTGAGCACGGCCTGTTAGATTTACCCGTGCTCTATTTATCGCGTTTTATTTTGCGAAATAAAGCTGATTACTACAGCGGGCTTTTATCCGTCACTACACACGGTACCTGGGAACAATGGATACTCTTTATGCTCGCCGCTGTTACCGACACCGCACGCTGGACTACTGGAAAAATTGTAGCCATCAGGCAGTTACACGAGCAAGCAAAGAAATACGTCAAAACAAACGCACCCAAAATTTATAGCCATGAACTCGTTGATATGCTGTTTATTCAGCCCTACTGCCGCATTCAGAACCTAGTCGAGGCAGATATTGCTAAACGCCAAACGGCTTCTGTTTATCTACAGCAGTTGGTAACGCTTGGCGTATTGCGAGAAATAAAAGTAGGCCGCGAAAAACTTTTTATTCATCCCAATTTTGTGCAGTTGTTGACCAGCGATAACCATCCATCGCTGCAATATGGCTCAAATAAATAACAGCTTCGACATAAGTAAATGACCCTAATGAAACCCCAAATCCACGGCCTGCGCGAACGCAAAATCCCCGTCGCCTGGAACCTCGCCGGTGGCTACCAAATACCCATCTCGAAAGTGATCACCATCTACGAGAACACATTGAGAGCGTGTATTGCCGCGTGGGATGTGGATGGGTAATAGGTTGGGCCCTGGCCCGGCGCTTCAGGCAGTTGCCACTTAAGCGAAATGCCTTTGAAAGATGTCGCAATGGGACTGTCCACATATGGACAATCAGCCTAGACAAGAAGCAATAAATGGAATAACCTATTAGGTAACTAAAAAACGATCCATCGGGTGGACATTCGATTTTCTGACAAGAAACTAGAAAAGGAGTGCAACGATGATGCGTTGTTGCAAAAGCGACACGGCAAGCAACGGGCAAAACTCTTACGAAGCCGTCTCGCCGTGATGCGCGAGGCTGCAAACCTTTCAGCCCTTGGGCCACCTTATGCTGGCCCGTATCGTTGCCATGAATTAACCAATAACCGCAAAGGCCAACTCTCTGTTGATCTAGACCATCCCTATCGACTCATTTTTATACCAAACCATAAACCAATACCAACTCGTGAAGTAGGCGGATTGGACTGGACCCAAGTTACTGCAATCATCATTATTGAAATCGCTGACACTCATTAAAATCGGCAAAACTTATGAACGCAAAAAACTCCTACACCCCAAATTACGCGGTAATCCCCGGTGATATTTTGGATGAACACCGTGAAGCGGCATCGCTAACTCAAGAAGAGTTAGCAAACCGACTTGGCTTGTCCAAAAAACATATCAATAGAATGATTGCAGGTAACGAACCTATTACATCTGAAACTGCACTTAAGCTTGAAATAGTATTCGGCTTGCCAGCCCATGTTTGGATTGGGCTTGAGTCACGCTATCGTGAGTTCTTGGCTCGTGAGGCCGAAACTAAATCTTTGCATACCGAGGCAAAATGGTTGAAAGAAATACCCCACGGAGCTCTAGCAAATCTGGGCTGGATTCCCAAAAAGCTGGGCGACCTTGAAACGATTCGCGCCTTACGAGAATTTTTTAGAGTGGCGTCGCTAAATCATTTACCTAAAGTCTGGGAAGAAACCAGTGCCGCATATCGAAAGACTGAAGCATACCGATCGCAACAGTGGGCTTTGCTAGCTTGGCTTGCACAGGCTGAACGAGAAGCCGAAAGCATTTCTTGCGCTCCGTTTGATGCATCTTCACTGCGTGAGGCACTGCCTGAATTAAAAAGTATGTCTAAGTTGTCAAGCACAGAATTTATCCAGCCATTAATTGACCGCTGTGCAAGCTTGGGCATAGCGCTGGTGTTTCTACCAGAACCGAAGGGCGCATGTGTTTGCGGTGCTACGCGCTGGCTTAGTAAAGACAAAGTACTAGTACAACTTAGTCTACGTTATAAAACCAATGATCATCTATGGTTTACATTTTTTCACGAGCTGGGGCATGTATTGCTGCACGGAAAAAAGCAACAATTCATTGACTTTTACGGTGTCAACGGCGAGAAGAAAGAAGAAGAAATAGAGGCTGATGAGTTTGCCGCTAAAACACTTATTGCTCGAAATGAAATGCACCGTTTTATAACAAATGGTGATTTTTCAAAGCTCGCCGTGGAGAAATTCGCAAATGCAAACGGTATTGCAGCTGGCATTGTAGTTGGGCAATTACAACATCAAAAACTTATCCGTTTTAACTCACCCCTTAGTCATCTTAAAACCAGCTTTCGCTGGCCACATGAAACCAATGCCGCCTAAGTTGAGAAAATAAATGCCCACACTAAACTGGCTTGGCGATCAGCAAGCCAAACATTCCGCCCGCCGAGTGCCTTACCGTTTACTTGAAACAGTGAGCCAACATGGTGATATCAACGCACACAATTGGTTGATACAAGGCGACAATCTTGATGCTTTAAAGGCATTGCTGCCTTTTTATGCAGGCAAAGTTAAGTGCATTTCAGCGTATGGCTTTATCAGAACTATTACGCCATTCTTAGTGATGGGCGGGGCCGTTGTGAAAAATCACTTTGACCCTATTTTTGCTCGAGCGCGCCAAATCCCGCGGCGGATCGGTTTGCATTAGAAAGATTGCTACACCCTAAGTACCGAACAATCAATTCGACTCAAGTTTCCCCAAGGAATGGTGATGCCAAATTCAACATCGGACTACCCATTGCATTCGCCAACTCGTAGTTCGGGGATCAAGGAAGGAACTATCGAATATGGCTTCATCAGCAAGCTACAAGAGCTCAAATTCGAATACCGGCCGGAAATAAGAGACCGTGACGCGCTGGTAACGAATTTCCGCGAAAAGTTCGAAGCACTGAATCGCGTTCGCCTGACGGATGCCGAATTTGCCCGTTTGTTGGAAGAAATAATCACCCCGGATGTTTTCACCGCCGCCAAGACCCTGCGCAGCATCAATGCCTTTACCCGTGACGACGGCACGCCGCTGAACTACACGCTGGTGAACCTCAAGGACTGGTGCAAAAACGACTTCGAAGTCATCAACCAGCTCCGCATCAACACCGACAACAGCCACCACCGTTACGATGTCATCCTGCTCATCAACGGTTTGCCCTGTGTACAGATCGAGCTGAAGACCCTGGGTGTGAATCCACGCCGAGCCATGGAGCAGATCGTCGAATACAAAAACGATCCCGGCAATGGCTACACCAAGACGCTGCTCTGTTTCATGCAGTTGTTCATCGTCAGCAACCGCGACCGCACCTACTACTTCGCCAACAACAATGCTCGCCACTTCGCCTTCAATGCCGACGAACGCTTCCTGCCCATTTATGAGTTCGCTGACGAAGGCAACAAGAAGATTACCCATCTCGACGACTTCGCCGAGCGCTTCCTGAAAAAGTGCGACCTCGGAAAGACAATCAGCCGCTACATGGTGCTGCTCGCCGGCGAGCAGAAGCTGATGATCATGCGGCCTTATCAGGTCTATGCCGTGCAGCACATCGTCAAGTGCATTGATGAGAACAACGGCAACGGCTACATCTGGCACACCACCGGCAGCGGCAAGACGCTCACC
>JAYSQD010000021.1:0-39886 GCA_043721835.1 Arenimonas sp. | reverse complement strand
CAGCGCAAAGCATTGGCCAACACAAGTCAAAGCAGTGGGTTCGGGCTATTGGCGAATGATTGGCAGTGCCGAGCAATTGATTGAAAAAGCCGAAGCCATCGGGCAACGCTGGATCAAAGGCATTTCTATCGCCAGGCAAGTACAGAAAGCCTAAGCGTAGCAGGGGCATGCTACCCGGCAACGGGAGAATGAAGTGTGGGCGATGGGAAAAGAGTCTTCCTATTTTCCGAAGAAGATGGCCGGCTTTCGAATGATCAAGGCTTGCCTTGATCGGCATTCAGGAATGTTGGGTGTCCGTGTTGTTGTTGTTGATCGGCATTCAGGAATGTTGGGTGTCCGTGTTGTTGCCCTAAGGCTCTGACCACAGTGTCAGGAGATTGGTTTGATGGTCCGCAATTGTCCACAACCATCGCATGTGGGAATATGACTGCCAATGATCGATTAAACGAGTATCACAGATGAGCTTTAATCCTTTAAGGCACGGGCTTGATTTAACCATTCCTATCAAGCACAAGATCTTTGTTAGCTATCACCATGGACTAGATCAAAATTACTACACAGCATTTTCCAGTGCTTTCCACGACACACATGAAGTTGTCTACGATAACTCACTAGAACGAGCGTTAGATAGCGAAGACACAACATATGTCATGCGGCGCATTCGCGAAAACCATATTCACGGAACATCTTGTACATTTGTACTCGTTGGCGCACAGACTTTCAATCGCAAATACGTTGACTGGGAAATTTATGCCACTCTCGAAAAACAGCACGCCCTTATCGGTGTCTACTTGCCAACTGCACAACGGAATGAAAAAAACCAAATTGTCGTTCCAGGCCGTTTACACGACAATGTTGCATCTGGCTACGCAACCTGGCTAAGCTGGAATCAAGCAACACTAAATGCAAGCAAATTGCAGGATTACATAGCTGAAGCGAAGTTGCGTAGAAAGCAACTTATTGATAACTCGCGTGAACGCCGGTTACGTAACGGCTAAGGATCACCATGCCACTTACTATGCAGCCTCTATTAGTTCTATATGTTCTATGGCACCCAAACTTCACTGAAGGAGAACAAATAGCCGAAAGATTATTCGAACATTATCGACGCAATTCTCACGAAAATGTTACAGGAGGCATTGGCGTCAGTGTTATCTTTCGCAACGCAATTGCGCCCGGCGAAACAGCCCCGATTGAAATTGATTTCAATGAAGCAAAAACGACAGCTGTAGTGACATTAATAGACGAATCATTTGTGAATGATGCGGCATGGGTGACGCACATTAAAACCCTCACCGAACAAGCATCTACAAATGGTTTGTCTGCACACATATTTCCAGTTGGTATCGATCCAAGTTGGTTGAAGATTGGATTAAAAGAGCAAGCAATCCGCTGGGACAAATGGACTGGAGATTTAGAAACACGTCAAAAGAAACTGATTTCCTCGCTTGCATACGAACTCTGTCGATTGATGAGACACTTTCTGGAGCATTTGAAGCGGCCAATGGAAGAAGAAGATGCCCTGATCGCCTATTTACAAAGAGTAAATATTTTTTTGAGTCACTCTAAGCACGACCAGGATGGGGAGCGAATCGCAATCGCTATACGAGACTGGATGCATCAGAACAATAGTCTCAATAGTTTCTTCGATGTGCTCGATATTCCTTCAAGCTTACAATTCGACAAAGTGATTCCAGTTCAAGTAAAACAAAGCGCTGTTATCGCAGTCCACACGGATTCTTACTCTTCACGCGAATGGTGTAGGCGTGAAATCATTGAGGCCAAAAGATGGAATGTTCCATTAGTAGTAGCGAATTGCATAAGTGACCGTGAAGAACGTGGCTTTCCTTACATGGGCAATGTACCAGTTGTTAGAATGAACCCCGGCGAGCTAGATCGAATAGAAATAATTGTGGCTCGCTTGCTCGATGAAGTACTAAAAGATTTCATATGGCGTTGTCACGTTGAGCTCGCAAGGCCTATTGCAGAAGCAAACGTGTTCTTTTCACCACGCCCACCAGAATTAATTTCTCTTGCAGGTCTTCCTTCTAGGGAGGATCAACCAAATCCCGTCTTAGTGTATCCAGATCCTCCACTAAGCACAGAAGAAGACCGACTATTTGAATCCGTAGCCCCGCATGTTCAATTGCGCAGTTGGAATGAATGGTATGCCGGAGCAACAAGATGACATATCGAGAAGTTTTAAGTAAAAAAAAGGTCGCAATTTCTATATCAGAAAGTCCTGACATGTCATTGCTAGGGCTTAGTGAAGAGCATCTTCGTGATGCAATGACAGAGGTTGCGCGACACCTTCTGGCATTAGGTGCACGATTGGCATATGGCGGCGATTTGCGTGCAAATGGATTTAGCAAGCTATTGTTCGAACTTGTAACTCGACATCGTCGTGACGCTGATGCTGATGACAATCGCTCAGATGTCACCAGCTATTTAGCGTGGCCTGTCCATATAGCGATTCCTCCTAAAGAGCTTGTATCAATAGTCGAAGACGTGAGGGGGTTTGTCGACATAGTTCTCCTAAGTGACGATGGCAACAAAATTTTTCTTAAAGAAAGATTGAAGATGGAGCCACAACAAACACGAGACGAAATGTGGAGCAATGGTCTGACCAATATGCGAAGAGCCATGCTCGCTGAAACAAATGCAAGGATAGTCCTGGGAGGAAAAGTAACTCAATTTAAGGGCTCTATGCCAGGCATAGCTGAAGAAGCATTGCTGTCATTACAAGCACGACAGCCGCTTTACTTGATGGGTGGTTTTGGAGGCTGTGCTAGGGATATTGCAGAAATAATTGGGCTTGGTGCTGAAAGCTCAACGGTTCGTCGAGAATGGCCACGTATTGGTGAATTCAATGGCTTCACATATAAAAGTCTAAACAATGGACTTACAATAGAAGAAAATACTGTCCTGGCTCGCACCCCACACACCGATCAAGCGATCCAACTGATACTTCGAGGGATGCTGAATGTGGCGAAGCAAAAAACCACCGACGAACATATGGGCTAGAATTTTTCGTCAGACGCCAGATTAGAATTGAAGCTGAGGTTGCATTTCCTGCACTTCCAGCCCGTATTCATAACGAATCTCGCTTAAAAACTGGTTCTGCCCGCCATAGCTCGGATGTCTAACTTGAATTATATTAATCTTGCTTTCAAGCCTGCGTGCTGTTTTTGCCGCATCGTTTCCAATTGCGATTAAACGCTTTGGACGAAGCAAACGAATTAACGAAAACAACAATTCTTCACCTGCTTGACGCTCAATTGAATTATGTGAGCGATTGCTAAAGGGATCTGCTTCTTCATGAGGATGCAGGGGAAATACATTCCAGAGAAAAACCGGGGTTTCGATCTGTTGAAGCAAACTCCATATTACGGCAGCCGTTCTCTCTGCAATTGGTTGACCAATCGTTGGACGGTCTAATTTTGTGCCCCACCGTTCGGCATGAATTTGACTATGTACGTCGTCAGTAAGCGCTAGTCCAGTACGACGACCGCCTCTATGCCCCAAGTCACGTCCAATCCATATTGCATCTATCTCAGAATTCGCAGCCACTTTCAGTATGGCTAATAAAGCTTCACGACGTAGCTCAGGAGCATTCTCAACGTCATAAACCGGACATCTTTCAGAATACGGGTTAAATGTATTCTCAAATGACATCGATTGCAGCGTTTCAATAAATCGGCGAGGAGTCATTATCTTATTTATGTTAATGGCTTAAATGTAAGAGTGCGAGTCGAGCGGTCACCAATAACAATACCACCTTTGTTTACGCATACTTGACGAAAAACTGAATAGCCTTGAAGTATCGCATCTTCCCAAAGCTTTAATGGGCATGCCTCAACTTCGTAACCACGAACAAACTCGCCTAACGTCTTAAGCATGTCAAACGATACAGAAGACTGGTTCTCAAAGAGCTTCATGTCTTTAGCTTTAGAAAACAACCATGCAGTCAAGCCCTCTTCAACTACGATCGCGCGGCCACCATCTTGAGCCTCATCAACAGTCTTATTGCTTTTCCTTTTATGCTTTATCAAAGCACGAAAAGTAGGAGACCAATGCAGTACAGCAGCATGAGCGAAATGAAAAACATCATGAAAACGATAGTCGTCAGAGTCCAGAATGTTATCAGTTAGTGGATCACCTATAAAGACACCGTTCCATTGCAAGTAACTTTGTCCACTTGCACGCTGTGTGATGTGAATCTCAAAGTGCTCTGGGATTCGTTCATCTTTATCAAATGCACTATCAAATGTGGGCAACGCGCTTAGGACAGGCTTAAGAAAACGTCCTCTCGTTTTCAATATATTTCCCTGAATAACTCGAGAAAGAGAGATTTTTGCTGCCTTCATTGCATGAAGATAGGCTTTTGCGAATAGATGAAGATGATCCTTCGCCTGTAAAGGATGATCCTTAAGCACCAGTAACGCACCGGAAGCAGCCCCAAGCTTAAGCAGAGCGTCATCAAGTTCACGAAGCTCTTCAGAGCCCGATATACGAATTACTGGAATCTGTGAAGAATCGCTATCGTTGACTTTCTTAAAACAATCTTCATGTCCAGCCGCTTCAGATATCACGTCGACAAGACTATTTCCCGTACGTCGCACTAATGCTGCAAAATACCAAAGCGCGTCACCAAATTCTTCCTCTGCTGCAGCTTGGTAACCTTTGTAGGCATCTTTCTCTCGATGAAGTTTTTTTACAGGAGCCATAATGCTTCCTACTTCACCAAAAAGCCCCATTAGTACCGGCCTGAGATTCTGCTCGTCTAGTCGGTCGGTTGGGCGGATTGCATTTACATAGTCTTGTAAGGTTGCGAATTTATCTAAGTTATTCACCGCATTCATTTTTATCATCCCCAGTCTAGTGGACGGCCTAAATACCCTTGCGCATGCTGTGACTGTAACCAAGATGCCAGTTCATCCGCCATTCCTTCCGGAAAATTTCTCTTATATCCCCGGCCTATACAGATATCATGCCCCTGGAAATTCCTGAGAGCATCGGGGATCTTAGGCCCTGTTCCACCCCAATACGCGAATTCAGTAGCGATCAAGATTCGATCCGCTTTCGTATCATTAAGCACATTCCGAACATTTTTTGTTCCATCTGCAAAACTATGATGTGAATTCTCTTGCAGCCAGTCTCCATTTACAAAACGATAGATATTATCTCCAAAGGCAATTTTTTTGCTGCTTTGCATATTTGGTTTCTTATGGCCAAATCGGACATCGTTCCAGTACTCATTGAAAGTCATCGCTTCTGCAACTTTCATTGCATAAACAATATGACCTTTGCGATCGCGTGAAGCACTGCCAGTCCCAGCCACCCAATCACCGATTTGCGCGAGACGTCGTATCTCAGGCTTGCATGTTGCCAGAGTGCAAAAACCGCCAAATGGATTTGGCGCAAATCCGAAATCTCTAGCTACAACATATGAAAACAGTGTCATTGAAATAGTTAACAACTGTAGCGCTTGATGTCGCGTTTTTCACACGAACTACCATCGGGGAGAGTCCAGCCATTAATTTTCCCAGTTATTGCGTCAATGATATTGTCGCCGTTCCATCCAACTACTGCATCAGCATAATCAGCCAAAGCTTCCGGCACTTCGCAGCCTTTTTCGCCAAGCGCCCAAACTCCGACAATTCGCTTACCTTCCTTCTGAGCATATTCAATTTCCCAGTTAACGTAATGACTTTCCTTCGTCTGCCCTGAGATATATACAATCATTGTTCCGCAATTTTGTATGCGAGGCGCGAGAATTTCAGACTTTATATAGTCTTCCGATTTTGCCTTATTGGGGTTATCAGAATTTATTGAGTAATCCCGTATTGTCAGACCATTCTTATCGAGCAATTGTTTTAGTTTACCGAGGCCATCATCATCTTCATGTACATGGCTGATGAAAACATTTTTCGTTTTTTCCGACATTTCTAATTACTCCAAAACATGTTCCAACAGGAATTGACGCTGCAAAAAAGAGCTCAGGTTAATTTAATTAAACGAAATTTTCGGATTTTCACTTAATAAATCAATCTGACACCTCTTTTCATTAGACATCACTTGTCTGGCTTCCAGTAATACTCTTTGCCAATTGGCGCGACCGGCTTGATCGGGCGAATTGGTTCAATTGGTTTAATTGGCTTAATAGGTTTGATCGGTTTAATCGTTCCTATTTTCTTGATGCCAGTAGGCTTATCTCGTAAATGCCATGCCATTTCATTTCTCCCGAGTCAGTGACTGATACATTCCCAAAAAATGGGGCTGGTTAATTTCATTGAACTAAATGTTAGGATTTTCACTAAATAAATCACTCTGACACCTTTTTTGTTCATGCTCTTCTGTTGTTGTTCCATCAACAACTGTTTTGCAATACCCACGACAGAACCCTCCAGAAAATATAATGCCTAAGTTAAGCCGCACCGCAGCGGGATCGGCTTGAACGAATTGTTATGTGATTACGCTATTTGGCCCGCATACGGCCACGGGCATCTTGAACTCCGTGTTTGCCGGGGGCAATGCCAACCATCCGCCCATCCGAACCTTGAAGACCGCGATAGCCTTTGCGAATTGCGACCATGCGTCCATCAGATCCTTGTAAGCCGCGACCGCCGGCAGGTATCTCGACCATTCTCCCGTCGCTGCCCTGCAAGCCACGACCGCCCGCACGAATTGCAGCCATTCGTCCGTCGCTACCCTGAAGCCCGCGACCACCCTCAGGGATAGCGATCATCCGGCCATCGCTACCTTGGAGCCCTCGGCCTCCAGGTGGAATTGGAACCATCCGACCATCGCTGCCCTGAAGCCCACGCCATCCATCGGGAATGACAATGGCCATCCCATCACTACCAGTAAGTGTTCTCTTCATTGTCGCTCCCGTTCGCCACAAACGTTCTCAATCACCTAACTACTATTAGGCCCCAAAGTGCCGCGTCTACTGAGCACGCCTGATAGGAACCTGCCGTAGAGCTTTCTCTTAAATCGTTTTTCGATTTTTTTCGACATACAGACACCTAAAAAAGTGTGGCTAGTAACGTGCATCTGTACCTACCCCTCCCACACCAACCCAAACCCCCCATCCTCCTCCACCTCATAAAAACACTCCACCAAACTTCCATCCGGTTTCAGTGTGAGCACAGTAAAACCATTTTGTACTTTCACATCGCCGGGCTTGATCGGTGTTTGTGCGTTGTAGTCGATATTGTTTTTTACGATGCCCGCGGTGTCGCCAAACGGGAAGGCGGCATGGCCGGCGCAACGGCAAAGGCAATCATTGCCGGCAGCGGAATTGGCGTTGTAAACGGTGCCTTGGTGTAGATGGCCCCAATACCAGTAATCCGGGGCTCTCGGCGTGCCGGTGTAGCTGCCCAATGTGCTCGCCATATCGTCCCAGATGCTCATTCGGGATACGCCGTCATAACTCAGGCCGTTGTGATGGGTCATGGCCAGCACTTTTTTCTGCGAAAGATTGCCGAAGCCTTTGATGAAATCCGCCTGCTGGGTATGCGTGCTGTCGCCCAGGGCACCTTCCATATAAAGCGAGGATTTATCGTAATAGGCGGAATCCAGACCGAGCACCAGCCACTGGCCATAACTCAAAGCGAAATAGCTGGTGTTGGATTGCGCTGAAAAACGCGAGTCGGTTAGGGCGATTTTGAAATACCCTTGCGCCGCGCCATACATTTCATGATTCGAATTGAGGGTGAAGCATTTTGTCGCCGTGGAAGCGGCCGACGGCAACAGCGCCAGAAAATTGGTCTGCTCTTCTTGTTCCGGAATGCGATCATCCGAACCGACATAGTAAACATCGCCCAGATGCACCATGTAATCGGGTGCGAGTTTTTTCACGGCATTGATCACGGCAACGGCAGGGCCCTGACCACCAAAATCGGAACCGTAAACACCGGTGCCCCAGTCGCCGATAATGGCGATGCTGATGGAGGTTTGGCTGCTGGGCACGGTAATGGTTTGCGGGTTGGTAGCAAATGGGTGAATCAGATGCGGCAGTTCAATATTGGCGTAGAAATACACCGGCACCAGAATCCAGTGCGCATCGAAGCTTTCGTATTTGCCTGTGCCATACAAAGTACCGTCGGCTCCGGCAAGGCCTTCGCTGGTGCCCTTGGCCAGCAACTCGTTGTAATCCGCCGTCGAAATTTGCGTCTCGGCATCATAGAAAGCCGCGATGAGAGCAATCGTGTCCCAGACGGCAAGCACCTCGACCATGTCGGGTGGTAATGCCGGCGGATTATCCAGCCAATACAGCAACAGCCCGTATTCAAGATGCCCGCCCTCGGTGGGCAAAGGCGGAATGGGATTGCCCTTCATTTGCGCAATCAATTGCCGCACCAGATTTTCACTATGGACCAAGGTGACAATAAGGGCTTTGTGCCTGGCCGCCTTGTCGGGTGCATTCGCTGCATGAACACTGTATTCGGCGTGGCTGGTAAAAACGGGCACTTGTTCAAGCATGCAATGGTTCCCCTATTCAGTGGCGGCGGTCAGCGTTTTGGACGCTTTTGCCCGAGGGTGCTGTATGCATGCTGGTTTCGCAACGTAAATAGTTCACACATGGAAGCGAGCTTGGCGAAGCTGCGTAGGGCGCAATACGCTCCACCATTGCGCCGAACAAGTACGGCGTCGATAAATATTGCACCGAGTAATATTTATAAAAAATCACCGTTTTCATCCGCGATGATGCTCATTGCTTGGGATGCAAGATAGATTTTGGAAAGTTGGGTCGTACGGGTTTGTGCGGTGTCGCAGGTTTTGGCGCAATGGTGGGGCGTATTGCGCCCTACGGGTTGTGCGGTGTCGCAGGTATTGGCGCAATGGTGGGGCGTATTGCGCCCTACGGGTTTGTGCGGTGTCGCAGGTTTTGGCGCAATGGTGGGCGTATTGCGCCCTACGGGTCGCCTGCCCAGTTGGCTGGGTAAATTCCTTTTTCGACGAAACGATGAAAGCTGGAATGTGGCCAGTCGGAGACTCTTTGCACATGACCATGTTTCATCGGATTGATGTGGACATAGTCGATGTGTCGGGCTAAATCATGTTCGTCACGAATGAGATGATCCCAAAAACGCCGTTGCCAAATTCCGCGTTCGCCTCGGCGAAGTCTTACCTCGGATCGATGTTCAACGGATTCAATTCGCTTGGAGAACCCGGCCTTGATTAATCGCCATCGGGTTGCGTTATCGGCATCGCCTTTAGGTAAAGTCCAGATAACGTGCATGTGTTCGGGCAGTACAACCCAGGCGTCGAATGAAAAGGGGAAGCGTTGGCGTGTTGCGTGAACGGCTTCTTTTAGCGCATCGATGCGTTCCACCAGGAGTTGATTATTTTTTCTTTGCAGTAAGTTCACCGTAAAGAAGTAGGTTGCTCCGGGTGCCCAGATTCTTCGATAGTCCATGATTATTATTTTGAAATAAGACAAAGATTTTTGTAATGCGATTTTTTCTCTATTTGGCGTAGGGGTTTGGCGCAATGGTGGAGCGTATTGCGCCCTGCGGCCTTCGGTGTTTTTTAGACACAATAAATTTTGTGTGATTATCGTAGGGCGCAATACGCTCTACCATTGCGCCGAACGCATCGCCGATGCTGCTTGATTTGAGTCAAGGCACGGCAAGTCAGCAACTCGCATACTGAAGCCTTGGAGAGAGCCATGGCAATCGCTACAGACAATATTTCACTACCCGATATCCGCCTACTAGCCGCTGCACCGCATCGCCTCATGTTTTTTGTCGGCGCCAGCAATGTGTTGATGGCGATGCTGTGGTGGACGTTCTATCTAGTCAATATGCGCTGGCAGTGGTTTGCCATGCCACAGCCGGCTATTCCGGCAGGCTGGATGCACGCCGTCATTATGCAATATCAGGTGCTGACACCTTTTATCTTCGGTTTTTTATTGACGGTATTTCCGCGCTGGATGAATTTGCCGCCATTAAGTCGCTGGCATTATGTGCCGGTTGGTTTGGGATTATTCGGTGGACAATTGCTAACACTCATTGGCTTGTTTGGTTTTCCGCATTTACTGCATCTGGGTTTGTTGCAAACGACAGCAGGCTGGATTGCAGGTTTGGTTTTTCTGCTCACACTATTATGGAAAGAAAAACAAACGACCTGGCATGCCATCAGTTGTGCGGGTGCCTTATTTCTTGGTTTGACGGGTTTATTACTGGTGCTCGCTTATGCCTATACTGGAAATGCGCGGCTGATGTTTGCTGCCATCAAGTTCGGCAGTTTCGGTTTGTTGCTGCCGATGTATTTCACGGTGTGTCATCGCATGCTGTCGTTCTTTGCCAGTGCGGTAATTCCTGGCTACAAAATGTTTCGACCACTTTGGGCTTTGGCGATGTTCTGGTGCCTGGTATTGCTGCATTTGGCATTGGAATTAATGCATGGTTATGCCTGGCTTTGGATACCCGATATTGCTCTTGTGATACTGACTTCTTACCTGCTTTGGCAGTGGTGGCCGCGAAATAAAAAAATGCCGGCATTGCTGAAAGTTTTGATGCTCGGTTTTAGCTGGTTGCCGATCGCGATGCTTTTGTATTCAATCCAAAGCCTCTGGTTTTTTAGCACCGACGAATTTATTTTGGCGCGCGCGCCAGCACATGCCTTATTCGTGGGCTTTTTCGGCAGCTTGTTGGTCGCCATGGTGACGCGTGTTACCCAGGGCCATTCGGGTCGGCCGCTGGAATTGGGTCGGGTCGCGGCGTTCGCGTTTATCGTGATTCAAATAACCGCTGTGGTACGAATCGTGGGCGAAGTCATGCCGGATTCACTGGTATGGCAATCTGCCGCAGGCATTCTCTGGATATTTGCATTTATCCCTTGGGTGTTACGTTCGAGCTGGATTTATTTAACGCCGCGCCTTGACGGGCAGGCGGGTTAGTCATGATGGAATTTTATTTGCAGATTAAGTGGACCCATATCATTGCCGTGCTATGCAGTGGCAGTCTGTTTTTTGTGCGCGGCTTAATGCTGCTAAACAATATGAAAATCGCAATGGCACCGCCTGTGCGTTATCTGAGTTACAGCATTGACACCGTATTGCTAACGGCGGCTCTGATGCTGGCCACCATGCTGCCATCGGCCATGTTCGCTAATGGTTGGTTACTTGAAAAAATCATCTTGTTGTTGGTGTATATCGTGCTCGGTAGTTTTGCGTTAAAACGTGGCCGCAGCAAAAAAACTCGTGCTTTATTTTTTATCGCCGCCGTATCGGTATTTGGCTTCATGATCAGTGTGGCGCTTGCGCATCACCCGCTGGGCCTATTATTAAAATTTGCCTGACAAAATGCGGTTCAATTGACTCAAGCACCGTAGGGCGCAATACGCTCTACCATTGCGCCGAACAAACTTCACGCAAACTCGGCGTTCTCACCTGCCATGAGGTTAATCGGATCGCATGCCCTTTGGCCGGATAAATTCCTTTCGATACGCTCCACCAGGTGTTGATTATTTTTTCTTTTCAGCGGGTTTCGGCGCAATGATGAAGCGTATTGCGCCATACGGTGGCGCATCACGCCGCGGGTTTCGGCGCAATGATGAAGCGTATTGCGCCCTACGGCCTATTGCTAAAATTTGTCTGATAAAATGCGGTTCAATTGACTCAAGTCAAATCGAGTGGCCTCACAAAGGCGCACTCTGGCTCCATGGAATTTTCCATTGGGGGCCCTATGAAACGATCACTACTTCCAATTATCATCGCTGCAGCTCTTTTAAGCCTACCGGGCTGCAAATCAGGCAAACAAGACGCTGTCGCCGATACCGCACCGGCAAAAACAGACACTGGTGGTTCGGCAGCGGGTGATTTTGGTCCGCCGCAGGGCGCACCTGTCAATGCCATATTAACCAGTCCGCCAATGGTGCCGCCCGCTACCGGTCGAACGGCTCCGGCAAAAGTGATTGTCGAGTTAGAAGTCAAAGAAGTCGAAAAAGAAATTTCCGAAGGCGTGAAATATACCTTCTGGACCTTCGGCGGCACGGTACCGGGTAGTTTCATTCGCGTGCGCCAAGGTGACACGGTGGAGTTTCATCTAAAGAATCACCCAGACAATAAAATGCCACATAACATTGACCTGCATGCTGTTACCGGGCCCGGTGGCGGCGCTGCATCGAGTTTTACTGCACCAGGTCATGCATCGCAATTTACTTTCAAGGCACTCAATGCCGGTTTGTTTGTGTACCACTGTGCAACTGCGCCCGTGGGTATGCACGTCGCCAATGGCATGTATGGTTTGATTCTGGTCGAACCACCACAAGGCTTGCCGAAAGTGGATCGCGAGTACTACGTGATGCAGGGCGACTTCTACACGGTCGGTAAATATCGCGAGAAAGGTTCGCAAGCATTTGATATGCAAAAAGCGATTGATGAAAACCCGACCTATGTTTTATTTAATGGTTCGGAAGGATCATTACTAGGCGACAAGGCATTGAAACTCAATGTTGGTGAAACTGTTCGTATGTATGTGGGTAACGGCGGTCCGAACTTGGTGTCGAGTTTCCATATCATCGGCGAAATTTTCGACAAGGTATATACCGAGGGCGGCACCCATTATCAGGAAAATGTGCAAACAACTTTGATACCGGCAGGTGGTTCGGCCATGGTGGAATACAAAGCTGAAGTTCCCGGTACCGGTGTAATCGTTGATCATTCAATTTTCCGCGCATTCAATAAAGGCGCACTCGGCATGGTGAAAACCGAAGGTGCAGAAAATAAAGAAATTTATTCCGGCAAGGAAGTCGATAGCGTTTATCTCGGCGATAAAGCCGTCAGCTCGGCACCGGTTTCTGAAGCTGCCACAGCCTCGGCTGGTGGTGTACTGACATTGGCACAGCAGATCAAGGCCGGTGAAGCGCTATTCAATGGCACCTGCTCGGTTTGTCATCAAAGTTCTGGTGCCGGTATTCCGAATGTTTTCCCACCCTTGGCGAAATCGGATTTCCTCAATGCCGATAAAACTCGCGCTATCCATATTGTGCTTAATGGCTTGAATGGACCGGTGACCGTGAATGGCAATGTTTTCAATTCCGTCATGCCGCCGATGAGTCAACTCAATGATGATGAAATTGCCAACATCGTAACCTTCGTTCTCAATAGCTGGGGCAATAAAGGTGGCACGGTAACGGCGGCCGACGTAGCAAAGGTCCGCAAGGAAACGCCGCGACCACAGGGTGCAGCACATTAATCCATCATGCGTAAATTGATTTTACTAAGTTGTTTAATAAGCACCGCCAGCCTTGCTGGCGGTGCTTATGTGCGAGTGCCGGCCGGTGAATTGCGCTCGGTACTGAAGTATGAGGACAACAAGGGCAAGCAGACAATCCCCGCTTTTGATTTGATGCAGAAACCCGTGACTAATTCGCAATTTCTGGAATTTGTACGCAAGCATCCGCAATGGCAAAGAGATAAAACGCCAAGTGTTTTTGCAGAACAAAAACATTATCTTTCACATTGGCAAGCGCCATTGATTCTCGGTACGAAGGTGAAACCGCAACAACCGGTGACACAGGTCAGCTGGTTTGCTGCATCGGCTTATTGTGAAGCACAAGGCGCGCGACTGCCGACCTGGAATGAATGGGAATACACCGCGGCTGCCGATGCCACACGTCGCGATGCACGTAGTGATCCAGCCTGGCGTGAAAGTATTCTAGGTTGGTATGCAAAACCTGCGAGCACACCGATGGCCGATGTTGGAAAAAGCGTGGCCAATATTTACGGCATCCAGGATTTGAACGGACTAATTTGGGAATGGACCGAAGATTATTCTGCAATGCTGGTGTCGGCCGATAATCGCAATCAATCGGACCCGGATAAAGCAAAATTCTGCGGTGCCAGTGCCTTGTCGATGGAAGACAAAGAAAACTATGCCGTGATGATGCGAGTGGCGATGCTGTCCTCGCTCGAAGCGGTCAATAGCACATCGAATCTTGGTTTTCGTTGTGCGAAATCCCTGCCATAAGCACACCCAGAGACCATCATGAAAAAAATTCTGTTCGTCTTGCTCTTTTCATTTACCTTGATTGGCAATGCCGCAACACAAAAGCCAATAGCGGTTCCATTGCCCGGCGATTCCGTGTTGCAAATAGAAAACACGTTTACCAATCAAGATGGCCATAACTTCAAATTAAGCGAGCGCCGCGGAAAACCGCAGCTGGTCGCCATGTTTTACACGTCGTGCCGGTATATTTGCCCCTTGATTATTGATAGCGGCAAAGGTATTGATAATGCTTTAACACCTGCGGAACGGAAAAACCTTTCCATTCTTTTGGTGAGCATCGACCCGGCACGCGATACGCCCGAAGCCCTGATGTTCATCGTCAAAAAACGCAAATTGGATACCTCGCGCTGGACCTTGGCGCGTACCGATGAAAAAAGTGTTCGCACACTGGCAGCCTTGTTGGGCGTGCGTTATCGCGTGCTTTCGGACGGTGAGTTTAATCACACCAGTGCCTTAACTTTGCTTGACGCCGAGGGCCGGGTGATGGCTCGTACTGAAACTTTGGGGGCCAAGCCCGATCCTGTTTTCTTGGCAGCGGTCAAAAAAACGCTGGCATCCGTTGTGAAATGAAATAAATGCATCGTGCGCCAAGGGCATAAGGCATCTCCACGAATTTTATATTAGACCTGCGATATTTTTGCTTACCGTAGATACAAGGAGCGCTCACGAGCGCGATAAATCTGCGATAGTTTTGGTTGTGCCCTTGGGACGCTAGAAAAGATCAGAGATTGCCGCAATCTGTCATCGCACTCGTGAGTGCTCCTACGAGAAGATCGGGAAAGAGCGTATTGCTTGGTTTAGCAAGAGTTCTGAACACACTTTCCGCCGTGAAGAAAGCGCTGACGGCAAAATAGGGTTTCTCGGCGATGGAGCTTTTTTGACCCAAATCAAAACCTCTTGCTAGCAATGGCGCATATTGAATAAAGATATCTCCATCAGGCGATATCTTTATTCAACAATGGAGCCATTATCATGATCAAGAATATGTCGAATACCGACCGAGTTATCCGCA
Organism: Arenimonas sp.; assembly: GCA_043721835.1. Lineage (GTDB taxonomy): Bacteria > Pseudomonadota > Gammaproteobacteria > Xanthomonadales > Xanthomonadaceae > Arenimonas. The sequence continues at coordinate 24,853 of JAYSQD010000021.1, read as the reverse complement.
CTGCCGCCGCAGTGTTATTGCTCTACCTCTATTTCAGTGGCACCGTGACCGGAATATTAGGTATTGCATTAATGGTGTTTGCGGCCGTATTTATTTTGACCTCAAGCATCGCGTTTTGCCCACTGTATGCGCCATTCAATTTCAGCACCCGCAAGAAGGGCTGATGATACATCCGGGCATCGGGCTTTTCTCTTCGTGATTCACTGACATTATTGGGCTTACAATACTGCCATCAAACCGTAGAAGCAAAATCATGATCAGGCATATCGAAAGACATAGAACCCACCGCATCGGCTGGCTTCGGGCGGCAGTACTTGGTGCCAATGACGGCATCGTTTCGACAGCGAGTTTGGTTTTGGGCGTTGCCGCCGCCGGGGCTAGTCCAAAAAGTATTTTGGTCGCAGGCTTTGCCGGTTTAATGGCGGGTTCGATGTCGATGGCAGCGGGTGAATACGTTTCAGTCAGCTCGCAATCGGACACCGAAAACGCCGATATCGAAAAAGAGCGAAAAGAACTGGCGGCAGACCCCGACCATGAGCACGAAGAATTGACAATGATTTATGTGGGCCGTGGCCTCGATAAAAATTTGGCCACACAAGTAGCAACACAATTAATGTCTCACGATGCACTCGGTGCGCACGCCCGTGATGAACTAGGTATTTCTGAATTATTAAGTGCCAAACCACTGCAAGCCGCGCTCGCATCAGCGGTCACATTTGCAGTAGGTGCTTTGTTGCCATTATTAGTCGTGCTGCTGGTACCAAAAGCAATATTGATGTGGACGGTTGCGGCAAGCTCACTTTTATTTCTTGCCGTTCTTGGCTCATTAGCTGCGCAAGCAGGTGGTGCATCGGTAATGACATCGGCAACGCGGGTAACTTTCTGGGGTGCGCTGGCAATGGCGCTGACAGCAGGCGTAGGGGCATTGTTCGGCGTGAATGCGTAAACGCAAATATAGCTAACTTAGCGATGCATTGCATGTTATACCTCGATACATAATGAGGTCACCATGGCTAATATTTTACAGGTAGCAGCATCTTTGATCGACGATGTAGTCGGCACAAGTCAACCGCGTCCAATCGAGAAAAAGAATCGTGGCCGACAGGGCTCCCCGACTTACCCCTTATTACTGCTGACGTTATTTTTCATTTGGTGGATAGCCTTGGCTATTGCTCCTTGGTACCGGCAAGATTGGCTGCTCGAAAATTTACTGGTTTTTATCGTGGTGCCGTTACTAATTTGGAGTTATCGGCATCTGCGGTTTTCCAATTTTAGTTATAGCTTGATCTTCATTTTTTTATGCTTGCATGAAATTGGTGCGCACTACACTTATGCTGAAGTCCCCTATGGTACTTGGTTCCATCGCATAACAGGCTTGGACATTAATGCTGCCTTGGGTTTTGAGCGTAATCATTTTGATCGTGCAGTACATTTCTTGTACGGGTTTTTAATATTGCCCGCTTGCGCAGAAATTTTTCAAGCGCGTGCCAGCTTGCTTGGATTTTGGCGATATCTGGTCCCCATAACATTTATTATGTCGCATTCCGAATTGTTTGAAATGATTGAGTGGCAAGCCGCCGAGATTTTTGGTGGGCCATTAGGGCAAGCCTACTTAGGTACCCAGGGCGACATTTGGGATGCACAAAAAGATTCGGCAGCCGCCATGCTAGGTGCTATTGCCAGCACAATATTGTGCTACCTATATTTTAAAAAGAAAAAGTAGTGTTGAAGTTGGCATGTGAAAAAGCCACGTTATTTTCTCTCCCGAGCTGGCAACTATTCTTCGTAAAATGTAGGTGTGCATGCGAGGTTTGTGCGCTGGCGGACTGATATTAATTTTTGGATATGATTAATAAACAGAAACTGAAATTGATTTTTATAGGCTCGCAGAGCTTTAGATCAACACATCATTGAGTTATAAAAAATGACGACCAGGAAAATAAGCAAGCAAGCCCCCAATGGTTATGATGGCCGTTCAAAAATAGAGCTTTCTGCATCCAGACATAATATTTTTAAGATTACCAAGCGCCTATTGTTCTTCATGGCACTGATTGTTTTGATCGGCGCCATTTCAATTGGGTGGCACTTTAATCGCGACATGAAATTAGCCCGTGCCCACGCCACTAATGGCAGCGTATTGATTGCCACACGCTGTGGTCCAATCGAATACCAGGAAGCAGGCGAAGGTATTCCGCTTTTAATGGTGCACGGCAGTGGCGGTGGACATGATCAGGGCATGGCTTTTGCGGGCAAGTTGGCAACAAAAGACGTTCGAGTTATTGCCATGTCACGCTTTGGCTACTTAAGAACCCCAATGCCGATTGATGCTTCTCCACAAGCACAGGCCGACGCACATGTATGTTTACTCGATGCCTTGAATATTCGCCAAGCAGTCATTTTAGGTGGCTCGGCCGGTGCACCGTCGGCAATGCAAATGGCTATCCGCCACCCTGATCGAGTGAGCGCATTGGTATTGCTGGTGCCACTAACCTATAAACCAAGTACGCAAGCGGATTCGGCTGAAGTGATGTCGCCATCAACCGAGAAAATGATGATGCGACTGCTGGGATCGGATTTCATTTTCTGGGTTGGACTTCATGTAGCACGTGACCAGGTCATCAAATATGTGCTGGCCACACCGCCCGAACGGGTTGCATCTGCCAGTCCGCAAGAACGCGCTCGAATAAGCGCGATACTTGATAATATTTTACCGGTATCCGCTCGTGCGCAGGGTTTACTCAGCGATACAGCAGTGGGTAAAAACATGCAACGTATGTCGCTGGAGTCAATTCACGCGCCCACATTAATCATAAGCACACGTGATGATCGTTACGGCACTTATTCCAGCGCGGAATATACCGCCAGCCAAATTGCAGGCGCAAAATTTATTGGCTTCAATGAAGGAGGCCATGTTTGGGTCGGGCACGACGAAAAAATACAGGCAGAAATTCTAAAGCTGTTGATCACATCGAAGACCATAAGCCACATTGAAAAATAATAACGTAGGGTGGATCCCGCGCACTTTGCGGTATCCACCAAAACACCCTTCATGCGTTATTTGCCAAGCACCATCGCAATCTGTGGTGGAATCATCAACGGTGTGCCACCGGTTGATGGTTGCACCCTACGTTTATTTTCCGCCGCCGCTTCGCCAGATGGAATAAAGCAACCACAGGCTGCCAAAAACAGCGCCCAGAAAACCGAGCAAACCAAATGCCGGCAGCCCCAATAGGGTGGGCCCGCCTTTTACAGTCATGACGATCGATGAACCGATAATCAATGCGGCAATCACGACGCCTATCGTGAGTCGATTGGCCGAATGATCCAGTTGATTGCCCAAATGTTTCAAGCGTTCCAGATCAATGCTGACTTTGAGATTGCCGGTACGTGCATGTCGTAAAATTTCTCGTAAACTTTCCGGTAATGCCGAAAGCATATCCCATGAAATTCGCAAAGCGCGTTGTCCGCGTTTTGTCATCGCACTTGGGCTGTAGCGAGCGCGCAGTGCGCTACTCAGAAACGGGGCCGCTTCGCTGGCCATATCGAAGTCGGGGTCCAGCTTTCTGCCCATGCTTTCCAGGATTACGAACACTTTGATCAACATAGCCAAGTCGGGCGGCAAGGCCAATTGATGGTCACGTAAAATCACTGTGACATCGTTCAACATATTGCTCAGGTTTAATTGTTTGAGCGGAACGCCATGGTACTGATCAAGAAATTCGTCAACAGCCAGTTTCAATTTGTCATTATCAACAACTGCATCGTCCGTCCATTCCAAAAGCACATCAATCACTAGTTCGGAATCACGTTGTACCATCGCCTGCAGAAGGTCAACCACCTCATTGCGCCGCTTGTCGGACAAATGGCCGACCATGCCGTAGTCAATTAGGGCAACCCGATTGTCTGGTAAATAAAACACATTGCCAGCATGCGGATCGGCATGAAAAAAACCATCCTGTAACATCATTTTTAATGCCGCATGGGCACCAATTTTTGCCAGCTTCACACGGTCAAGCCCGGCAGCATCAATGGCGGCTAGATCATGCGCAGGGATGCCAGAAATAAAATCTTGTACGTTCACCCGTTCGCTGGTGAATTGCCAATACACTTTGGGCACGATTATTTCCGGATGTTCAATAAATGCCTGTGAAATGCGTTCTGCATTATGGCATTCGGTGGCGAGATCCAGCTCGCGGTACAGGGAAGCTCTGAAACGTCTTACAACATCGAGCGGGTGAAACCGGCGCCATTCGCTTGCTTCGTTTTCCAGCATTTTTGCGAATCTTTGCAGCAGGCGCATATCGGCATCGATGATAGTGCGAATGCCGGGGCGACAAACTTTGACAACGACTTGTGTACCGTCATGCAAACATGCGCGATGCACCTGTGCAATGGAACCTGCCGCGAGTGGTTCGGAATGGAATTCCCTGAATATAACTTCGGGTGTTTCCGAAAAATCTTCGATCAATTGCGAACGTATCTGTTCGTTTGGAACACGTGGTGCCTGGTCTTGTAGCTTCTCGAATTCAGCAATCCATTCGGGCCCAAATAAATCGACTCGCGTAGCTAATAGCTGGCCGAGCTTTACAAAAGTCGGCCCCAGTTCCTCTAATGCACGACGCATACGAATGGGCGCAGATAAATGCGCCAGTTCTTCCATTTTTTGTAAATGCAAAATATGACCAGTGCGTTCCAATGCATTCGCCATGCCGAGTCGCTGTACGACATCACTGAAGCCATAGCGTATTAGCACTGATGCAATTTCATGCAAGCGCCCCAGATCTTGTGCAGCGATTAGTATCTCAATGAACATGCGCGGTCCTTGTTCAACTTTCTTGCTGACAATTTAGCATCAGGGACCCCGCCTTGGCATTTGCAAATCAAGCTGTGCCACAAAACCTGACATAGCTTCCATATGGGACTTATTGACTAGTTGACGCTCGGTAATGGCGAGTGTCGCCAGTGGCGCTTTGCGACAGATAGCTTGCATCTGACGAAACGTGCGTTCGCTTCTGGATCCACCCATGGTACAAAAAAATGCCACATTATTGAATCGGGAAACATTGTCTTCCAGATAAGTACGCACCGGACTGGACAGCGCGCCTGACCAAACGGGCGTTCCAATAATGACAAGATCGAAATCGGCAACATTTTTTTCCGATGGAAGTATTTCTGATTTTCGACCCAGCCAGGCGTCTCTGCCAAGGCGCAGGTAAGCCAGTAGCCCCTTTCGATTTACCCATTCAAAAATTTCGCTAAGTTCGGCATTCATTTGTTTGGCGATGGCATCTGCCAATTGACGAGTGTGGCCGCTGCGGGAGTGAAAAACGACTAGAGTATTCATCATCCACCCTTACAGTTATTTTGCAATTTTACAGGGGTGTTTTTATTAGCCATGTCGAATACAGGTGCCAGTTTGTCCATTCATAATTTTACTAGCGTCTTCCAGTGCACCAATCACTGCCATCTTGCCTTCGCATGAAACAAACCGACAGGCTGCTTCAATTTTTGGTCCCATCGAGCCGGCGGGGAATTGCAGTTGTTGAATTTCTGCTGCGGTGGTTTTTTCAATACGTTGTTGATCGGGTTTGCCCCAGTCCAGATAGACGCCATCAACATCGGTGAGCAATAATAAAATATCGGCCTGTAGCTCGATTGCTAACCAAGCCGAGGCTAAGTCTTTATCGACCACGGCTTCAATACCAATAAGTTTTCCATCGTGATCCAAGGTGACCGGAATGCCACCACCACCGGCGCAGACCACGATGACATTCTCATGCACCAATTGTTTTATTATCGGCAATTCAATAATACGACACGGCTCGGGTGAGGGCACCACGCGGCGATAGGCATCGCCATCGCGTTTGAATTGCCAGGCTTTTTCAGCCTGAATTGTTTCAGCTTCATCTTGTGAATAAATCGGGCCAATAAATTTACTGGGCGCGTCATATGCCGGGCCTGAACTGCGCACGACGGTTTGGGTTAATAAAGTGACTACTTGTTTACCCGGAACTTGATTGTGCATTTCCCGAGCAATTAAATAGCCAATCATGCCTTCGGTTTCAGCACCGAGCACGTCGAGCGGATAACTGGGTACTTGGGTGTAGGCAGCAGACTGCAGTGCTAACAAGCCGACCTGTGGGCCATTGCCGTGGGTAATGACGAGTTGATGTTGGCGCGCTATGGGTGCCAAGGCTATAGCTGCGCGCTTAACGTTTTCTTCCATCACACTGGCATCCATTTTTTCGCCGCGACGAAGCAGTGCATTTCCGCCCAAGGCAGCGACGACTAACATGAAACATTCTGCCCGGTCGTATCCGCCGCAATACTTGCGCCATTGGTTTGCCAAGAGCGGCGGCCGAGCGGCTCTTGCTGGGTAATGCAGTGGATGTTACCGCCACCTAATAAAATTTCCCTTGCTGCAATATCCATTATTTTTAGATTGGGAAAAATCTCCGCCAGTTTTTTGAAGGCGGCTGCATCTTGTGCATCGTTGAAGCGTGGAACGATAACGGCGTCATTGGCGATATAAAAATTAACATACGAAGCCGCCAAACGATCGCCCGCTTTGCGTGGCAAGGTGCCGCGGACTTTATCGACGCCTGCCGCTTCTTCGGCAGTAATTAGAATAGGAGTGGGCTGATGCAATTTGTGTACGATAAGTTTCCGGCCTTTCGCATCGGTCGCGTTTTCCAAGCGACGTAATGCATCGTGCGAAATAGCATACTGTGGGTCGTTCACATCATCAGTCCAGGTCAACACTAAATGTCCAGGCGCTACGAAGCGACACATATTGTCGATATGGCCTTTGGTTTCATCCAAGTAAACACCTTGTCCGAGCCAAATAATTTTTTCGATAGATAAATAGTCTTGCAAGTGCTTTTCAATATCCTCGCGGGATAAATCAGGATTGCGATCAGGACCGAGCAAGCATTGTTCGGTAGTGATGAGCGTACCTTCGCCGTCCACATCAATTGAGCCGCCTTCCAGAATAAATTCTGGCGCATAACGGGCATCGCGTTCAATCTCCAAGACTTTTTCGCCGACTAAATCATCTTTATCCCATGGAAAATACAGGCCATCGACCAGACCGCCCCAAGCATTAAATTGCCAATCCACGCCGCGTATTTCGCCTGATTCGTGTACTAGAAAAGTCGGACCACAGTCGCGAATCCAGGCGTCGTTCGATGACATTTCGATCAGGCGAATTTGCGGGTCGAGAATTTCTCGTGCCGCCTCGTATGCATTCGCCGAAACGCCCATGCTGACAGACTCAAATTTGCCAATAGCATTCGCAACTTCAGCATAAGCATGTTGGGCAGGATAGGCGCCCATGCGCCAATTATCGTGACGTTCGGGCCATAGCATCCAACAGCCAATATGCGGCTCCCATTCGGCCGGCATCCGAAAACCATCGGCACGCGGTAAGGTGTTTAATGTTTGGCTCATAATGCAGATCCTCGCAATGAAGCTGAGCTTTTGGTTTGAGCAAGATGAATCAATATTTCGCCAACAATTAACACCAGCAAGGTGCCAATGGCGATGGCTAAAGTTTCATAGGTCAAAAATGGCTTGCCGGGAACCCAGACAAACAGCACGATGGCCTGCACAATAAACAACTGACAAACAATGGCTAATATCGTCGCGACAGCTAATCCACCCGGTACCACATAAGCTTTTTCTGCTTGATGTTCATGGCGGCGCAAGCGAATGAAAGCCGGGAACATGAGTAAATAGGGCAGTAGAAAAATAATGGTCGAGAATTTAAATAATGTCCAAAATAAATCTTCGGCATCTGCTGCCAGTAATCCATAAACAATAACAACGACCGTCGATACAAGCCCTGTGATAATTGCTGCGCTCCGTGGCGTTTGGTTAACCGGATGCATTTGGCCAAATATCGCAGGTAAATCTTTACGATACGATGCCTCGGCAATCGAGCGGTTCGCTCCCATCGACCAGGTCACCATATTGGCGTAAAGCGTATAAAGCGCTGCAACGCCGAGCGCAAAAACAGTTACATTTGCAACAGTACTGGCGCCAAAAATTTTACGCAGGGTATCAATCAAGCCTTCGATCAAGCTGATTTGTTCAATCGGAAGTGCAATCAAAATACCAATAGTTCCCAGCATATAAAACAGAGTAATTAAAATGCCGGCGATCACTGTGGATTTGATGACATCTTGTTCGGGGTTCTGCATTTCTTCACTGGCGCCCGAGATCAATTCAAAGCCCAGAAAGCTATAAACAATCACTGGCAAAAAACCCAGGCCATCGCTTAGTTTAGGCAGCATGTTTTTGAATGAAAAATCATTCGCCACGCCATGTTGACTGGCGTACCACAGGCCACCAATACCAATGGCCAGCATAATAATCGCTTTTAATACGGCGCCAAAATTCGGTACCCATTTACCGATTTCCAGTGAAGCGATATTCACCCACACCGTTATCCAGGTGAACACAATGGCTAAACCAATTTGCGACCACAGGCCCAGTTCAACATTAAGAATTTGCGCGAGCATGCCGGAAAACAATAAATACACCGACGGCATCCATAGCGCCACATTCACCCAATACAGCCATGAAGTACGTGCGCCCCAGCGTGGCCCATAAGCACGTTTTACCCAGGCATAAATGCCGCCTTGCTCAGGATATTTCGAGGCGAGTTCGGCCGTGATCATGCCATAGGGGATAAAAAACAGAATCAGCGTAAACACCCACCAAAAAATGGACGAGACACCAATGGAAGCCGATGCCGCCAATTGATCAATGATCAAAATGGCGCAGACTGTAAACAGCAGCATATCGATGCGCTTTAAAACACGCTTGAATACTCGCGGTTTTGCTACTGGGCTTATGCTGGTCGCATTCATAGTGAATCCTTCATCTAGGTAGCCGTTCATTCAAGAATATTTCTGCAAGTGCTTTATTTAATGCCAACACCTCAGCACTGGCACGTCGTAAACGCGGATAGGTAAACCACACCAGTAAAGCTTTTTCGGTATGCAAACGGTTTTCGGCTTGATCAAAAATAATTGAGCGATCGGAATCCAATGCTTCATCTGTGGCCTCAACGCCACGCGAAGCCGGTAAGCAATGCATCAAGCGACAATGCGGCGGCGCGTGATTCAGTAGTTCGCTATTGATTTGATAGCGCGGCATAAAGGCCTTGGTGCGTTCGGGAATTTCACTCTCCTGTCCGACCCACCACCATAAATCGGTATAGACAAAATCCGCTTGTGCCACTGCGCTGATCGGGTCGTCGCTTAATGTGAAACTTCCACCCGATACTTGGCAATTAGCTTTTACCAATGCCTGCAATGCTGGCGTGGCTTGATAAGCCTGCGGCGCACAATGGGTAAAATTCATACCAAATTGCGTACAAATTAATGCCAAGGAATTAAGTACATTGGTAGCATCGCCAACAAATACCACGTTCAGACCTTCAAGTTCGCGACCACGGCCACTAAATTCCCGCATGGTAAATATGTCGCACAAGGCTTGTGTTGGATGGTTGTAATCGGTTAAGCCATTGATCACCGGCACATCGGAACACGCGGCTAAATCAAGCACGGTTTGATGCTTAAGCGTACGTGCTTCAATCACATCGACCATACGCTCCAGCACATTGGCGGTGTCGGATAATGACTCCCGCACACCTAAATGAATTTCACCCGGTTTCAAATACAGGGCATGGCCGCCAAGTTTGGTCATGGCCACTTCAAATGACACACGAGTTCGCGTTGAAGGCTCTTCAAAAATCATACCGAGCGATGCGCTATCCAATAATTTTGGGCAGGCACCCTGTCGGTCTGCTTGTTTCAATAATTGAATCAGGTCCAGCAAATCGAGCAGGGTGGATTTATCAAAATCCTGGGTGTCGATAAAGTGCATGGGCATGGGGCTCACCTTTGAATTTTTCTGATTTATCTTGCGCGTTGATTCCACTCGCCGTCTTGATTTGAATCAAATATATTACGGGGTAGCAAATTCATAGCTGGCGCTATCAACGTGGCCGCGCCAATAGGGATAAGCGCCGTCGGGTAATGCCCAGGCAACTTCACCTTCGGTCGGCACTCGCATACCTTGATAGCTTTGATAATTCCAAACCCGGATATCCCATGGAGCATTCGTTATTTTTGCGCCTGCGCCACGCGTACGTGAATCGGCATGCATGGCATCAATTAAACCATCGGTATTGAAATGAAAGTCCAGGGACACAGTGGTATTGCCATCCGTCAATGTCGCGCGTGCGCTAGTGTCATCAATGGCCTGCCACAGTACGCCTTGGCTAGGCAATAATGCCGTGGGATACCAAATGCCCTCACTTAGATAGCGCATTAATTCGCCTTGTGCCGCTTCCGGAGTACCGCGAATATTGGCTACCGAAAATAGGCCCAATAGTTTTACCTGCAAAAATCCTTCGCCCGCCACATAAGCGTCATGCACGTAAATATTGAAACCCGGGAAAAGACTAATGCTGGCATCCCAATCAAAGCCTGGCGCGTGCATAAATACTTTTTGATCCGCTTCAAACCGATGCCATTGCGGCGTGGTTTCACCCATATTAAAAGTGCCGGTCTGATGGAAATAGGCCGCTTTAATTATTGGCGCATGATTTTTTAGTACGGCTTTGAAATAGCGCTGTACTGGAACCGGTAAATTTTCTAGCTCGTGTTTGTCATAAAACTGAGTGTTGATAGGCGTTTGTGTTGCCACTAATTGCGCACGCAAATTATCGGTTCCGCGCTGCCAATGATAAGCACCAAAAAGGATCAGCAAAGCACCTAGTGCTAGTAGCGATAGTAATAAATACATCACAATCTTTAGCATGGCGGCATTCCGTGTGATGACTAGTATTGTCATGCAATGTTATGGAAGCGCCTTGATTTGAATCAAAGGCAATACACCCCATAAATTAAAATTATGCTGATGTAATGAATCTACGCGCTATCCTCACCCAGCTCTGTACGGCAGCACACGAAGAAAATTACTCTTAAGCATTGACGGAAAAATTGACTCAGATCAATACGCTGCAAACTAATACCAGCAAAATGACGCTGTGGTAGTGCTTAGCGGTTTTATCTCTTTTGGAGAATTGTCATGATTAAAGATATCTTGCTCACCCTGACACGCGGTGAAGCCGATGATTCAGCACTTGCCAGTGCAGTTCAACTTGCTGAATTAGAAGGCGCTCACCTAGCGATTACCATTCCGGTTGAATACCCGATTCCAATTCCGTCGGAATTTGGTGTGAGCGCCTATCCCATTTATGCCGGTGTCTATGAAGACTCGCTCAAGTCAGCGAATACATTAGCAGACAAGCTGCGAGAAAAATTAAAAAATACCAGCTGTAGCAATGAAGTGCGGGTGGCAAGCGCGCCGCTAATGAGCTCGGCACAAATATCGGCATTGCATGCGCGCTATGCCGATATTTGTTTGATTGGTGGTAATGAGGCGGATAATTCCAGTGCTGTCTTTCAAAATGTATTCACTGAATTATTGATGGACTCTGGACGCCCGGTTTTGTTTATTCCTGCTGCTTGCTTAGCAGCAATTCCGGCGAAACGCATACTTATCGCCTGGACGCCGACGCATGAATCCGCGCGCGCCCTGCATGACGCTATGCCGTTCTTGCATAAGTCAGAATCTGTTGATGTACTTATTATAGACCCGCAAGTGAATGATACTGCGCACGGTGAACAACCTGGTGCTGACATCGCCACTCACTTGGCACGGCATGGCCTGAATGTGCGCGTTGTGCTGCAGCCAAAAATGGGCAAACAAAAAGCTCAGGCAATACTCAATTATGCCGAGCAAACCGACGCCCAGCTAATTGTTGCTGGCGGCTATGGGCATTCGCGGTTTCGTGAGCAAATATTGGGCGGCGTTACCCATGAGCTGATAAATAATAAGAAGTTTCCGGTTTTGTTTTCGCATTAAATTTCTGTGCTACACACGCCGGCTTTATTATTGATCAAGAGCAACCGAGATGAGCAATGTATCAAGCAAGGATGTAAATACTCAGTCGGGCCTGAGCCATGAAGAAGCTGCCGCACGCTTGATTCAATATGGGCGTAATGAATTACTTGCACCGCCGCAACGTAGTTGGCTACGAATTGTACGCAGTGTTCTAGCTGAGCCAATGTTTTTATTATTACTAGTCGCAGCAGGCCTATATTTATTATTAGGCGATCTGGCGGAGGGCCTAATACTCGGTGGATTCGCGGTGCTTACCATTGGCATGGTAATTTTTCAGGAACGCCGTAGCGAGCATGCCATCGACGCGTTGAAAGCACTTAGCACCTCGTATGCATTGGTGGTGCGTACCGGGATAACTCAGCGAATCGTCAGTGCCGAAGTGGTGCCTGGGGATTTTTTCATTCTTGAAGAAGGTGAACGCATTGCTGCTGATGGTGTTGTGCTGAGTTGCCATGAGTTGAGCGTAGATGAGTCATTACTAACCGGCGAAAGCATACCGGTCAATAAACAAGCGTCAACGTCTGAAATATCTACTGAAGTAATAACAGCTCCAAGCGCCAACGATCAATCATTGGTCTATTCAGGTAGCTTAGTGACACGTGGGAAAGGCTTGGCAAAAGCCATCGCTACTGGAAAGGACACTCGTATAGGTTCTATCGGCGCTTCTTTATCATCGATTGAACTAGCGCCTACGCGTCTGCAAATAAATACGGGAAAGATGGTGCGTTTATTTGGTATCAATGCCGTCATTCTCAGTGTGTTTCTGATTATTTTTTATGGCGTGGTTCGCGGGGAATGGTTACACGGCATTTTGTCAGGCATCACACTTTCCATGACTTTACTGCCACAAGAATTTCCATTAGCACTCACAATATTTTTTGCACTTGGAGCCTGGCGCTTGGCAAAAATTAATGTGTTGGCACGGCGCACTGCTGTAATCGAAACACTCGGGGCCACTACGGTGTTATGCGTAGATAAAACTGGCACGCTGACCGAAAATAAAATGCGTGTTTGCCACTTGCATGTCAATGAAACCGATCTTCCGTTAACCGGCACCGAAACCCAATTAGCAGAGAACCTTCATCCGCTGCTTGAATATGCAAATCTGGCAACCAGAGACCGCAGTTTTGATCCAATGGATCTCGCTATTCGAAAATTAGCCACTGCTACACTGATTAACACCGAGCATTTGCACGAGCAATGGCCACTACAACGCGAATACGGTTTAACACCGCAGCTATTAGCCATGTCACATGTCTGGTGCTCGAATACCGACGCTTATGAAGTTGCCAGCAAAGGTGCACCCGAAGCGATTGCCGATCTTTGCCACTATTCACCCGAGCAAACTGAAGAACTCATGCAGCAAGTTTCTCAGCTTGCGACCAATGGTATGCGAGTTCTTGCTGTTGCCGCCGGACGTCATTTAGGTTCAACGTTGCCTAGTAATCAACATGATTTTGATTTCGAGTTTTTGGGCTTGATTGGCTTTGAAGATCCATTACGCATATCGGTTCCACAAGCCGTTGCCGAAGCGCGTAGCGCGGGTATCAAAGTAAAAATGCTGACTGGGGATTTCCCGGCCACTGCGCGAGCAATTGCGGTACAAGCCGGTATTGGTTTGAATGCGTCTGTGTTAACGGGAACAGAACTGGCGGCGATGGATGACAAAATGCTGCAAGACGCTGTCGAACAGACCGATGTTTACGCCAGAATTATGCCCGAACAAAAACTACGGCTGGTGCAAGCACTAAAATTGTCGGGCGAAGTCGTAGCGATGACCGGTGACGGTGTTAATGATGCGCCGGCCTTAAAAGCAGCGCATATTGGTATAGCCATGGGACAAAGCGGTACCGATGTTGCCCGCGAAGCTGCCGCGATTGTTTTATTGGAAGAAGATTTTGGAAAAATTGTCGCAGCCATCCGTTTAGGGCGACGCATTTTCGACAACTTACGAAAGGTCATGCTGTATATCGTGGCAGTGCATGTGCCCATTGCAGGCCTTGCTCTTATCCCAGTATTGATGGGCTGGCCGATCATGCTGATGCCGGTGCATGTAGTGATTATTGAAATGATCATCAACCCCATGTGTGCATTCGCTTTTGAGAATGAGCCTGAAGAAAAAGACATCATGCAACTACCGCCACGGCCAATAAACGAAGGCTTGATTGGGCTGCCGCAACTAATCTTAGGTTTAGTACAGGGTGGCGTTTTATTACTCACATGCATACTCGTTTATCGTTGGGCATTGTTGAGCGGACAGAGCACAGACTTAGCCAGAACCCTGACATTCCTGACGTTGACCGCAGGTAATTTAATGATGATTCGCATTATTGCGAGCCGAAAAATTTCTTTTGTAAACTTTTTCAGCGCACAGCATCGCGCTTACTGGCTAATAGCGGCGGTTTCAGTAACGTTGGTCACGCTCTTCATCACAATACCATGGCTGCGCGCTGTATTTTATTTTGCAGTGCCGAGCCTTGAGCAATCTGTTATAGCCACCGTAGCCGGCCTATTGGCAGGCGCGGCATTAGACCTAGTGAAGTGGCACCCGTGGGTTTATCGAACTTTGGGTGGCACTTCTAAGTTAAAAATAGCTAATGTGTAGTTTATCGGTGAGTTCGACTTCATTAAGTAGTGGTTGCTCGATGAACATTTCTTTCTCTGCAAAAAAAACGGCGCTACATCTTAAGTTCACAGGCGTTGTGACCAGTAACTAATTTTAGTTGACCTTGACACAAAAGGGCACTTAGTAGCACGTAATAAAATTATCCATATTAAATAAAAGTATTGTTTCAAAGGTGTGAATATGAAGTTTCGAGAGGAAAAAAATATAGCCTTTTTAAATTCAAAAAAAGTTAGTGAAAAATTATTATGCCAGTATCAACAGGCGCAAATATTTGAAAATATCATCAGCTGCATCATTGGCTTTAAGTACTTCATGCTCTATGTCGGGTGCTACGAGTCGTGAAAAATATCAAGCCGAAGTCGATAAAACATGGTACCCCGTCAGCAGATCAAACTTGAATTATTTTGAACAACGCCGTGAGTGGATTCGCATGGCTACATTAGCGGCATCTAGCCACAATGTACAACCGTGGAAATTTAAAATACAAGATAATTACATCACTATTTATCCTGATTACACTCGCCGCTGCCCTGCTGTAGATCCTGACGACAGCCATCTTTTTAAGAGTTTGGGTTATGCAGCCGAAAATATTGTGCAGGCTGCCGCTGCAAATGGTTTTCACAGTGAAGTGCATTACGAGGCGACGAGCGATGCCGTTGTCATAGAATTTAATCCGTCGGTCGTTATTCGACACGGTAATTTATCTGCCGCCATTACGCAGCGTCGTTGCAGCCACTTTCCTTATGATGGTAAATCTCTAGCGCTGCTTGTGGAAAAGAGTCTGATTACTGCAGCAACAAGCGATGAGATCAAACCACTTTTTTTGCAATCAGAAAAATACAAAGAACAAATGCTTGAATATGTGCGCCAAGGTAATCGTGCACAATTTTCCGACGCAGACTTTGTCGAAGAACTAAAAGACTGGATTCGTTTTAATGCCGACGAGGCAATAGCAAAGGGCGATGGATTGCCCGGTATAATCAGCGGCCAGCCTTCAGTTCCTTCTTGGTTGGGGCGCAGACTATTCAGCACATTTGTATCGGGTGAAAAACAGGCGGATATTGACACCAAAAATATACGGAGCTCTGCTGGGGTTATCGCATTTATTGGTGATAGCGACGAAAAAAAAGCTGGATAGCGGCAGGGCGTGCTTTTGAACGTTTTGCATTGCAAGCAGCTGCATTAAAAGTCAGTACTGCTTTTATCAATCAGCCCATCGAAGTTCGCCGCTTACGCCCGCAATTGCACAGCTGGCTTGGCGTGCCCAATAAACATATCCATTTGCTAGTGCGCTACGGTGTTGGTCCGACTGTGTTGCATAGTTTAAGACGACCTGTAGAGGCAGTGTTGGAAGCAACAATATAATTACCAGTAATTCGGACCGTGACAGAATTCGAGCTGCGAAAAATTACATAAAGTGCGCTCAAGCGCATCCCCGCTGAATTTCATTTGAGGGCACAATCAGTAATTAAGCCTATTCGCTATGTCGTTAAAGCATTCGCTTTATCCCGCGCCCGTTTTAGTACGACGTAATACAGCAGCGGAATCACCACGAGTGTTAACACGGTCGATACCAGAATACCGAAAATCAGCGATACCGCGAGCCCGTTGAAAATTGGATCGTCGAGAATAAAGAATGCGCCGAGCATGGCGGCAACACCGGTCAATACAATCGGTTGTGCACGCACAGCGCAGGCATCAATTACGGCTTGTTCCAGTGCAAGGCCTTCTTTCACCGCTTGCTGGATAAAGTCCACCAGCAAGATTGAATTGCGCACGATAATGCCCGCAAGTGCGATCATGCCGATCATTGATGTGGCTGTAAATTGTGCACCAAGCAGGGCATGGCCAGGCATTACGCCGATAACGGTCAATGGAATAGGTGCCATGATAATTAATGGCACCAGATAGCTACGAAATTGACCCAGTACCAGTAAATAAATCAGCACCAGGCCGGCGGAATAGGCCAGGCCCATATCGCGGAAAGTTTCGAAGGTAATCTGCCATTCACCGTCCCATTTGATGGCGAACAGTTCGTTATCAATCGGTGGTTTGAAGAAATATTGCTGCAACGAAAAACCGGCAATTTTACTGTCCGATACTTGGCCAACCACATTGAACATGCCGTAAAGTGGGCTATCAATTTTGCTGGATTCATCGCCAGTCACATACACTACCGGCAATAAATCCTTGTGATAGATACTGCCATCCCAAGTGGCTTGCTTGGTATTGACGAGTTCAGAAATCGGCACCAGTTTTCCGTTGCCGGCGCGTACGCGAATGGCTAGCAAGGAAGCGAGTGAAGCCTGATCGCCGGGCGGTAAACGCAATCGAATAGGCACTGGGTATTTCGATGTATCGTTACGCAAATACGTCACGTTATTGCCGGACAAGCCAGCGGTTATTGCTTCGCTAATGCTCGCTTGTGAGATACCCAGCTGCGCGGCACGATCACGATTGACGCTGATAATATCACGCGGCGAATCGGCTTCAACTGTCGTATCGATATCGACAATGCCGGGTGTTTTTTTGAATCGCGTTTCCAGCTCCCTTGCGATCAAGCGACTTTTTGCATAATCCGGACCATAAATTTCGGCGACCAGCGGTGCTAATACCGGTGGACCGGGAGGCACTTCGACAACTTTAATCGATGCACCCAGACGCTCACCGATTGCATTGAGTTTCGGTCGCAAAGCGGCAGCAATATCGTGACTGTTGCGATCACGCTCGTGTTTGTCGATCAGATTCACTTGCAGGTCGCCGACATTGGCGCCGCTGCGCAAATAATATTGACGGACAAGACCGTTGAAATTCACCGGAGCCGAAGTGCCGGCATAGCCTTGGTAATCGAGTACTTCGGGTACTTGATCCAGTTCAGCGGCGAGTTCAATTAATACATGTTGGGTATCTTCCAGTGTTCGACCTTCAGGTAAATCCACCACGACTTGAAACTCGGATTTATTGTCGAACGGCAGCATCTTCAACACCACTAATTTTACAGCGGCAAGACTGGCCGATAATGCCAATACAATCATGATGCCAATAAACAGGTTGCGACGATTGCGCGCCGCTTTATCGCTAAATAAAAATGGGCTCATTACGCGTTGGAAAATACGGGCAATGCGAGTGCTTTGCGCTGTGTGTGCAGAAGCAGGGGCATCGGAATGTTGTTCCAGATGTTTCGCTAATAATTTATACGACAACCATGGTGTGACGATCAGGGCGACGCCGAGTGACAGCAGCATGCCAACGCTGGCATTGATGGGGATCGGACGCATGTACGGGCCCATCAGGCCGCTGACAAAAGCCATTGGCATCAAGGCTGCAATCACGGCAAATGTTGCCAGAATGGTCGGGCCGCCAACTTCATCCACGGCCAGTGGAATCGCTTCCAGTAATTTCTTGCCACCGCGTTGCATATGGCGGTGGATATTTTCGACGACAACAATCGCATCATCGACCAGAATGCCGATTGAAAAAATCAAGGCAAATAAGGAAACACGATTAAGCGTGAAGCCCATCGCCCATGAGGCAAATAAAGTGAGTGCCAATGTCACCACAACAGCGGCACCAACGACAATTGCTTCGCGCCAACCCAGTGCAAACAAGACCAGCAACACGACCGACATTGTTACGAAGGCAAGTTTGTGAATCAGTTTTTGTGCTTTGTCGGTGGCGGTCTTGCCGTAATCACGGGTAATAGAAACTTCAATGCCTTCGGGAATCACCCGGCCTTGCAAGCTTTGCAAACGCTCGCGTATTGCGGCAGTAATATCAGCCGCATTCGCGCCGGGTTTTTTCGCTATCGCCAGAGTGACCGCCGGTGCATTGCCGGCTTTCGGTCTTTGTTTACTATTGAGGGGAGCTCCATGCCAGGCATAGCGAATTGGAGAGTCGGCGGCATCGGAAATTTTCGCGACATCCGATAAATACACTGGCAAGTTATTGCGCATGCCAATGACGATACCAGCGATTTGTTCGCTGTCTGCCAGAAAGCTACCTATCGTGACCGGAATAACTTGCTGGTTGATTACGCGCTCTCCGGCTTGTTTAACCAAATTAGCCGTGAGTAAAGATTGGCTCATATCCTGCAAGCTAAAACCGTATTCCGCCAATCGTGTTGCGTTAACTTCTACCAACACGGCGCGATCAGGCGCGCCGATGGTGTAAATGTCGCGGGTGCCGGGAACGCGTTTCAATTCGGTTTCGAGCATATGGGCAGTTTGTGCCAGTTCGACACCGCCGCGCTGCGGATCATCGGTCCACAAAGTCACGCTCATCACCGGCACATCATCAATGCCCATGGGTCGCACTAGTGGTTGGCCAACACCGAGATTCGGCGGTGCCCAATCGGTATTGGAATAGACCTGGTTATAGAGTCTTACAATAGCTTGCTGGCGCGGAACGCCGACCACAAATTCAACGGTGAACACCGCCATGCCGGGACGCGAAATCGAATAAACATGTTTAACGCCTTCGATTTCCGAAAGCATTTGTTCATAAGGAAACGCCACCATGTTTTCAACATCGCGCGAACTCGCACCAGGAAACGGCACGAACACATTGGCCATCGTGACATCAATCTGCGGCTCTTCTTCTCGCGGCGTGATCAGCACCGCCACCATACCGAGTAATAAACCGGCAATAGCAAGAACTGGCGTGAGCGGATTATTTTGGAAGGCTTTCGCGATCCAGCCGGAGAATCCGAGCCTTGGCGAATCCGACATGATTTATTTCTCGGTCTGCTTTTCTGACAGACGCAAGCTGGCTGCCAGTGGATCGACTGCAATCGTTTCGCCGGGATTCAAACCGGAAAGTACCTGTACTTGATCGCCCATTCGGTGACCTAAGCGAACTTGCCGAAGACTAATGGCGCTTTCGCCGATGACATAGACTGAAGTGACTTCGCTACGTATGACTAGGCTGTTGGTGGGAATCATCAAGCCCGGGTTACCAGAGGCAGGCAATAAAATTTTTACCGTGATGCCGGGTTTCAATTCGCTGATATTTTCTGGCAATATCAGGCGTATTGTCACGGTATGAGTATCGGGATCGGCATCGGGGAATACCACGATGTTTTCCACGCTGATTTGTCTGCCGTTATCCAGCAGAATCTTTGCCACTTTATTTTTTTCGAGTGATGTAGCTTCTGTTTGCGGAAGACTTATTCGAACACGTAATTGCTCTGGCGAATTTATGCTGAAAATTGCTTGGCCCGGTGCAATGGTTTCACCTACTTGCACGTGACGTTTTCCAATCACACCGTTGAATGGCGCACGTACCACGGTGTAGTCGAGTTGCTGTGCGGACTCGCTCAGTTGTGCGCGTGCCGATGCCAGCTCTGCACGGGCGGCATCGCGTCTTGCCAGCGATTGTTCGTATTGCGCTTTGGCGATTAAACGCTTGGCATAAATTTCACTCATGCGTTTGTAGTCAGCCTCGGCTTCGGTGACTTGCGCTTGAGCGGCACTCAGTCCTGCCTGTGCACGGTTTTGCCCGGACATTTGTTCGACATTGCTGAAGCGCGCGAGGACGTCACCGGCTTTCACCGTATCGTTGACATCCACCATTAATGAGCTGACGCGGCCCGAAGTTTGTGCCGATAAGGTTGCCTGATTGACGGCTTCCACTACACCGTCCCATTGCCGCAGATTTCCCGCAGTACTGGACGTTATTTTAATGAGCACCAAGCCTTCCACGTTAACGGTATTTTTATCGGCAGGTGCAGGTGCCTCGCCGCAGGCCGATAAGCCGACAGCGAGTAATGCGATGGCAAGATAACGTGTGGAGGGCATGGCATGAATCACTTGAATGCATTGCCGGGCTGGAAGCCGAGCTTGCCGAAAATTTTCGCGGCCGGGCAGAAGCCGGTGAATGATGCCTGCAACAAATTCAGGCCAACGAAGGCGGTAAGTACAAGGCCCCAAGGTGAAATAAAATATGCGATGGCGACGCTGATCAAAATCATCAAGCCGGCAAATGCCATCACGGCTTTATCAATATTCATGTTGTTCTCCTAAAACTATTTGTGGTCGGGTTTTAAACGCTCGATACCGAGCAGCTTCAGCACATATTTTTCATATACCGGTTCAGAGGTGCCGTTTCGCATCTTGAACAGGAAATATTTTTCGAAGGCGATTTTTGCCAGATGCACCCAGCGACCTTTTTTCGCCCATGTAACATTGCGTGGCGGGAACTGTGGCAATGCTACGAAAGCCACGCCGTCATCGCCCATATCGGCCAGACAGACTGCATTCCAGGTGCCTTCAACATCCGCAGGTTTGCCGGCAAGTTCGGCTTCGATATTTTTTACGATGGTGGTGACCATCGATTCGATCATGAAGCCGGTTTTGGGTGCGCCGGTCGGAATCGGCGTCACTTCCACCGGAGGAATCGCCACGCAAACACCCGCCGCAAAAATGTTCGGATACTTAACGCTTCGTTGGTGCTTGTCGACCAGGACAAATCCTCTCGGATTACACAGGCCTTCGACATTTGCGACTGCGGGTACGCCTTTGAAGGCGGGTAACAACATCGCAAAATTAAAGGGGAGTTTGTATTCCATTTGCATCACGCCCCTGTTGTCCCATTCGCTGGCGTTGACCATGCCTTCGGTGACTTCATCAATCTTGGCATTGGTAAGCCATTTTATATGGCGTTGACGGAATTCCGATTCCATCAGTCCTTTTGAATCGCCAACACCGCCCAGGCCCATATGGCCGATGTAGGGTTCACTGGTGACGAAGGTCATCGGTACGCGATCACGCAATTTCCGTTTGCGTAGATCGGCATCGATGATCATGGCGAATTCATAGGCCGGGCCGAAACAGCTCGCCATTTGCACGGCACCGATCACGATGGGTCCGGGATTTTTCAAAAATTCTTCGTAGGCGGCCCAGGCTTTTGTTGCATGCGGCGTGGTGCAGATAGATTGGGTGAAACCCGATTCAGGACCTGCGCCTTTGATTTCCTCGAACGCGAGTTTGGGGCCGGTACAAATAACCAGATAGTCGTATTCGATATTTTGTCCGGCATCGGTGATGACACATTTTTTGTCGGCACGAATTTGTGTTGCCGCGCGCGGAATAAAAGTGATGTCTTTCTTCGCCAGATATTCACCTGCGGGCAGACAAATTTCATCGGGCTTACGCCAACCAACCGCAACCCAAGGATTGGAAGGCGTAAAGCTGAATTGGTTGCCATCGCCGATCACTGTTATGCGATGTGCAGCGCCGAGTGTTTCACGCAATTCATAGGCGGCACTCATGCCACCCAGACCTGCACCGATGACGACAATATGTGACATGACTTCCTACTCCTGATTCGTGAGTCGCTTAAGGCTCGCTATTTTTATTTGGCGAGCAGATCGCGAACGGCGGGTTCCATTCCCGTCAATCCGGCTTGCTTACCGAAAGCGATCGCGTCTTCGGTACTGTGTTTGCGGAACCAGGCTTCAGTCAGTGCCAACAGCGCACCGCAGCGATTGCCGGTGCCGCAATGCACCAGCACGCCACCTTCGGCACCATTGAGAACCTGCCAGAGTTGATCGGTGAGTGCCTTATTCAAACTAGCAGGTCCTTCAACCGGCATATTGACGTAGATCAAATTGGCGTCTTTAACTTCTTGTGCCTCGTTTCTGCCGGGTAGTTCGCTATCGGGGCGCAGATTGACAACGGTTTTAACACCGGCTTCGGCAAGTTCCTTCCAGGCAGTGGCTTCCGGCTGTCCACCGGTGATGAGTTGTGGTCGCGGTTGTTTGAAATTCGGAATTAAATGGGAGATATCGGTTTTCATGGGGGGATTACTCGCAATAAATTTTATGGAGGGTTTGCATCACTTTCTTGATCGGGCCGTTGGGCAATGAATAAAACACCGTCTGCGCTTCGCGCCGGGTGTTGACGAAGCCGGCTTCACGCAATATCGCCAAATGCTGTGAAAGGGCCGATTGGCTTAAATCAATCTCTGCCTGCAATTCACCGACGCTGAGTTCGCTTTGCACCAGCAGGCAAAGAATCAGCAGGCGCTGCTCGTTGCCCATGGCTTTCAATAATGCCGAAGCTTCGCACGCATGCGCTTGCATATCGGCGAGCGAGGGTTTTGCAGTAGCAGTTTTTTTAGACATGAGGCACACTGGTTGTGGTCAATTTTCACTACTATATTAGTAAAATACAATATTAGCAATAGCTAATATGACAGAGTTGGCGTGCGTTCATGAAACCGATATGCCCTGGATAAAGAAAAACCCCGGCATTTGCCGGGGTTTGTTGTCATCGGAAAACGGGCATCCTTCTCAGGTCATGCGTTTTAGCGTGTCATCCTTGCGAATAAAGTGATGATAAAGCGCAGCCAGCACATGAAAGCCGACCAGAAAGTAAAAAACATTGGCGGCTGTCTTGTGGATGTCTTCGAGTTGATGGGCAAGCGTCTCGTTTTCAGCGAGCAATGCGGGAAGCTCAATGCCGGTAAATGGGATAATGATGGCCTTGCCATTAGTCCAGGCTGTGGCAATGCCGAGCAAGGGTTGTGCGAACAAGAAAACGTAAATCGCGATATGCACGAGCTTACTGAGCATTGCTTGCTAGGAGGGCAGGACAGGTTCAATCGGTGGTACGCCGCGTTTAAAGCGAAGTAACAAGCGTGGAATAAATAAGGTAAAAATCGAGATGCCAAGCCAGAAATGCGATTGCACCATGAATACGCGACCACTGCTGCCGCGCGGGAATTCACTGCGGAATTCGATCGTGATGTAAGCCAGTACCAACATTGCAAACATCAGCCAATGGAGATTGCGTTGTGTAGCGCTGTATCTGTTCATGATGATCCTTGAATCGGTGGAATGGTTTTGCTCAATCATATCGTCAATCAAGCGGCCAGTGCCAAGCCATCCGTGTATTCGCCGATGAAAATATTTCAATAAACATATTCCACGCTGAGCCACGTTTTGCTGACGTCAAAACCGATGTCATCGGCCTGATAATTGGCATGTTTCAGTAATGCATTCCATTTCGGCGCAAAGGCCCATGCAAGCGATGCATCCCATTCCTGGCCGTAGTGAATATTCAAACGATCCGATTGAAAGTCATGCCAAGCGGCATTGGCTGTGAGCTTGCCGAATTTATGATTCCAGCTTAGATATGAATCTTGCAAACCATTTACGGGTGTTGTCAGAAAGCGATCAGCCCAGCCATTGAAGGCATGCAATGTCGCGAACGGTGTGGCGAAGCCATAAAACCCATTGCCGCTGAGTTTTTCCCATCCAGCCTTGAAGGTATGGGCTTTCCATACAAGTCCGCCTTCGAGCAAAACATAGTCGGCATCAATAATATTTCTACCATTAGCGTAATTATTTTGTTTCGCATATTCAGCGTTCGCTAGCCAGCCGATGCCTTCCTTGTTGTCGTGTTTTGCAACATAGCGAACACCCAGGTTTTGATGCGAGGTAAGTGGAAGCGTCTGGTTTTCGATGAAATGGGCATAGCCGGTCATAACCCCAGAACCCAAGCTGTGATTCAAACTAATAAGATGTGCATCAAGCTGCCAACGCGCCAGATTTTTATTGGGATGATCGTCGCCGTAAATACGTTGCGCCCGGTCAAGATAACTGTAGCGAAAATTCAAGCCATTGCCGAAGCGATGCTCGACATTGAGTGCATCGAAAGTCTGTTCGTTTTGACGCCAGCCAACATTGCCGAAAAAGCGCTGGTTGTCATAGATGATGCGTTGGCGACCTAGCATGAATTTCGTCGCGTCGCTGGGGGCGTATTGCACATAAGCCTGATTAAGTTCGGTATTGTCCGGGTCGACGACGACAGGGTACGTAGTCTGATTATTCGCGGTACTGTTGAAGTCTTCGTTGAATAAATGCGAAGTATGTTCAAGCTCCACCACGCCGCTCCAGCCACTACGGACGGGTGTGCGATAACCCAAGCGGAATCTTAGTGTGTTGGCATCGGCATTTTTTGCGAACGCATCATCGTTTACGGTTTCCATGCGCCAACGCGCATCGAATAGAAGCTTTCCCTCTGAATCTTTCGTCGCGACCGGTTCGGCGGCGAATATCGGTGTTGCCATCAATGCCAGATATACGACATTTGCAATTAATAATCTTTTGTTCATTTCAAACTCCCAGAAGGACTAGGCTTAGTTTGAACCTCTTGAAAATGGCAGCCATGACTTGAATCAAGTCGGAGGGCATTTGCAGGAGCGAAATTGTGGGAGCGTCCGTCAGGCGCGAAAAATCTGGCG
>JAYSQD010000020.1:0-1431 GCA_043721835.1 Arenimonas sp. | reverse complement strand
CGAACCATCCTACGGCGAAACTGGCACCCATGCTGGGTGTGCGGTGGGTGGGTGCATTATTCGCCGCATGGCTGCCCGGCTTTGCGCCGTCGCGGCGTGTAGCGGCGGGATACTCGGTAGCGGGCTCCTATCCTGCCAGCCTCCTAGACGCCAGCCAGCCCGCCATGCGAGCGGGTCACCCGGCCCCGGTCGTGGCCCAGCCGGGCGGATCGGCGGGGAGGCGTGGGCGGGTCGGCGGCGCGGGGGAAAAGGCGGCGGGGAGGCGCGAAGCGCTAGGTGCCAGACAGATTATTGACATAAAACGCCAACGCCGCCGCCAAAACTCGGCATCCACAAACACCGCAACCAATATGCCATCGCCTAAAGCTATTGTTGCCGCGAGAAAAGAGGGGACGTGGTGATTATAAAAACTAATTTCGGGCTAGATGTTGAACTGCAATATAATAATATAGTTTCTTAATCAAATATTCGTCATATTAAAAAACTAAGTACAGCTTTTGTCTCTCTATGTTCGCTACAAATATTCGGTATTTTATCTGTTTTACTAATATCCGCTTTATCTCGGTAGCTTTTGGATTTTCCGCCGCTTGTCTGTTTTGCACTACAAGTAAATTTAATTAAAATCTATGGATATAAACAACTTATTGGAAGCAGCATTATGGTTTGCCGTCGCGTTTGGGGCTCACTTTGTTATAGCCTGCCTCTGCTTTTTGGCTGACGACAATAAAAATACTAGAATGAATGCTCTTCACTGGTTTGTAAATTTGTGGCTATTTATTTTTGTGGTTATAGCGTTTATTGCGGTAATAGCCTTTGGCATCACCAATCATTTATGGCCACTCAACCACCATTAACCGAGCGGCCAAAGCGCAAGGTGCCCGGCCAAAGCGCAAGGTGCCAAGTATAAGGTGCCAAGTATAAGGTGCCAGACAGGAATAGTGCCTCATTATCCCGGAGGGATAGCTAGAAATTAGCCGGTGGTGAAGCGAGGAACGAGCGAGAACCACCGGAAATAGAACACAAACGAAATAAGCCCCGGAGGGGCGTCAGAACGGCCTCCATGCAAGATTCCAGCGCCCCTCCGGGGCGCAACCACGTCTGCCGCGTTCCGGTGGTTCCCGCTCGTTCCTCGCTTCACCACCGGCTAATTTGACTACGTCTGTCTTCGGCTCTGGCAGTCCCTCCGGGACTAAAGCTCACTCCCCTGGATGATTTTCTACGCGAGAAGCACGCGGCGGGAGAACGCTGGTGATGGCTGCGAATTCTCAACTCCCGCTTTTACATCCGCGCAGAGTACGCTAGATACGGCGTATGAGTCGCATCGAAGCCATTCAGGAAAAAATCGCCATACTGCCAGAGAAGTATTTTGGCGAAGTCGAAAGCATCTTGAACCGCGTGAGCAAGGAGCAGGAGTTGCGTCGGCAGCGCGTG
>JAYSQD010000019.1:0-7324 GCA_043721835.1 Arenimonas sp. | reverse complement strand
CTCGGATTCCCGGGTCGGTGGAGCGTGACCCGGGCTACGATATTTTCTGAAAATTGTCGCAGGTTTTTCGCGCCTTACGGACGCTCCTACGATTTATCGTTGTGGCCTTTTTGATTTTTTTTATAGACACAATCGCAGATCTACCCGGGTCGGTGGAGCGTGACCCGGGCTACGCCCGAAAATTATTATCAGGCTTATGTTTTTTCAGTTCCGGTCAAGCCTCGCAACTCCGCTTTCAGCATCAAGCCGTCACTATGCAAATAATGGCGTTCATCGCGCCAATGTGGAAAATGTTTTTCCACTTCACGCCAAAAACTGCGTGAATGATTGCGATGCACCAAGTGGCACAGCTCGTGTACCAGCACATATTCAAAGGCCGAAGCTTTTCCGAGTACGAGCGACAAGTCCATCAATAAGCCGTCGCTCGGGCTTAGCGAGCCCCACAGCGATGACAATGATCGCACTTTAATAGCTAATGGTGCGCTTGGAAATGCAGGTAAATATTTGGGCAACCAGGTGCCGATGTCTTTGCGGGCTTCCTGCAAATAAAATTCTTTTAATGCCCGTTTTGCCTGAGGCAAGCCCGCTTTGGATGGCAGCGAGATAATAATATTTGCGTCGTGCAAACTGACTTGCGCAAATTTCGCTTCGTTCCATTGCACAGGCAAACGTACACCGCGCAGTAAAATGTCAGTGGCTTGATATAACTCCAATGCGCTTTTGATGGCGGCATGTGGTCGCTTCTGCCATTGCGAGTCGAGCCAATCATGGTGTTCGGCAAGAAACTGTTTTGCCAGCCGATCGGAACAACGGAGGGGAATGGTGAGCCGCACACCTTTTTCGGTAACGATAAGTCGCAAGCGGCGCGCACGTGCATCATGCACGCAACGCACTTCAATCACTTCACCCGAAGCCAAGGCTATTGGCCAAAGTGCAATAGTGCTGACGGGTTTGTCGGGCTTTAGAAAAGCGAACATGCCCCTAGTTTAACGGGAAATTGTAGGGTGGGCATGCGACCGCCATGGATGGCGGAAGTGTCGAAAATGCAGGAGCATTTTTCGACCCCACCCTATGCTGCCCAATGGACGACATGGTGGGCGATGCCCACCCTACGAAAATCAAGCTTCAGCTTTACTCAGCTTCAAATTCTTTTCCATGACCTCGAATAGGCGTTTGATCTCGGCCGACATCAATGCAAAACGTGCATCGAGTTCGGCGGCTTGATCTTCCTGGTCGGTAGTTTCCAGAGATTCGACTGCACCATCGAGAAATTTAAGTTTGCGAATTACCAGGTCTTCGCCCAAGACAAAACTGACATGGGCATCGAGCACCAAACCCAGGCGGCTAACCTGCTTGCCTGATTCCAAATGCTTCTTGATTTCGTCGGTCTGCAATTCCTGGCGCTGGCATTTAACAATCGCGCCGCGTTCATCGCCGTCCTTGAGTTCACATTCTTCGCCAAGCTCCAGACCTTTCGGTAATTTTTCACCACTAATCCAGCCGGTCATGACCGTGCGCGGACTGGTTTCGGCATTGAGCGGAATGGCGGGAAATGAACCCAGGGCATGACGTAATTCCGACACCAGATTTTCGGCTGATTTGCGGGATGAAGAATCGATCGCGATAAAACCGTGCTCCATATCGATATAGGCATTGGTACGGGTGCTGCGAACAAAGGCACGCGGAAGTAATTCATGCACGGTGTCTTCTTTCAAGGCGCGTCGTGCTTTGCCGCCCAGTTTGCGGCCCTGTTTTTCTTCGATCACGGCAATTTTTTTATTGACCAGATCATTCACGACGGAAGATGGCAGGATTTTATCTTCGCCGCCCAGTGTGAATAACACACAGTCACCCACTTGGTGCGACAAAGCAGCTTCATCACGACCGAATGGCGAGACGAAACCGCGTGACATCATATCCAGCGGGCCGACCGGTTTGAGCACAACTTCGGCCAGACGTTCTTCGAGAGCTTTGAGGGATTTATTAACTGTGACAGGAAAGCGGAATAAAGTCAGATTGCGAAAGAACATTATGATTATCTTTTTGTGTAGGAGCGGCTTTAGCCGCGATGAGATGTGTAGGAGCGAGTTCTACTCGCGATTCAGGTTGCCGTAAATTCGTTGTCACCCGCAAGCCATGCATGACTATCAGGCATCGCGGCAGCACCACGTTTGCCTAGCGATATAAAATCAAACAAATTCGGGTCTGCCATTTGCGAAGCACGAATATCACCCAATGCTTTGGCGATGGTATCAATGCGCCCGGGCGTTTCGCTTTCCCATTCGGCCATCATGCGTTTGACAATTTTACGCTGCAGATTTTCCTGCGAACCACAAAGCGTACAGGGAATAATCGGGTACTGCTGCCAATCGGCATAATCGGCAATATCTTTTTCACTGCACGTCGCTAACGGACGAATCACTACATGCTTGCCATCATCGCTTAATAATTTTGGCGGCATCGACGATATTTTCGCATGGAAAAATAAATTCAGGAAAAAGGTTGAAACCAGATCGTCGCGATGATGGCCCAGTGCAATTTTGGTGAAGCCTTCCTGTTCGGCATAATTGTATAAAGCACCCCGACGCAGTCGCGAACATAGCGAGCACATAGTTTTGCCTTCGGGAATAACGCGCTTGACCACCGAGTAGGTGTCTTGTTCGATAATCTTGTAAGCCACGCCAATACCGGCCAGATACTCGGGTAAAACATGTTCGGGAAAGCCCGGTTGTTTCTGATCAAGATTCACCGCGACCAGTTCAAAACGCACCGGCGCTTTTTTCTGAAGCTGCATCAAAATATCGAGCATGGTGTAGCTGTCTTTGCCACCGGACAGGCAGACCATGACTTTGTCGCCGTCTTCAATCATGCCAAAGTCGGCAATCGCTTTCCCCACTTGGTGGCGAAGACGTTTGGCGAGTTTGTGCCGGTTCACCGAAGTGGCGCGAACGGGCGGGTCGAGCAAGGTCAAATTCATGGGAGTATTTTACACTGGGGCGAGGCGGTGTAAGCTGCGCTGAGCTCTTTCATATCGAGGCACCATGTCACAACCGCCCGACATTGCTCAGTTGACCGCACAATTAATCGAGTTGCGCACCGAGCACCGCGACCTGAACGAAGCCATCGACCGTCTGGCACAAAGTATTCAAACCGATGAACTCGCGATCAAGCGCCTGAAAAAACGCAAACTGCGCATAAAAGACATGATGGCATACCTGGAAAATAAATTAATACCGGATCTGGATGCCTGAGTTTTTGTGTGCGTAGGAGCGCCTTCAGGCGCGACCGAGTTTGCGACCTGTTGAACGTAGGAGCGAGCTCTGCTCGCGAAAAACCTGCGGCGAAGCATTTCGCGAGGCTGAAAAATGCTCCTGCATTTGACCAGACATTCGTCTGTTAAAAGCCAGCACTCTCGCCATCCATGGCGGTCGCGAGCTCGCTCCTACGCCATATTTTTTTGAAGATTCGGTCGCGCCTAAAGGCGCTCCTACACAATATTTATTTACGTGGTGGCATGCCCGTTACCTTGCTGACAACTTCCGGTGATAGCTTGCTGATGGTATGGCGCAGTTCGCGACCGAGCACGACTTTGGCGTCTTTTTCCCAAGTGTTCAGGCGTTCGTCAAAATCCAGTTTTGCATCCGGGCAAAGCCAGATTAATTTCAGTTCGCGCATTTTCTGGATAAAGCTGCGGAACAGTGATTTATCAAAAAATTCCGGTGCGGCCGGTGCGTAAAGTAGCGACAGGCGTTGTGCGGTCAGTTGGCACAGGGTTTCCAGTTCGGAGGTGGAAATAGTGCGCGGGCCATTTTTTACCAGTGTGGTGATCGCGATGAAATAACGCTCGAAGGCTTGTTGCAGGCTATGGGCAATGGCACGTAATCGATAGACTTCATCGGTCTGGCCGGGGCCACGCGAGACATAGCCGTTCTCATCATCGGCAATGGCGGTCAGCAAGCCTTCGCTGATAAATAAATCGACGGTGGCATTAATGCGTTCGGCAAATTCGTCTTCAGTCCAGGGCAGGAATAATTCTTCCTGCATGAAAGGATAAATCGTTTTGCCTAAACGCATGAGGCCATTGCGGCTCATGCGGCGATTATTCTGGAAGCACAGGGCAATCCAGGCCGGTGCGGCGAATAGATGCAGAATATTATTCCGGAAATAACTTTGCAGTACGGCGGTTTCGTCTTCCATGCTCAGCACGTCGCCGAGTGGATGCTTGGTACGAATAAGCACATTGATTTTTTCGCCGTAAGCCATAATCGCTTCCGGGCTTAGTTCGGTAACGGTAATGCGGTCTGAATACGGGAGTGCCGCCAGAATTTTTTTCGATAAGGCCAATTGCGCCAATAAATCGCTTTCCGCCATTGCATGTTTGGGTGTGGAAAGCAGCGCCAAAGCCAATAAATTGACTGGATTAACGTCGGCAGCGCGATTGATATTGACCTGGATGGTTTGCGCAACGTCTTCAACAACATTGTTTAACCAGGATGGCTTTTCGTCGGCGGTCGGTAGGTTGGTGCGCCACTCGGCGGAGTGTTTATCCAGCACCTGGTCCAGAAAAATCGGTTCGCCAAAACTGACGGCGACTTTGCCGTAGTGTTGTTTCATGATTTCAAAACCGGCACGAATTAATGCCCAGACGGTTTCTTTTTCTTTTGCTTGTCCGGTTAATTCATCGAGGTAACTTTTACCTTCGATCAATTTTTCATAGCCGATATACACTGGCTGAAACACCACCGGTTTACGGGGCCTGCGCAAGTACGCACGCAAGGTCATGACAATCATGCCGGCCTTGGGTGCCATCAAGCGACCGGTACGGGAGCGACCACCTTCGATAAAATATTCCAGTGAAAAACCTTCGCCGACCAATTGCGAAACGTATTCGGTAAAAACCGCTGAGTACAAGGCATTGGCTTTGAAACTGCGACGCATGAAGAATGCACCACCGCGTCGCAATACCGAGCCAATGATCGGTAAATTCAGATTCACACCGGCCGCAATATGGGGCACCACCACACCATGTGAGTACAGCAAATAACTCAGCAATAAATAATCCATATGGCTGCGATGGCAGGGCACATAGACAATTTCATGGCCGGGCGCGACGGCTTTGAGTGAATCGAGATGATGCACATGCACGCCATCGTAAATACGATTCCAGAACGCTGTTAATACAAACGATAAGGAGCGCACCACCGGATGCGAATAATCGGCGGCAATTTCCCAGGCAAAGCCGTGGGCTTTTTTCCAGGCTTCCAGATATTCGGTTTTGTCGCGGCGGGCCTGATCGGCAATGGCTTTGCGAACCGGCTCAGCGTCCAGCACACGATCAACCAACAGACGGCGGGTGGATAAATCCGGGCCGATAACCGCCGAACGAATACGGCGGAAATGGGCACGCAATACGCGCGATGTTTTTCTGACGCTGCGTTCGTGCGGTAATTCTTCGCCGAGAATTTCCCAGACTCGTACCGATTGCGAAAACTGCACAACGGTGCCACGGCCATTCAATAAAATGGCGAGTAATCGACGAAAACGGCCGACCAGCGCCCAGTTTTCCGAGAACAAGACCGAGAACCAGCCCGATTGTCGATCTGGAGCGCGGCCAACAAAAATCGAGACCGGCACCAGTTGCACATCCTGGTCCGGATATAAGCGATGCGCCATCAATAAGCGCGACAAACCATCGGAATGATTTTTATTTTTCGGTTGCGAAAAAATACTGCCGCCGCGACGTGATAAAGCAATGTATGAGCGCTTGCGCCCGAGCGGGTCACCGGGCAATGCCGCCAATGGTGATGGCAGTCCGGCTTCGCGGCAGGCGCGATCCAGAATCAACATATTGGAGAGACCGTAATTTTCGATCACGTAACAGATTGGGCGATCGGGGTTAAATGGCAGCAGCGCCGGCTCGCGTTTTATCTCGATCCATGGCGCCAACAATTTTTCCATCAACCGCGCCCATAGCGGCGCAATGGTATTGGCAAACGTTTTTTTCGATTCGACCGGTGCAGGTGATGGCGTCGGCAGGTCGGGCGGCGGCAGTGGCAGCGAGCGTTGTTCGGTAGTCATAATTTAGGGAGCAGAAACGGCTGCGGTGGGCAGCGCTTGTTTTAATGTTTGTTGGGCATCTTGAACGCTGTCGGCAGGATACCAACGGCCATCGATGCGCGTCATTTCAATTTCAAATTTAATTTCCTGGTCGAGTAAAACATAATTCACTTCGACCGTGGCCTTATTTCCAGAGGCGTCGGCATCAACGAGTTTCGCCTCCATATTATCGAACGACTCATCAATGTCGGCACCGTAAATGCGGCCAATATCTTTCAAGGCTTTCAAGCCAAGGCTGGCTTTTTCAAGACTGGCGATCATCGAAAGCTGATGCATTTGCTGTGCTTGTGGCAGATTCACTTCGCGAGCCGCCTTGCAAATAACGGCGATGGTTTCGCGAGCTTTTTCCTTATCGCTGAACATGGCGGGCTTCAGCCATTTCAATATCGCTTGGCTAACGGCTTTGGCGTGATCGCGCTCGGCGGCGGTCAGATTTTCATTGGCTTGAATGGCACCGCTCACGAAAATTTTTGCTGCGCCCTGCATCAATGGCCATTGCGAATTGATTTCGGATTGAAATTTTTTCAGCTTGCTTTCGTAGCGGACAAACAATTTGGCTTCCGCGCCCGGCTCCATCATTTGTTTCATGTAGTGAGCATGGTCTTTAATTTGGGTGCTGGTCAGTGCCGGGGCCAGAGCGAGCTCGGCGGCCCAGCGTTGCTCTGTCTGGGTGTGTAGCTTGGGCGGCAGGCTGAGTTTGGAATAACGCACCAGGTCATTGTCCTTGATCGCGTCGGCCAAGCCTTCGACCGCAGCCACTGGATTGCCGGGAGCCACGGGCTCGCGGCCGCAACCTATCAATAGGCCCAGCAACAAGAACGAAAGCCCAGGATGACGAAAACTAGCAAACAACATGCGGCGCGGTATTCCTTTTGTCTAAGCCGAATTTACCAGATTGCAGGGCACAAGCCCTATGTCATCGAGCCCAGCTCATTAAAAACAAGGACTTGCTCACACAAATAAGCATTGGAATCGACAAAAAAAGAGGAGACCTCGGAGGGTCTCCTTAAAAATCCGGTAAACCGGAGGACGATTCATGCTTGTGTGTATTTGCTCCGAGGAGCGGCTTTCCGGGCGCCAAAGCAGATTAGCGCTGAATCGGACTTAATGCAATACTTTATAAAATAGGATCCAAGTAGTTGATTTTTAATTATATTTAAATGAAATCAATAACGTAGGGGCGCATGCTTGCTGCGCCCATGGTCTG
>JAYSQD010000018.1:0-19042 GCA_043721835.1 Arenimonas sp. | reverse complement strand
GGAATCGCCAAGAGCAGGCGGTTCCACCCTACGTCATCCGGTATTTTGTACGCCGGCTGCAATTCCATTCACGGTGGCGACCAGGGCATGGAAGAGCGCGTCTTCGGGTCGATCTGCGGTGCGCCATCTTGCGAGCAAATCCACTTGCAACAAACTGATTGGATCAACATAGGGATTTCGTAAGCGAATACTTTGGGCGAGGCGTTGGTCGCCTTGCAAAAGTGCGGTCTGGTTTTTTATCGAAAGTATGGCATTTTGGCAACGCATAAATTCATCGTGAATAATTTTGTAGTAGTGAGCATGTGCGTCACCAGCCAATAAGGAATAACGCTCGAAGATGGCCATGTCGGATTTTGCCAATACCATTTCGATATCGTCGAGAAGGGTCGCAAAGAATGGCCAGTCTTTTACCATTTCAGAAATAGCGGCATGCCCGTATTGTTCAATCGCGCTCGTCAATGCGCTGCCAACGCCGTACCAACCGGTTAAGCCGGAGCGATTCTGGCTCCAGGAAAATACCCAGGGGATGGCACGTAAACTTTCGACGCCACCCTTGCTACCGCGCCGCGATGGACGTGAACCGATACGCAAACGTTCAATCACGTCAATCGGTGTGGCGGCCCGAAAATACTCGGCGAAGTTTGGATCTTCATGCACCAATGCACGATAATATTGTCGGGCATCGTCTGCCATTTGCGTGCTGAGTACGCGCCATTTTATTTCACGCGGTTCGATTGGTCGCGGTCGTAATGTGGCACGCAAAACGGCGCCGGTCATTTGTTCGAGATTTCTTTCGGCTAGCGCGCGCACACCATATTTGCGATGAATCACTTCGCCTTGTTCGGTCAAGCGTAAATAACCATCAACCGAGCCGCGTGGCGACGCCATCACGGCGCGTTCGGTTTTACCACCGCCGCGACTGGCCGAGCCACCACGACCATGGAAAAACACGATACGAATTCCACTTTCCTGTGCGAGTGCAGTCAATGCGACTTGCGTGCGCTGCAAAGCCCAGCGCGAGGCCAGAATGCCGCCGTCTTTGGCGCTGTCGGAATATCCCAGCATCACCATTTGGGTCATTCCACGCTGCTGTAAATGTTCGCGATACACAGGATCGGCGAACAAAGAACGCAAACTAGTTTCTGCCGCTTCAAGATCGGCGACGGTTTCAAACAGAGGCGCAACATCGAGTGCGATGTGACCGTTGTCCTGATGAAAACCGGCCACGTGCGCGAGTGCGAGCACGGCTAAGGCATCGGCGGCACTGCGACTCATGCTGACGATGTAGGGCCCGAATGCCTGTGTACCAAAACGCTCGCGACCTTCACGCAAGGCGCGAAAAACATCGAGCACCGGTTTTGCAATGTCGGCTTCAGTGCTGGCGGTATCGCCACGAATCAATCCATGCAATATCGGCGCACGTTGATCGGGTGTGCGCTGGGCAAAATCTGCTTTCGATAATAATTCTGCCAGCGCCGCATCATGTACGGCGGAATCCTGACGTAAGTCCAATGCCGCCAAATGAAAACCGAAACATTGTAGGCGGCGGATAATTCTAGCTAAACCAAAACGACCGGCATGCTCACCGCGATGATCATTAAGGCTCGCATCAATCAGTGAAAGATCGGTAGAAAATTCGTCGGCATTCTCGTAAGCAGCGCTGCCATTTTTTGCGGTTTCGCTTAACCGTGCCGCGATCAACGTCAGCAATTCGCCGTAAGGCATATCGGCACGACGTTCGGGTTGTTTCGCGGCAATATGCGGAAGCAATACGCGATAATCGTCGATGCGTTTCAATACGGCAGCATCGACACCAATGCGTCCCGTCGATTGCGTCAAAACGGTGCGCAATCCGTTAACGTCGCGACGATACGCGTTCAATACCATTTCGCGCTGTGCATGCAGCGTATCGAGAATCGTGGCGGCACCGACATTCGGATTGCCGTCCATATCGCCGCCGACCCAAGTGGAGAAACGCAAGACATTCGGCAACGGCGGGCACTCCCCGTAAGCAGCGGAGACCGCTTCTTCCAGCGCTTCCTGGAAAGTTGGCAATACCCGATACAGCACTTCGGAAAGATAGAAACCGACATGCTCCATTTCATCGCGCACGCTGGGTTTTTCGCTCGGCATTTCGCTGGTTTGCCAGGCCGAGGTCAGCGATACCCGAATGCGTTCGCGATTTTTTCGTCTTTCGTCCGGCGTTAGAGCGCGATCAATATCTTCGATCAAACGACGCACCACATCGCGTTCCTTGTCGAGCAATGCACGGCGAATGGCTTCGGTTGGATGCGCGGTAAATACTGGTTCAATATGCAGGCGCTGAAGTACACCGACCAGTTCATCGAGTGATACGCCGTCAGTTTTTAATTGCTGGATGATGGCAGCCAAACTGCCGGGCTGTGCAGTCGCGCCAGCCTTTTGATAGTCGCGTCGACGACGAATGCGATGCACGCGTTCAGCCAGATTTACTGCCTGAAACCAGAGCGCAAATGCGCGTACCAAGCCTTCGGCTTTTTCCAACGCAAGCCCCGACAAATTATTTGCCAGCGTGTCGATGCTTTGATGATTTTCACGTCGTTGAATGGCGGCAACACGAATGGCTTCCACCTGCGCGAGAAAATCCGGACTCTCTTGCTCGGCCAGAATTTCACCAACAAGGGCGCCGAGTTGTTTGACATCATCACGCAGCAATAAGTCACTTGCTGGTGATTCAACCAAGCGCAGTGGCGGATCTTCAACAGGGCTTATCGAGTTCATGCCAATCATATTTAATGGGCTCGGGAGATTATGGATAGCGGACGTAAGAGCTAAGACTCTAGTTTACTTTGTGCGATTACCCAAGCGCGATCTTTCCAGCCACCACAGCAATGCAGTGATCAATAGCCAGCCAAAAAACCAGGGCCAAGGCGAGCCGGGAACTGGTATGCGACTAGTATTTTTTTCGCTGGCTTGTTTTACAGTCAACAGCAGGGTGGCTTCGCGAATAGCGTTTGTTTTCAAGCCGATAGCATCCTTGTTATCGCGGACATAAAATGGCAATTCATTTTTATCGGTGACAACGCTATGCCAGCCAGAAACCCGTGGCCAGAAGGCGGCGCAGTTTTTATTGGCGGCGATAGTGTCGTCGGGAATTAAATAGCTAATGTCGGTACCGGGTTCTTGCACATAAGTTTTGGCGGCAATATTGCACAGCACGATTCTTTCGTTGATATACGCATTGCGCTCGCGCAAATAAATCGGGTTTTCACTGCGGGTACGTGCGAGGGTTGAAATCGTTTCTTGCCAGATTTGTCCATGACGATTGTTATCGGCGTTCAGGACCAATTTGTAGGTATCGGTTAACCAAAATAAGCCAATCCGACCACGGCCTTCGGCACGCCAGAGTGCCAGCGGATTTTTTGCATCGTCTTGCAATAGCGTAACGGCATCCGTACTGATTACTCGCAAGGGTCTGCGAGTCAACGTGGTTTGCAGTTTGTTATCGGCAGCGTTTTCCAGGCGAAAACCTTGCACCATACTGGCGTCGCTCACGGAAAAACCCAGTGCTTTTAATTCATTGCGATCAGTGCCGGTAAGTGGGCCGGTAATGCGCAGCAGCAGCCCCGTGCCGCCACGCAAAGCATCGATGACCGATTGCTTGCCATTGCGACTCATCGTGTTCCAGGCGCGTTCGTCGAGCATCAGTAAATCGACTTCACGCAAGCTGGCGGCATTGATCGTGATGGCGGCATTATTGATTTGCATGCCGGGGCTCAGGTTAATCTGGCTTTGCAAATCAACACCCGCATCGATTGCCCAGCGCCGCAAATATTTTAATTCGGGGTTGGGCCCGCCTGACAAACTCAGTACCTTCAATGCATGGCCTTGCACGATAATGATCGGCAGCTTGATGCTTTCAATGATTTTTTTATCGTCATTGACTTCTTTATTGCCATCGATGATTTGCAACTGATACATCGCAAGTCCGGGGCTGCGTGCGGTATCGGCGAGAATGAAATTTCCATCGGCATCAACGACTGTGCTGGCAACGACGGCATTGCCGGGGTCCAGTAATTCAATGCGAGCATTGGGGATTTGATGGATGCGACCTTGTAGCTGCCAACGCGCGCCGCTGGAAATAGTTTCCGGTACATTTAGTTCAACCAGTCCGCGTGGCAAGGGCGAAGGCGTAAATTCTATCGACAAGCCGCGAGCCGCCTCTTGATCGCGCGCACTTAAACCCGCACCGATAATCTGCAAACTATTCACGCCGGGGTAGCGACGTAAAGCACTGGCCAAATCCGGAGCGGGTTCTGCATTAGCGATCTGCGGTGCCTCTGGCAAGGCAATAATGCGTCCGGAAATTTTCACTGTATGGGTATTGGCATTCGCCGTTAGAATTACCAGACGCTCGGCACTGGTAAATGTCGGTGGCGGAAATAAAACAAGATACAGCAGTACCGCACTGCAAATCTGTAGCAAAAAAAGCGT
Source organism: Arenimonas sp. (assembly GCA_043721835.1). Taxonomy (GTDB): domain Bacteria; phylum Pseudomonadota; class Gammaproteobacteria; order Xanthomonadales; family Xanthomonadaceae; genus Arenimonas. The sequence continues at coordinate 14,569 of JAYSQD010000018.1, read as the reverse complement.
GAGCACGCGCCACCCTTTCGGACGCGTTGATTTTTCGCTGCGCCACAAAGTGTGTAGATAGCGAGCAGAACCGAGCAACACTGCCATTACCAATAAAGCGATGCAGGCCTGAACCAAAGTCATGGTTTGCGCTCCTGTTGCAAGGCATCCAGATATTTTTGCCCGTTTGAATTTTGAACAATACGTTGCTTCGGAGCGGCAGGCGGCTTCGGTAATAATGGCCAGAGTTGTGCTTTTATTTCGACCAGACAAGCATGGCATGTCGGTTGTTTTTCCAAAGCATCAACGGCGGCAAGCAAGCCCAGTGCATCCGGCGAGCGCGATGAATGTTCACGAATCCAGTTTCTCAAGGCAGAAAAATCCGGCGCTGCCCAATTGCCTGCAGTCGAGCCTGATTCCAATGGATTCAGCGATTGCCAGAATTTGATCAATGCCGCGTCTTCAACATTGGCTGCTTGCAGATTATCGTCTGGGTTTTTCAGCGAGCCACGATCACCACTCAGGCGACGGGTTTCATCAATCGGCGGCAATTCCAGGCCAACACGCGCCAGATAAATACGCTCGGCTTGTTGTACTTGTTTGATAAAGCCAAGCGCGCGGTATTCATAGGGTAAGGCTGGTTTGGGTTTGGTCTGGCGCAGGTTTAATTCGGCCTGCCACATTTCATCCAGGGCGGCACGTAATAATTTTTTTGTCTTGGGGTCCAGCAAGGTGGCGGCTTCGGCAATATCATGGATATGGCCAAATTCAGCCGCAATGGCAAGATTTTCTTCGGCCGAGGTCACCGCTTTTTTGGGCAGATCACCGGCATGTTCGTCATTATCTTTTTTTGCCGATGGCGAAGCACTTTCGTCGCGGCCAGCTTCTGCTTCTTCACCCAGAAATTGGCCATAACGTAAACGCAGAATACGTTGATCAACGCCAATGCTGTCGGATTGAATGGCGAATTTTTCAGCGGAGAGTTTATTTTTGTCGGCCAGTAATTTTTCGGTATCAATAATAATTTGTCGCTGGCTGCGGAAATAAGCCGGAATGGCTTTCTGCACCATGCCTTCAACACCGGTTGCCTGCGCACTGTCCTCGGGCGGCCAGCGCAAAATAAAGCTTGAACTGCGCGTTACATTATTTTGTGGCGAGCGTTGGTCGCTTACGCTAAATTGAATAATTACATCATCACCCGGGCCAAGGCCAAGCGTGTTTAAATCAAGCTTCTCGCTGAAATGCTTGCGTGTGCGACTACCCAGGCCGGCAAGGTTTCGGCTCTGCTCACTGAACTTGATATTTTCACCACTACCTTGCGCCAATTGAATGCGTAATGTGGCGTTCGCCAAACCATAATCGTCTTCGGCTTCAAAACTTAAGGGCCAATCGGTCTGGCCCAGTTCCACCAGGCTCAAATTGCGGTCCGGTTGAATAACCCGTAATTGCGGCGGCAAATCCTTGATGGCATCGAGACGATAAAGTGTGTCTTCGGCTAAAGCACGTTCATCAACTTGCACGCGATACAAACTCGATTGCAAAAGTGCACGGGAAGCCTGCCAGCGATCACCGTTTTTTTGTAGTGCCAAACGACTGCCGTCATAAAACAGCAGACTGACCGAAGCTGGTTGTGGCTGGAACTGCAGATTCCAGCTGAGTGTGGAGCCTTCAGGGAATTTTACTTGCAGGTTTTTTTCGGTGCGGGCAGACAGGCCGGTGTAAGCTGGTGCCTTGATGACAATTTGCTGATTAACAAGCACCACCGGGACATTGCTTGCAGATTTTTCATTTGCCGGTGTAGCAAGGGTGACGGCATCGCGGAGCTTTTCCTGCGGGAAAAAAATCGCGGTAAAACCGAGAATGAATGCCGCAGAAAACGATAGTGCAATAATTTTTATTGGCCATTGCTCGCGCAGATCAATCTTCGTCAGATCAAGTACTCGTTGTTCGATGCGTTCGCGTTGCAGGTTTTGCAGCGTGGAAAGTTCAGCGACGGGTTTGAATAACAAATCGCTGCTGTCTTCAAGATGACTCAGGCGCAGGTTCAGTTGCCGAATCAGCCAGGCATTGTCAAAAACCTTGATTGATCGCCATCCAAAAAAACCGAGCACGGCAATACTTATCAGCGTGATGGCAATAGTCAACGGTATCGACAAAAAGCGTTGCGCGAGTAAAAACGCGGCGAATATCAGAGGCAAGCCGATGATGGCCGTAATTAACAAACGCCTTTGTCTCGCAGCGCTTTGCCATTGCCGGAGTTGGCTGAGCGCGCTCATGCAGGGCTCCAGCGCCTGGGTGCATTCGCAAGCCATCTTTCCAGAAAAAATAAAACCGCAATCAATAAGGCAAGCCAGATTTGCAAAGAGTGCGGCGTTTCGGTAGAAGCTTTTGCACCGGTTAATGGTATTTGCGATGTTGCCAAGGCACGCGTTGGCGCGGGTACTGCTGCTTGCAATAAAGCTTTTAGATGATCCGGAAAATTGGCGTCCAGTAATTCCGGCATCACTCCCGGTTTTAGCGCTTGTTGCCATTGCAGAATGCGGCCCTGCCCATGCGGTACAACGCGGACCAATATTTTTCCCTGCTCATTGCGCCAGGCCACGACGCCGGATTTTATTTCGGGTACAAGGGTTTCTTTGGAAGCAATGATTGTGCCGCCTTTCTTTGCCCATTCGCGAATTTCGGTGGGTAATGTCCCGCTCGATAACCAGATTAGTGCCGTGCGATCTTGTTTTAAAGCTGACGCAATATCGGCGGCGTCAATCGCTTCTTTTTCATTGGCTTTTAGTTCGGCCTGCCATGTCGCGTGTACCGCGCGAAAATAAATCGCGTTTTCGGCATGGGCTCTGTCGTAGCGGATCGCTAAACGAATAGGAGTAGCATCATCATTATTCAAAAAAACTTCCGTCATCCCCGAGTGCTCTTGTCGGGGACCCAGTGACTTCGAATCCGGCACGTCAAGTCTCTGGGCCCCCGCCTGCGCGGGGGTGACAGTATTTTTTTCACCGGGCACGACTTTCCACTGTACCTTGCGACTCAAACGAATGCGTTCGCCGTCGAGCCCAGATAAAGATTCCGTTACGACAACGGTCAATTCCGTATTGATCGGCAATTGTGCATCCAGTTCACGCAGTAAACTGCTGATAGCAATACTCGAACCGTCCGGTTTATTTTGGTATTCCGGAAAACCCGGGCTCAGCCAATGCCATTCCGATTCTTTATCGACGGGCAAATTTTTCCCGGCGCGGACATCGCTGCCCGGCACAACGACAACCCAATGTTTTGGTGAAGCCGATTGCAGCGACACCGGTTTTGCCAGAAACACGGCGAGTGCGATCAATAATAATAATCGCAATAGCAATAATAAAATTTCCTGAAACACCCATTTTCTGCGTGGTCGCAATTGTGCCGAAAGCCAGCGCAGCGCTGCAAAGTCAGTAGGTTTTTGTTCCGAGCGACGGCTAAGATGAATCAATAAGGGCAGGATCACTGCCGTCAGAGCCAGCAAGGCACCCGGCAGTAGCAGCGAGAAATTCACACGCGCTCCTGATGGCGAGTATTGCGTGGCAAAAAGAAGCGGCGCAAAGGCGTATCCAGCGGCTGATCTAAAACATATTCAATATGATGAATGCCGTTGGCAGCAAAGCGCGCACTTAATAGTCGTTTGGCAGCAGTAAATTTCTCGATAAAATCGGCACGCGAAGCCGGCGCGTCGGTCAGTAGTTCGGTATCGGTTTCGGCATCGCGAAAACGATGACCGCCCTGAAATGGAAAATCGCGTTCTTCGGCAGTAAGTATTTGTATGCTCAATACTTCGCGGCGTGCAACGGCTAAACGCCCGGCTAATGACAAGCAAGCTTCATCGTAATCGTCGCTAAGCAACAAGACCAAAGTATTGGCGGCAATGCGTTCCCAGATTGGTCGGCATTGGGCTTCGTCCGGCCATGCGCCCTGCGCTTTTAATTTTTGCAATTCCAATAAACATTGGTCGCGATGTTTACTGCCACTACCGGCATTCACGACGATCAATCCATTGCCATTCACGGCGATTAAACCGAAGCGGTCGCCTTGTTTGAGTGCGAGCTCAATCACGCAGGCGCTTAATGCTTTCGCTGCCTGCAGGCGAGTCCATTGCGGGCGTGCAGCATCGCTTTGTGCCATGGAAGCGGTTGCATCGATTAAGCACCAGACCACCAATGGACTATCGCGTTCGGCTTCGCGGACAAAAAATTTATCCGAGCGCGCATACAACTTCCAATCGATTTGTCGCGGTTCATCGCCGGGTTCGTAGGCACGATACTGGGCGAATTCCAAACCTGCACCGCGACTGCGACTTTGATGTTGTCCGATCCCCTGCGCACCGGAAATTCGGCGCGCCTGTAAGCGCAGCGCTTTCAAGCGAGCGCGGACATCAGTGGGAATTAAATCGGCAGTTGGCATAGGCACTCAAAAATCGAAATCAAAAAATGGAACACAAAGGGCACAAAGAAATCACGAACGACACTAAGGAGATATTTATTATTAAAACTTAAAACTTGTTATGACTCTATTGTTTGATCGCCTCAATAAGTCTCCGGCAGTCTTAAAAATAATCCGAACCAAGCCATCGAAGTATCGAGCAAACCAAAACCACGGGTTTTTCGTCTTCCCGACGAAAGTCGGGACCCAGAAATAACAACGAAGCTGAATGTAGATTGCACTTCGCACGCTGCTTCTGGGCCCCGTTTCCAACGGGGTGACGCGAAATGTATAGCTAATCCTCTCAATAGTTCGAATGTCATCATTAGGGTTTCAATGCGAGGGGAAATAGCCGCCATGTAAAACTTTGTGACCTCCATGCTTGCTTCGTATCCTTTGTGTTTTATTTTCTTTTCAAATATTTCTCACTAAATTAAACAGGAAACGTCACCGAATTCAGCAACACGGCCACAACATCATCGGCCGATTTTTGTTCGGCCTCGGCAACAAAGGTGAGCAATAAGCGATGACGCAATACCGGTGCAGCCAGTGCTTTAACATCATCGCGAGTGGCTGCGAAACGGCCATGAATTAATGCCCGCGCTTTTGATGCCAATACCAGAGCTTGACCAGCGCGCGGGCCGGCGCCCCATTTCACCCAGGCCTGGATTTCTTTCGATGAATTTTCCTGTGGGCGGCTTGCCCGCACGAGTTGATTAATCCAGTTGAGCAAATCGTCGCTGACATGGACTTCGCGCACCAGTTTTTGCAGGGAGCGAATGGTGTCGGCGTGCATGACTTGCGGAACTTTAGCTTCTTTTACGCCGGTGGTTTGTTGCAGGATCGCGCGCTCTTCAGCCTCGCTGGGGTAATCGACGCGGACATGTAATAAAAAGCGATCCAGCTGCGCTTCTGGTAATGGATAAGTGCCCGCCTGTTCCAGTGGATTTTGTGTTGCCAAGACAAAAAACGGATCCGGCAAAATATGGGTGACACCGGCATAACTGACCGTGTGTTCCTGCATCGCTTCGAGCAAAGCGGCCTGGGTTTTTGGTGGTGTGCGGTTGAGTTCGTCGGCCAATAACAAATTAGTGAAAACCGGGCCTTGCTGGAATTTAAAATGGCGCTTGCCAGTGCCGTGGTCTTCTTCCAGAATTTCGGTGCCGAGAATATCGCTGGGCATTAAATCGGGCGTAAATTGAATACGCCGGAATTCCAGGTCCATCGCCTGCCCCAGCGAGCGCACCAATAAAGTTTTGCCCAATCCAGGCACGCCTTCGAGCAGACAATGACCACCGGCCAGCAGGCCGATCAGCAATTGTTCGATCACGTCTTCCTGCCCGACAATGGCGTTAGCAATCGCGGATTTCAGATGGCCAAGTTGTGACAATCTTTCTTTGATAATGGCTTCGCTCGTATCCATGTTGCTTGATTCCTAATTATTTCACTTAGTTATTCAGGGCGTACATCACGATGTTCACTGCAAATTTTGTATTGTCTTCGGCCAGAAAGCGCTTATTACGCCAATCGTAATCCCACTCGCAGCCATAGTCCTTGTTGCTGTAGAGCACGCCAAGGCGGCCATTGATTTCGATACCTTTGAGATAATCATGGACGATGTCGTCGCCCCAGCCATTAAGCTCGAAACCGGTGGTTGGCAATTCATCGAATACGAAAAAGCTGCTGTAAAGCGGATGTTTCTTCGGCAGTTTTTTCAATGCGCTTGCACCGAAAATAGACGCCATTTGGGCCTCGAATGATTTCGCAAACAGGCCATCAATATCATGATTGCAATCATCGACAAAAACGAAACCACCGTTACGAACGTAAGCTTCAAAATTCCTGCGTTCATCCGCATTAAATTGCACCAATTTGTGTCCGGCCAGATAACAAAAGGGCGCCGTCCGCATTTTCGGATCGGACAGGGCAACGACATGTTCCTTGGTATCTACCCGCAATGTGGTGTAGTCAATCAGCGAGGTGATGATATTGGCCGGCATGCGTTGATCAACATCCCAATCGCCCGAATCGTACATTAAACGGGTAAACCAGAAATCGTATTCAGCGGTGGCGGCTTTTGCCTCAGGCAATAATAATGGCGACACCGCCAAACCGGCGGCCGCCTGGCACATGAGTTTTAGAAATTGCTGGCGGTTCATGTCGTTGATTCATTCATGTCATGGCGCCACAGGCATCGGATTGTTGTGTAGGAGGGCCTAGAAGGCCCTCCTACGAGGAAACATAAATCCCGACGATGCTGAATTACACCGCGTCCGACAATGAAGTAAAGGTAAAGTCACGCAGTTTCATCGGTGGAATCATCATCAAAAAGGGCGATTCGTCGTCACCGACACGGACCGGTTTGCCGAGCTCTTCGACGTTATTGAGCATGATGATCGGGGATTCATTGAAGCGGAAATTTTTGATCGGATATTTTATTTCGCCGTTTTCAATATAGAAAGTACCGTCGCGAGTCAGGCCAGTCAGCAGCACGGTTTGTGGATCGACCATGCGGATATACCAGGTGCGCGTGACCAGAATGCCTTTCGCGGTTGATTTCACTAATTCTGCCGTGGTTTTAGTGCCACCGGCCATAATCAAATTACCCGGCGAGCCTTTGGCAACCTTACTTTTTTGCTTGGCCCAGTAACGCGAATATTCCAGATACGAGACTTTGCCTTTATCGATAATCGCCATTTTTTCGCGCGGCAAGCCTTCGCCATCCCATGGCATCACCGGAACATCGATATCCGATGGGTCTGAATGAATACTCACACGTGGATCGAACACCTGCTCGCCCATTTTATTGCCGCCGCCTTTTTTGGTCAGAAAGCTGCGGCCTTCATCGGCCTGGCGTGCGTCAAAACCAAACATCATGAAAGAAATTAAACCCGCCGATGCTGCCGGTTCCAAAATCACCGTGTATTTTCCCGGCTCAAGCGCTTTGGCATTGGCCGAACCTTTGGCCTTGCTGATAGCGGTACGAATTTCTTTATTGGCATCAAAATCTTTTACCGAGCCGGCGTTACGCGCAACCCAGCCAGAGCCGGTGCCGTCTTCGGTGCGAACCGTACAGGTGTAATCGAGACTGGTGGATTGCTGATAAGCAAAATTGCCATTGCTATTGGCCGAGGCAAAAAAACTGGTGCCGTTGGAAAGAAAACCGGCAGCGATCAGTTTGTCACTCTTGCAAGGGTTGATGGAATCAGCAGCGACTTTTGCGCGATATTCCGGCGTAATGTCGGCAATACTTTGATCGAAAGTCGGTGTTGCCTTGTAGGTTTGTTTGCCAATCGCCGGCATAAATTCGTCGTTTTCTGGTGCAAGACGTGCAAGTTCTTCGGCACGCCTGACAACACGCGCCAGTGATTCGTCATCGAATTCATTGATGGTAGCAATGCCGACGCGTTTGCCGAACGCGACCTGCACGCCAAGTTCCGCATCACTAATGATGCCGCTAGTGGAAACATTGTTCAGGGCAAAACGGATATTGCCGTTGATGCCACCTCTGAGTGAGGCGGTGCATTCATCGGCTTTGCAAAGCGCAATCACTTTATCGAGGATCGCTTTGGCTTCTTGTTCGGTATACATGCTCATTTTTTAGCTCCAGAGTTTCTGACAAGAATTGGCAATTAGCCGAGTGAACGCGCCGTGCTGATGACATTGATGCCATCAAAACGCGCCGTACTCGAACCATGCGACACAGCCGACACTTGCCCTGGCTGACCCTTGCCATCAAAGAAGGAGCCGCCGAAGCGGAAATCGCTTTCATCGCAAATTGCCGAACAGGCATTCCAGAATTCGGGTGTGCGAATCTGATACGCCACGTCTTCAATCATGCCAGCAATTTTGCCGTCTTTAATTTCATAAAATAACTGACCGCCAAACTGTGCGTTGTAACGCTGCTGGTCAATCGAGAACGAACCATCGCCAATAATGTAGATACCTTTTTCGACATTTTTAATCATGTCGGCTACGCTTTGTTTTTCCTTGCCCGGTGCCAGCGACACATTGGCCATGCGCTGGAATTGCACGCTCGACCAAGAGTCGGCATAACAGCAGCCGTTCGATTCGGTGCCGCCAATAATATGAACCTGGTCGCGAATGGCCTGGTAGTTCACCAGGGTGCCGTCCTTGATTAAATCCCAGCGTTTGGTTTTCACGCCTTCATCGTCATAGGCCACATTGCCCAAGGTGGTGGCTTGAACTTTATCGGCAAAAATCGTGACCTTGTCGCTGCCGTATTTGAATTTGTCTTTGAGTTTGTCGAGCGTGGCAAAACTGGTGCCGGCGTAATTGGCTTCGTAGCCGAGCACGCGGTCGAGTTCGAGCGGATGCCCGACCGATTCGTGAATCGTCAGCCAGGTGTGGCTTGGATCGAGCACCAGATCGTACTTGCCCGGCTTGACCGAAGGCGCCTTGAGTTTTTGCAGGGCCTGTTTGGCGGCTTCAGCCGCATCTTCGGTCATATTGTAGGAGTCGTTGTAGCCGATCAAACCATTGGGCAATACGATTTTCCGGTTACCTTCAAGATATTCGTAACCCATGCCCATCGGCGCGGAAAGACTATCGCGGCTGCGGAATTTACCGCTGGCTTTATCAATCGCCGTCACGGTGAAGGTCGGCCATATACGATGCACATCTTGATCGATGTAAGAACCATCGGTCGATGCAAAATATTTTTGTTCATTCACCACAAATAAATTCGAGTTCACATAACTTGCGCCTGCCGCCAACGCCGCTGCGTTCACACCCAGCAACAAATCGGCTTTATCTTTAATCGGCACTTCCATTGCATTTTTCTTGATCGGTGTTGCCCAGGACACGACACCGGCACCTTTCACTGGCGCCAATTGCACTGGCTGTGTTTGTGCCGTGGAATTGGCCTTGGCAATCGCTACCGCCTGTTTTGCCGCTTTGGCAATACCGGCATTGCTCAAATCACTCGTTGCCGCAAAACCCCAGGTACCGTTGGCAATGACGCGAATGCCCGCACCAATGGACTCGGTGTTCACCACGTTCTGCACTTTGGTTTCACGGGTAATAACGAACTGTCGCAAGTAACGACCAATACGCACATCGCAATAAGTCGCGCCCGCACCCGTCGCCGCGTTCAGCGCAATATCGGCCAGTACTTTCTTGCGGCCAACATCCATTTTTGTGAGAAGCACTTCAGCCGCGACTGCATTACCGAAACCGGGAATCATCAAACCGCTCAGGCCAATGCCTGATACCGCCAAGAAATTACGTCTATCCATCACAATACTCCAACGATGTTGACCAAACTGGCACGCGTCACTTATTGCGAAAAGTGCAATAAGGCAAGCCACCGATGGTGCTGCTAGCGCTGTGGTCCGTCAAGAGTGACCAATGGCATAGGCACTCGCAGGAATTAAGAGTTTGTGTGACAGAGCAAGCGCTTTTGCTGCATTGCAATTATTTAAAGCAATCAACTGCTAGCGGTTTCCACCCGATTACGCCCATTATTTTTGGCGCGATAAAGCGCGGTGTCGGCGGCGGCCAATAAGGGGTCGGTGGAATGGGCATTGATGTCACGGTTGCAAGCAATACCGATGCTGGTGCTGATATTGATGCTGAGGTTTTCAAACACCACCGGTGTTGCGGCTATGGCGAGTCGAACTTTTTCAGCCATTGCTTGCGCATCGGCCAAGCTGATTTGTTCAAACAGCAGAATAAACTCTTCGCCGCCCCAGCGACCAACTGTGGTGTTGGCAGGCACGGTGGCGGTGAGACGTGTGGCGACTTCGCGTAGTACTGCGTCACCGGCAAGATGGCCATGCTTGTCGTTAATTTGTTTGAAAAAGTCCAGGTCCAGTAATTGCACACACAGACCGCGTCTTTGTTCGCTGCCTTTTGCCAAGCATTGTTCCATGCGTTTTGTGAGTGCGTGTCGATTGCCAAGGCCGGTTAGGGCATCGGTATGGGCAACACGTTCGAGTGCGTTGGAACTGTCGATCAAACTGTTATGCATTTGTGCCAATTTGTCGCGGCTTGCGCTTATTTCTGCTTCACTTCGTTTGACACCGAGGTAACGCCAATACAATAAACTGGCAATCATCAGTAGCACGGCGACGCCGGTCATCAATGCAATGCCCATTAATTTTTGTCGGCTTAAGGTCAGTGCCTGCAGGGCATTGTCACGTTCAAGCATGGCGCGTTCTGCTTCACTGCGTTCGCGTTCGAGTTTGCCTTCGAGCGCTGAAATTTTTCGTGCTGCCATATCAATCGATAATTCTTTGTCGAGCGCTTGATGCGATTTACGAGTAACGTAGGCGCTGGCTGCGTCGCCGACTTTCAATTGTTGTTCGGCCAGCAAATCGAGGACAGCACGTTCCAGAATACGGTCACCAATTTTGCGAACATTGACCAAGGTGTTCTGTGCTTCTTTCAAAGATTTTGCTGATTGCCCGCGTGCTGCCGATACTTTTGCCTGGGTAAATAACAGCAAAGTTTGATCGCGAATGCCAACGTCATTGTAGGATTCAAAACCGAGCTTGGTCCAATAGTCGGCATCATTAATTTTGTTTTGTGCCAGTTTTAATTCCGCCATGCGGGCAAAGGAATTTACGCGATTGGGCGGGCTGCCGGATAATTTTGAAAGCCGTACCGCTTGCTCGGCGTGATATTGGGCTTCGGACATACGGTCGAGCAAGGTGAGTGATTTCGATAATTCGCCGTGCAAAGTAATGGCTTCGCGGACATTGCGTTCTTCCACATAAGCCAAAGCTTCGAGCAGAGATTGGCTACCGAGTTCTTCGTCATCAAGATTGCGATACAGAACACCGAGCATGCGCAGGCCGCGTGCGGTTTCGCCACGATCACCGGCTTTGCGTGACAACTCCAAAGCTTCGGTATGCGCCAGTACGGCATCGGAAAACTTTCCGGTACGACCATGAATAACGCCAATGGAATTTAGCTCGCGCGCCATGTTGGCGGGATCTTTGAGTTTTCGATAAATATTGAGCGATTGCTGAAAAAAATCGAGTGAGCTATCGAAGTGCCCCAATTTTCTTTCGAGCACTCCGCGCTGGTCGAGCCATTGTGCGCGCCATTCGGGATTGCTATTGGTATTGGCGCTGGCATCGATCATGCCTTTCATTTCCTTGAGCACAGCATCGGTTTCGTCCGAGCGGCCACGGTTTACCAAAATGGTGCTGCGTGCATCTAAAGTCAGAAATTTAAGATCGGGCAGTTTTAATGCATCGGCTTCGCGTTGTGCCTCGTCTAGCATGGCGAGTGCGGCGTCGGCATTTTCCAGGTCGTTCTCGAATTCGGCCAACGCCAGGGCAGCCCAGGCCCGATGTTTGGGGTCTTTAATAGTGTTGCGCAGCTTGATCGCTTGCTGTCGTAACTCCGTTGCCGAGCGTGCCTGACTGGCCCGCAAGGCGGCAATATCGGCCGGTTCGCTTGATGTGCTGGCGGCAAGGGTTTGCAAGGGCAGCAGGCAGAGCAAAAACAGGCCCAAAGCAGCCAGCACAAGCTGTCGGTGAGCTAGCTTTCCAGCGGCAAAAACAAAGCGTGATGTCATGGCATTCAATACCTTAAGCCTTAGCTTGATATATAGCATGAGCAAACAATACAGACAGCACCCGCAGCGCTGGGGCGCGCAAATAAATGTTACAGAAAGGGTGAATATGTGATGCAGGCCGGTATTTGTAAAGGCTAGCAAATAACAAGAAAGCCGCCCAAACGCGGGCTGAAGCCGCTGCTGCTTTTGCACAAGCTAGAACCGCCCAACTACCTCGCTGACCTTTGGCAATACCGCTTTGGCAAGTGACTTAGCGCTTGCGGGCGACGAAATGCACTACACGCGAGGTGGGGTCGAAAAATGCGCCTGCATTTTCAACACTTCCGCCGTCCATCCCGGTCGCGCGCTACCATAGGGACCTACGGATAATTCGCTGGTGGGTGATGCCCGCCGTATGGAAACAAAAATTACAAAGGATGTCACGTGTCATATATTTCCAATAAAAAATGGCGGGCAATTTGTTTGCTAAATCTGGTTCTACTTTCTGCCTGTTCCAGCGAAACCGATCAAAAAAATAAAACCGCCGCTAAAACCGAGGCAGCCAGTGTCAGCATGGCGGTCACTTTGGCAAAAGCACAGACCCGTAATATCGAGCGCTCCATTATTGCTTCCGGCCCGGTCTCGGCCTGGGAAGAAATGCAGCTCGGTGTTGAGCTCAGCGGCGTACGCGTAACTTCGTTGAATGTCGATGTTGGTCAATCGGTGAAGCGCGGACAATTATTGCTGGAACTCGATCACCGTACTTTAGATAGTGATTTACGTCAGGCCGATGCCTCCTTGAGTGAAGCAAAAGCCGGTTTGCAATTAGCGAATATCAATTTCAATCGCGGGCAACAACTCGCAAAAAGCCAACTCATCAGTGCAAGCGCATTGGATGAATTGCGTGCTGGTGTCGTGCAAGCGCAGGCGCGTTTAGCAACCACGCAGGCAATACGCGATGGCGTACAACTTAAGCGCGATTTTGCATCCTTGCGCGCGCCCGATGACGGCATTATTTCAAAACGTCTGGTGCAACCAGGTCAGGTGGTGATGGCCGGTAGCGAGTTATTACGTTTGATTCGACGTGGTCGGCTTGAATGGCGCGCCGAATTGAATGAAACCGATCTTGCACGCGTGCAAACAGGCGCGAAAATCCGCTTGCAAACAAGCGCTGGCGAAATAGTTGAAGGAATTGTTCGTGCGGTTTCACCGGGCCTGGACACGACAACGCGAACCGGAACGCTGTATGCCGATTTGCCAAACCCCGGCAGTTTAAAAGCGGGCACTTTTTTGGAAGGACGAATTTTAACGAGTGCCAGCCAGGCATTGACGGTGCCAGCGGCATCGCTTATTCAGCGCGATGGCCATAGCTATGTTTACATCGTGACTGCCGACAGCACTGTGCAACGCGTACGCGTTAACAGCGGAGCTTCCGAGCAAGGCTTTGTCGAAATTATCCAAGGTTTGAAAGCAGGCGATGCGGTAGTCGATTCAGGCGCAGGTTTGTTGAGTGATGGCGATCGAGTAAACCTGGTTGCAAAAACATCCGAAGCAAAAAGTATATCGCCATGATGAATGTTTCTGCTTGGGCCATTAAAAGGCCATTGCCGGCACTGATGATTTTCTTCGTGCTTTGCGTGGCCGGCATTTACAGTTTTATCAAATTGCCGATCTCGCGTTTTCCCGATGTCAGTTTCCCGATGGTCACGGTCACGGTTGCCTTGCCGGGCGCGCCACCGAGCCAGCTGGAAACCGAAGTTACCCGGAAAGTCGAAGATTCCGTCGCGACCATTACCGGCGTGAAACGGGTTTTTTCCAACGTCAACGAAGGTATCAGCAATACCAATATCGAATTCCTGCTGGAAACCGATATCGCCACCGCACTCGATGATGTGCGCGGTGCGGTCACGCGCGTTCGTGCAGATTTACCGCAGGACATTCAGGAACCGATTATCGCCAAGGTCAATATCGGCGGCTCCTTGATGACGTATACGGTCGGCTCTAACAAGCGAGCGGCCGATGAACTGAGTTGGTTTGTCGATCGCGATGTCAGCAAGGCAATGTACGGTGTAAAAGGCGTGGCACTAGTGTCGCGCTCGGGTGGTATTGATCGACAAATTCGCGTTGATTTGGATCCACAAGCCTTGCAGGCCTATGGCATTACTGCCGGGCAGGTCTCGCAACAATTGGCGCGTTCGCAAACTGAACGACCCGGTGGCAAAGTCGAGTTTGAAGGCAGCATGCAAACCGTACGAACGGTCGGCACGATTGAAGATGTCAGCGCGCTGAAAGATTTTTCAATCGCCTTGCAAGATGGCCGCTCTGTGCGTTTGTCTGACTTGGCAAAAATTAGCGATAGCGCCGCCGACGTATCGCAAATGGCCTTGCTTGATGGCAAGCCTGTGGTTGCGTTTGCATTGTCACGCACAGTTGGCTCAAGCGAAATTGCCGTTGCGAAAAATGTTGAAGCGGCATTGAAAACACTCGAAGCTGCCAACCCCGATATCAATTTTCAACTCGTTACTTCTACGGTTGAAGAAGCCCAGCGCTCTTACGATTCTTCGATGATCATGCTGTTTGAAGGAGCGCTATTGGCCGTTTTGG